>JBIIGG010000017.1:0-16974 GCA_044236575.1 Polynucleobacter sp. | reverse complement strand
TGGCCTCCGAAGCCAAGGGTCGCAGGTTCGATTCCTGCCGGGCGCACCAGAAAATGGTGCTTTTGATCTAGCTCATGCAGAATTAGTTGAAAACCTCTATTATTCATGGAATTAACTACTGATAAATACTGTGTCTACCCATCTAAACTCCACACTTACTGATCCGTCAATTGTTGCGCCTTTAGCGCCAACGGAACCCTTGCCACACCGCAAAATCATTCGGAGCTGGCTAATTCCTATGGCGCAAGGCCAAACCGGTAGGGCATTATTGCTTTTGTTTATCGATGCCGCCCTTTGGCTTGGGGCGATTGCAGCCACCATATTTGTTGAAAGCACCATCCTCAAGATCGTATTTGGCGTGATCGCCGGCTTTGTTACTGGCCGCATCTTCATCTTAGGGCATGACGCCTGCCACCAGAGCTTTACGCCAAACCGCGAGCTCAATAAAGTATTGGGCCGCATTGCCTTTTTACCCTCACTCACCCCTTACAGCCTGTGGGACGTTGGCCACAATGTTGTTCACCATGGACAAACCAATTTAAAAGGCTTTGATTTCGTGTGGGAACCGCTTTCGAAAGCGGAGTTCGATGCCCTACCGACTTGGCGCAAAAGCCTTGAGCGCCTTTACCGTAGCGGCTGGGGACCAGTCTTCTATTACTTAATCGAAATTTGGTGGAGGCGTGAATACTTCCCCAATGCCCAGAATAAGCCGGGCGATCGCCCCATTTTCCTTAAAGACAATCTCCTTGTTACCGCCTTTGCGATTGTCTGGATTGCTTGCCTAATTGCTGGAGCCCTAGCTACCGGTCAGTCGGTTTGGATTGGTCTCTTGACCGGATTTGTGCTGCCATTCTTGTTTTGGAACGGAATGATCGGTTTTGTTGTCTACGTACACCATACCCATCCTTCGGTCTCTTGGTATGACAAAAAGTCCGAATGGCTGCGCGCGCAGCCCTTTGTTTCAACTACGGTACACCTGACATTTGGCTATTACTGGGGCGCTTTAATGCACCACATCATGGAGCATACCGCCCACCACGTCGACATGAGCGTGCCATTGTATCGCCTCAAAGAGGCCCAAAATACCCTCGAAACACTACTGCCAGAGCGGATTTTCATTCAAAAATTCTCTTGGAAGTGGTATTTTGATACGGCTCGCAAATGCAAGCTCTATGACTTTGAGAATAAGGCTTGGCTAGACTTTGACGGCAATAAAACAGCGGATTCAGTGCGCGTGATGTTAACCCCTGCTCCCGTAGGGCAAACAGGTTAAAATAGAGCTTTAGTAGATTAGTTGGCCAGCTTACCTATGACTACAACCGCACCTGAATCAACGCAAGATACATCCCAGAGCTTAAAATTTTGCTCTTCTTGCAGTCGAGAAAAGCGCCTCGAAGGCGGAACCTGGATCCCAACGAGCAATCGAAAGCAACGTTGGATTTGCGCAAGCTGTTTATATAACCGCACCCACCGCACCGGCTCAGCCAAAACCTAAGCTTTCGCCCCCGTCTTCGTTTGACATTACGCTAGGGCGTAATCTAAAACCACTTCTCTTGATTCAACCCCATACATGACGAACGCAAAACCCAATTACCTTTTTGCCGATACCCATGAGTGGGCCGACCTTCAATCGGATGGCGTAGTCTGGGTGGGCATTAGTGATCATGCTCAAATCGCATTGGGTGACGTTGTTTTTCTGGAGACTCCGGCTGTTGGTGTCGTCGTCAAACAAGGACAGGCGTGCGCCGTAATCGAATCAGTGAAAGCAGCCAGCGATATTCATGCTCCAGTATCCGGAACCGTAGTTGCTGTCAATTCGGCCGCTGTTGATGTCCCTGAATCGATTAATCAGGATCCCTATGGAACTTGGCTTTTTAAAATCCAAACCATTAGCGCTGAATCTCAAGCCCAGGAACTTGCGCACCTTCATCCCCTTGCGCAATACGAATCCACGTTAAATTAAGAGCGGGTCGCGCTCAATCAACCAGCGCACTCGGCTACCGAGGCTGATACGGCCTTGTGATAATCCGCGCAGCACTTGATCGAGCTGCGTTAATGCTTGCTGAAGATTTTTACGGCTATCGCTTTCAATTACAAGCTGGGCTCTTTCCATACTGCTGACACGCACAATGGTTTTTGGAACAGGGTCATACATCCGAACTCCGCCTGGAAAATCCGGCGCATTGCGAACTGTTTTTTTGATGTCCGTCAGAAACTGAATTGCGGTACTAATATTTTTTGCTTCAGCATGTATTAGCGCCTGATAACTGTATGGCGGCAACAAGGCGTCTTTACGTTCAGTTGCAATGTGCCCTAAAAATCCATCGACGTCATGCCCTAATACGTGACGAAAAACAGGCAGATCCGGATAGCGTGTTTCGATGCAGATCTCGCCTACGTCCTCCTGATCTTGGCTGGCGCGCCCAGCCCGCCCAGCAACCTGCACGAGCTGTGCAAACAAACGCTCAGCCGCTCTATAGTCCTGTGAAAAAAGTCTACTGTCTGCATCGATCACAGCAACTAGACCGATATTTTGATAATCATGGCCTTTAGCAATCATTTGGGTGCCCACAACGATGTCGGCAGTCCCATCGTGTATTTGTTCAAACAGGCCTTCGGCATGCGCGCTTTTCTTACTGGAGTCTGCATCGATTCGCAGGACTTTTGCATCTGGCCACTGCGCTTGTATGTAGTCTTCCATCTTTTGGGTGCCTTGCCCAATGGTGCTGAGCTCTGCGTTGCCGCATTCTGGACAAAATGGCGGTACCTCATTTATTAATCCACAGTGGTGGCAGTTCAATACTGCTTTTTTGCCGAGGATGCTGGACTTATGGATCACCATGTATGAGGAGCATTTGCTGCACCCGGATAACCAACCGCATGCGGAACAACTCAGTATGGGCGCATAACCGCGTCGATTGATCAATACTAAGCTTTGCTTTTTCTGCAGCATGTTGCGCGAAATGGCATCACGTACCTCGAGCGACATTAGATCTGCCTCACCCTGCTTACTTGGCGTGACCGTCTTTGGCAAGCGCACGAGTTTTACGTTGGGCATGGTCGTACTCAGTGCGCGCGCATCAAGCCGAATGCGCTCATAGCGCCCATCTTCTGCAGCGAGCCACGTTTCTAATGACGGCGTTGCGGATGCTAAGACGATCGGTATTGATAATTGATGGGCTCGCCAAACACTCAGGTCTCTAGCAGAGTAGCGCGTTCCTTCCTGCTGCTTATAGGATGCGTCATGCTCTTCATCCACTACGATTGCCTTCAAATTCGGTATTGCTGCCAGCGCAGCCAGACGCGTTCCTAAAATAATCTGCGCCTTGCCCAGAATGGTTTCTTGCCAAGCAATGCCGCGGCGCTTTTCAGACAAGCCGCTGTGCATCACAGCAATGCGTTTTTCTGGGAAAAATTCTGCCACGCGTTTTTCAAGTTGCGGCGTGAGATTGATCTCGGGTACCAATATCAATGCCTGTGCATCATCGCTTTGTAATACCTCTTTAATCCAGTTCAGGTAAACGGCCGTCTTTCCGGAGCCGGTTTTACCTTGCAAGAGGATGGCGCGATACCCCAGATTGGTATTTGCTTCTCCGATTAGGTGGTTAAGTGCTTTGGTTTGTTCAGCGTTTAACTGGTCTTTCTGGATTCCGGAAAGGGGCTTGGGCATATGGGGCTTTTGTTCGATAACCGCCCTTTTTTTACTTTTCTTTTTTGTGGGCTGTAATTCGTTGCCAATTGCTTTTTCTGCCAGTGTTTGCCATTTCTTTGGTTTTTTCCAATAAGCCGGTATCGATGGCAAGGCAATTTCACCTAAAGTGCTGAAGTAATACTGACTAGCAAAGTTAAGCATGCCTAAGGTCTTACTGTCCAAGGGGGGCAAGGGCGCCTGTTGACTTACTTTCCTTAATTTAGATTGCTCATAATCTGAGTGATTGCTCACTTTTATTATCATGGCAACCGAATTCGCACGGCCAAAAGGCACCTCAACTAATTGCCCCACCGTGGGCGTGCAGCCCAATTCATTTACGTCCCAGATGTAATCAAATCCCTGCACCAGTGGCTTATCGAGCACGACCTGCACATAGCAATGCGGTGGCGCCGTATTCACATTGCCCTGCTGTTCTTCTGTGGATAAGTCTGTGGATATCATTTGTCTATGGTGCTTTTTGCTATTTTCGCTTTGAAATGCACCAAGAATGCTCTTTTTAAGTGGCTTATCTAAAATTCAATAATATCAATGACTTATATCTTGATATGGACAAGTTAATTGAAAATTAACCTCAATCCTACTGAATTAATCTTTTTGCTAGCAACTGTGTATAACCCGAGGCGATCATGCAAGTAAACGCTTCTTTACTTCGCCAATTAGGGTTATCGGCGCAGCTTTTGCGACTGCTCAATAACCGCCTGGGCCAGCGCAGTGACGCTTTCGGGTGGGGTGAATTGGGAAATCCCATGGCCAAGGTTAAAAACATGGCCATCTAGAGAATGCAGCCCTGGCTTGAGTGCGGGAGCGCTGGCTAAATCAGCCAGCAGCTTGCCTGCTTCTTGGGCAATCTTCTCTGGGCCAGAAAACAGAATTAAGGGGTCTAAGTTTCCCTGGATAGCCAGTGGCTTGCCAGCCGCCAAGAGTGCTTTACGCGCACGGCTTAAGGAAATAGTCCAATCGAGCCCAATCGCATCTGCGCCAACCTGGGCCATATCTTCTATCCACAGGCCGCCGCCTTTGGTGAAAATGATGACCGGGATACGCTGACCTTCATGTTCTCTGGGCAGCAGGGCAATTACTTTTTGCATCGCAGCTAAGGATACCTGCTGATACCAACCATCTGGCAGCATGCCGCCCCAAGTATCAAAGATCATTAGCGCTTGCGCCCCTGCCTTCACTTGCTCAGTAAGGTAGGCGGCAACTGACTGAATATTAACCTCAAGAATGCGCTCCAATAAATCCGGGCGATCAAACATCATGGTCTTTGCGTGCCGGAACTCATCTGTGCTGGAGCCATCAATCATGTAGCACGCTAAGGTCCATGGACTTCCTGAAAAGCCAATCAAGGGTACACGTTGCTTGCCATCCTGAATTAATGCCTTACGGATTTCAGATACGGCATCAAAAACATAGGTCAACTCACCCATATCGGCAACGCGTAACTTTTTAACGTCTGCCTCTGTGCGCAGCGGGTGCTTGAAACTGGGGCCCTCGCCAGCCGTAAATTGCAATCCAAGGCCCATCGCATCGGGGATCGTCAAAATATCGGAAAACAAAATAGCCGCATCGAGCGGATAGCGATCCAGTGGCTGAAGGGTGACTTCGGTTGCGTACGCAGGGGTTTTAGCGAGACTTAAAAAACTACCCGCTTTTGCGCGCGTCGCATTGTATTCAGGAAGATAGCGGCCAGCCTGACGCATTAGCCAAAGTGGCGTGCGATCAACCGACTCTCCGAGACAGGCTTTGATAAACCGATCGTTTAGCAGCACTTGCGGTAACGTTATTTCTTGCGACGGAAACGAGTAATGGCCGCTAACTGAGCAGCAGCCATAGCAAATTCAGACTGCGCTAAGGCTAAATCAAAATCGCTGCTGCGATTTTGCATGGCCTCTTCGGCCCGCCGTTTTGACTCAAGTGCTTTGGCCTCATCTAAATCATGGCCACGGATAGCAGTATCGGCCAGCACAGTGACGTGATCGGGCTGAACTTCTAGGTAGCCGCCTGCTACGAAAACAAATTCTTCATCGCCATCGGCTTTTTCAATGCGCACCGAACCAGGGCGAATGCGCGTAATTAACGGGGTGTGCCCACGCAAAATGCCAAGCTCACCATTTTCTCCGGGAAGGGCAACAAACTTTGCCTCTCCACTAAAGATGGATTGCTCCGCACTAACAACATCGACGCGAATGGTAGACATGGTTTCCTTGGTATTCGATTAAAGCTTCTTGGCTTTCTCAATGGCCTCATCAATTGAGCCCACCATATAGAACGCCTGCTCTGGCAAATGATCCAACTCGCCACTCACAATCATCTTAAAGCCGCGAATGGTCTCTTTCAGGGGCACGTATTTTCCTGGAGAGCCAGTAAATACCTCGGCCACGTGGAAGGGCTGGGACAAGAACCGCTGAATCTTACGGGCACGGGCTACGGCCAACTTATCGTCTGGTGACAATTCGTCCATGCCCAAAATCGCAATAATGTCACGCAACTCTTTATAGCGCTGCAAAGTCATTTGTACGCCTCGCGCTACTTCATAGTGCTCCTGACCTACGACTTGTGGGTCAAGCTGGCGGCTAGTCGAGTCGAGCGGATCAACCGCGGGGTAAATACCCAAAGCAGCAATGTCACGTGACAAAACAACGGTGGAGTCCAAATGCAAGAAGGTCGTTGCAGGGGATGGGTCGGTTAAGTCATCTGCAGGAACGTAAACGGCTTGAATCGATGTGACAGAACCTGTCTTGGTCGATGTAATGCGCTCTTGCAATTTACCCATTTCTTCAGCCAAAGTTGGCTGGTAGCCCACCGCAGAAGGCATACGACCGAGCAAAGCCGATACCTCTGTACCTGCGAGGGTGTAGCGGTAAATGTTGTCCACGAAAAACAGAATGTCACGGCCTTCATCACGGAAGGCCTCGGCCATAGTCAAGCCAGTTAAGGCAACGCGTAAACGGTTGCCAGGGGGCTCATTCATCTGACCAAATACCATTGCTACCTTATCGATAACATTGGATTCTTTCATCTCGTGATAAAAGTCATTTCCTTCGCGGGTGCGCTCACCTACGCCAGCAAACACGGATAAACCGGAGTGCTGTTTTGCGATGTTATTAATCAGTTCCATCATGTTCACGGTTTTGCCTACGCCGGCGCCACCGAACAAACCAACTTTTCCGCCTTTGGCAAACGGACAAACTAAGTCAATAACCTTAATGCCAGTTTCAAGCAAATCAACCGAGGGTGACAGCTCTTCAAATTTAGGGGCTGGCTGATGAATTGCGCGACGCTCTTGGGTTGCAATCGGGCCCGCATCGTCAATGGGGCGTCCTAAAACGTCCATAATGCGGCCGAGTGTTGCCGGACCAACTGGGACAGAAATGGCTTTTCCTGTTGACGCGACTTCCATGCCCCGACGCAGACCATCGCTTGCGCCCATGGCAATTGCGCGTACTACGCCGTCGCCGATTTGCTGCTGGACTTCAAAGGTCAAGCCTTTTTCAACAAATGATTTTTCGCTGCTCTCAACCAAGGTCAGGGCATCATAAATATTTGGCATGCTGTCACGCGGGAACTGAATGTCCACCACGGGACCAATACACTGCACGATATTTCCGTTACTCATCGCATCTCTCCGATTTATTCCTAAATTCTGTCGTACTTCTAAATGCAGCCAGCTTAAACCGCTGCCGCTCCACCAACAATCTCTGAAAGCTCTTTTGTAATCGCGGCCTGACGGGTTTTGTTGTATTCCAACTGCAGCTCGCCAATGACATTCTTCGCGTTGTCGGACGCCGCCTTCATTGAAACCATCCGCGCAGATTGCTCTGAGGCCATGTTTTCTGCAACTGCTTGATAAATTAAAGCCTCAACATAGCGCTTTAACAGGCCATCCAAAATCGTCTCGGCATCGGGCTCATAAATATAGTCCCATGATGCTGCCTTACCTTCGCCGGCGCTTACCGAATTGGGCGCAAGTGGCAAGATCTTTTCTAATACGGGCTCTTGTTTCATCGCGTTCACAAAGCGTGTGTAGGCAAGATAAACCTCATCCACTTCGCCGCGCTCAAAGGCCTTGAGCTGTGCTGTAATGGCCCCAATCAAGGCGTCCATGCGAGGAGTGTCGCCCAGCTGAATCGTTTCTGACAGCAACTTTGCTTTTGAGCGATTTAAAAATTGCAAGCCTTTAGAGCCAATGGCTGTAAATTCAATGCCAATTTTCTTTTCTTGCATTTCACGAACTTGATTTGTAATCAAGCGCAATATATTGGTATTGAGGCCGCCGCAGAGACCCTTATCCGTGCTCACCAAAATTGTGCCTATATTTTTAACTTCACGCACCACCATATAAGTAGGGCGGTACTCGGGATTTGCTTCCGCTAAATTAGCAGCGATTTCCCTGATTTTTTGAGAATAGGGGCGCGCATTGCGCATACGCTCTTGGGCGCGCCGCATCTTCGATGCGGCGACCATTTCCATTGCCTTCGTGATCTTGCGCGTGTTTTGCACGCTCTTGATCTTAGACCGTATCTCTTTTGTGCTTGCCATGATGTATGCGCTCCCTCTTAGAAGGAGGCTGAGCGCTTGTAGTCCTCAATTGCAGCACGTAAAGCGGCTTCATCGTCTTTGCTCAAGTCTTTGGTTTCTTCTATGCGCCCAACTAAGTCTGCATATTTTGATTTGAGGTGATCTTGCAAGCCTTTTTCAAATGCCAGCACATGCTTTACTTCGAGATCGTCAAAGTAGCCATTATTCATTGCATAAAGAGAGGCGGCCATTTCCCAAACTTGCAAGGGCTTGTACTGCGCCTGTTTACACAACTCTGTAACACGCTTACCGCGTTCGAGCTGCTTACGCGTTGCATCATCCAGGTCAGATGCAAACTGTGCAAAAGCAGCTAGCTCACGGTACTGCGCTAGGTCGGTACGAATACCCCCAGACAGTTTTTTAATTACTTTGGTTTGTGCGGCGCCGCCTACGCGGGACACTGAAATACCGGCGTTAATCGCTGGGCGTACGCCTGCGTTAAAGAGATCGGTCTCTAAGAAGATCTGGCCGTCGGTAATCGAAATCACGTTGGTTGGAACGAAAGCAGAAACGTCACCCGCTTGGGTTTCAATAATTGGCAGAGCGGTTAGTGAGCCAGTCTTGCCTTTAACAGCGCCGTTGGTAAATTTCTCAACATAGTCTGCGTTCACACGTGCAGCGCGCTCCAACAAACGGGAGTGGAGATAGAACACGTCGCCAGGATACGCTTCGCGACCTGGGGGACGGCGGAGCAACAAGGAAATTTGACGGTAGGCAACCGCTTGCTTAGTTAAGTCGTCATACACAATCAAGGCATCCTCACCGCGATCGCGGAAGTATTCGCCCATAGTGCAGCCAGCATATGCCGAAAGGTACTGCATTGCAGCGGACTCGGAAGCGCTGGCAGCAACCACGACGGTGTACTCCATTGCGCCGAGCTCTGTTAATTTGCGCACGACGTTTGCAATCGTCGATGCTTTTTGACCAATCGCAACATAGACGCAATACACGCCTTTACCTTTTTGGTTAATGATGGCATCCACAGCAACCGCGGTCTTACCAGTCTGACGGTCGCCAATGATGAGCTCGCGCTGACCACGGCCAATTGGAACCATGGCATCAATCGCCTTTAAACCAGTTTGTACTGGCTGACTAACCGATTGACGTGCAATCACTCCTGGAGCTACTTTTTCAATAAAGTCGGTTAACTTGGCATTGACCGGGCCTTTGCCATCAATTGGCTGACCCAAGGCATCCACAACTCGGCCTAGAAGCTCTGGGCCAACTGGTACCTCCAGAATGCGCCCCGTGCATTTCACTGGATCGCCTTCTTTAATGTGGGTGTACTCACCGAGCACAACCGCACCAACCGAATCGCGCTCTAAGTTCAGCGCAAGGCCAATGGTATTACCAGGGAACTCCAACATTTCCCCTTGCATCACGCCAGACAAACCATACACGCGGCAAATACCGTCGGTTACTGAAATAACGGTGCCTTGGTTGCGCAGCTGGGAGTCGACTCCCATCTCACTAATTCGGCTCTTGATCAGTTCGCTGATCTCGGAAGGGTTCAGTTGCATCAATTACTCCTGGATATTATTTCGTATGTTCTTAGTAAAGGGTTATGCGTTAAGACTTGCTTGCATTGTGGCTAACTGAGCCCTAACCGTGCTGTCGATCACCTGGTCACCAACTTGAACGCGGACGCCACCAATTAAGCTGGGATCCACTTCAATTGTTGGGCGCAATTCCTTGCCGCCAAAACGCTTTTTTAAACTGGTTAATAAACTGCTTAATGCATCGCCCTCAAGCGGAAATGCGCTGGTAATGATTACCTCTGCAGCGCCTTCACTTTGATTTTTTAAAACCTCAAACTGGGCTGCAATTTCGGACATCGCCGCTAGTCGATGATTTTGATTAACCAAACGCAAGAATGAATTTACTTTATCGTCTAATTTAGTCTTAACCACGCCGCTCAATAGCGTGCTGAGCGCATCCGCTGAAATTTTTGGATTGTTAGCCAATACAGCCACATCCGGCATTTCCGACAGCTGTGCTAGTTCGGTCAACTGAACCAAGGTGGAGCCCAGCTCGGAAGGTTTTACGCTTGCGAAAAGCGCCTCTGCGTAAGGACGTGCAATGGTAGCTAAATCAGCCATATTAGAGCTCTGCCTTGAGTTGGTCTAGCAGGGCGGCGTGAGCCTTTGGATCCACTTCGCGGCGCAAAATTTGCTCGGCCCCACGGACTGCCAAGTTTGCAACTTCGGCTCGCAATACATCGCGCGCGCGGGATACTTGCTGCTCTGCGTCTTGTTTTGCTTGATTAATAATGCGCGCCGCTTCTGCCTGTGCATTGCTACGAATCTCATCCGCACTAAGCTGTGCACGCTTTTCTGCTTCGGCTACGCGCTGTCCGCCTTCTTGGCGAGCACGCACTAACTCTTGCTCGGCCAGTTTTGATGCGGAAGCAAGGTCAGCCTTGCCGCGCTCAGCGGCTGCTAGGCCTTCTGCAACTTTGGTGGCGCGCTCGTCTAAGGCTTTTACTAAGGGAGGCCACACAAAGCGTGCAACTACCCACCATAAAATGAAGAAGACGATCATTTGCGCGAATAGGGTCGCGTTCAGATTCACGGTATTCCTTTCGGTATTGTTAAGAACGTGCGGACAACACGGCGTTGCCCGCGTCAGAACAATTACTTAATAACAGCCAACAATGGGTTTGCGAAGGCAAACAACATCGCAACACCAACGCCGATCAAGAAAGCCGCGTCGATCAAACCAGCCAACAAGAACATTTTGGTTTGCAGTTCATTCATCAACTCAGGCTGACGCGCTGCGCCTTCAATAAATTTTCCACCCATAAGGCCAATGCCTAAACATGCGCCTAGTGCGCCCAAACCAATAATGAGGCCGATGCCGATTGCAGTTAAACCTTGAATGTTTGCTAATAATTCTTGCATGATGACTCCTAAGTAATAAAAGTGGTAATAAAAATAAAACGGTTAATGGTGGCTGTGTGCTTGGCCGATGTAAACCAACGTCAACATCATAAAAATAAATGCCTGTAACAAAATAACGAGTATGTGAAAGATAGCCCAAGCAGACCCTGCAATGACGTGCCCTACAAGACCGAGCACACTCAAGTCGAGACTAAAGGTCCAAATACTACCTAGCAAAGCGATGAGCAAGAAAATGAGCTCGCCCGCATACATATTGCCGAATAACCGCATGCCCAAGGAAACCCCTTTGGCGATGTACTCGATGATGTTTAGAACCAGGTTGAATGGGGCCAAGTACCACTTTGCTCCAAATGGCGCCGAAAGCAGTTCGTGTACGAATCCTCCCACGCCCTTTACCTTGAAACTGTAGTAAAAAACCAGTAACAACACTGCGAAGGACATGCCTAAGGTTGCATTCAAATCAGTTGTAGGGACTAGCTTATGGTGCGGCACATGCACACCTAAATTCTCAAGAAAGTGGTTTACGCCCACCACCCAATCTACCGGCACAAGATCCAGTGTGTTTAACAATATGATCCAGCAGAATACAAAGAGCGCAAGGGGGGCAATGTAGCTTCGGTCGCCGTGAACAATGCTTTTAGATTGCGTTTCGACCATTTCGACTAGCATTTCGATTAGTGCTTGGAAGCGCCCGGGCACTCCTGGGCTTGCTCGCCGCGCGGCAAGTAGCAAAAATCCAACTGTCAATAGGCCCATTGCAAGGGTCCAAAAAATAGTGTCTAGATTAATAACACTGAAATCAATAATTGAGGTTTGGGGTCCGCCAATATTGTTTAAATTTTGCAAATGCTCTGCAATGTACGCTGTTGGCGTTAAAGGCTCACTCGGTGCGCCATTTACTGTACTTGCCATCTTAAGCAATTCCTTTTTACAAAATGCTGGTTAACGCCAAAACAGCCCAAGCAGATAACATTTGAGCGTGACAATATATGTCAGCAGCAGCGGTATCCACTTTAATTCTGCGTAATTAAACGCTAACCAAATAAACATTGCGATTGTAGCGGTAATTTTTATTACTTCACCAGAAACAAGCGCTGACAAAAAACCGCCAGAGGTGAGGCGCTGAGCACCTCTTGCGACTTCTAGGCGAAGCAAAAACAGTACAGCAGGCAAAACGCCTATTAACCCGCCTAAAAACGCCGAATAAGTATAAACGCTAATGCGTCCGTCGTCCCAAAATACACAACCAATAAGCGCGCCCAAGACTGTTGCCAGTGTTTGAGCGGCCACTACCCTCCATGGCAATGACAGCCTGCTTTTGCCTGAGCTAGCTTGTAATAGCGCTTGCATTTCTTCGCTGCTATAGACCCGAAAGGGCTCTTCTGGCTCCTTCCAAGGGTCCTCAGGGTTCGATTGATTGCTTGGCGCTTTCAAATAGCTCTCTCAACTTATCTGGTGTTTACGTTTCAATACCTAATTTTTTTAAAAGGGCATCCAGTTCGTCTGCTTTGCTGAAACGTATCCGCAACTCTCCGCCTTTGCCTTTTAGCTTAAATTCGGCGCTAAGGCCAATTAGATCTGCAATTTCGCGTGATAAGCGCTGCAAATCCGGATCTGCGGCGGCGGAGTCAGCGGCTTTTTTGAGCTTCTTCGCGCCCATTTGACCGCCAGCACGTGCAAGCACCGCTGACAAACGCTCGGCTTCTCGCACTGAAAGCCCTTGAACCATGATTTTTTGCGCCAGCGCAACCTGGCTCGATCCCGGCAGGGGTAGTAGGGCGCGCGCATGGCCCATATCAATATCACCGGCCAATAACATGGCCTGAACTGGCTTTGCCAGTTGGGCCAGGCGTAACAAGTTGCTGATGGCGCTTCTTGATTTGCCGACGGACTTTGCTGCCTGTTCGTGTGTAAACCCAAATTCTTCAATCAGGCGCGCCAATCCCTGTGACTCCTCTAGGGGATTTAAATCCTCGCGCTGCATATTTTCAATGAGCGCCATTGCTGCCGCGCCCTTATCGTCTGCCAGGGATACTAGGACTGGAACCTCGGTAAGGCCGGCTAGGGTGGCAGCCCTAAAGCGGCGCTCGCCGGCAATAATTTCATATTTACCTGCGGAAATTGCGCGCACCAAGAGGGGTTGCATGACTCCCTGTTCGCGAATGCTTTCAGCCAGTTCTTGAAGAGGGCCTGAGTCCATTTTTTGGCGTGGCTGATATTTGCCAGCCTGCAGCGCGCCCAGGGGCAAGCGTGTTATGGGTGCGTCAGCTTGGACCGGTTTCGATTTTTCGCCCAGCAAGGCCTCAAGGCCACGGCCAAGGCCCTTTTTCTTCATTGTGCTCATGGTATTTGATCAATCACATTTGTTGAATTCGTTGAATCATTTCTGCACCAAAATCCAAGTACGCTTTGGCGCCCCGCGACGAACTATCAAACGACACCCCTGGCAAGCCATACGATGGCGCTTCTGCCAGGCGAACGTTGCGCGGAATGATTGTTTTAAATACTTTGTCCCCAAAGTGTTCTAGTAATTGCTCTGAAACCTGTTGCTGCAAGGTCATGCGCGGATCAAACATCACCCGCAATAAGCCAATAATCATCAGATCTGGATTGAGATTGGCATGCACTTGTTTGATGGTGTTCACCAGGTCCGACAAGCCCTCTAAAGCAAAATATTCACATTGCATCGGCACAATGACGCCGTTAGCGGCACAAAGGCCATTGAGTGTCAGCAAGGAGAGTGCGGGCGGGCAATCAATCAAGATGAAGTCATACTCATCGCCCACCAAAGCCAGTGCGGTCTTGAGGCGTAGCTCGCGCTCATCAAGGTCTACTAGCTCAATTTCTGCTCCAGCTAAATCGCGGTTTGCTGGTAAGACATCATAGCCGGCACTTTCGCAACGCTGCACAGAAGCCGCCACCGTTGCCTGACCAATCAGCACCTGATAGATGCTCATATCAAGCTCTGCTTTTTCAATGCCAGAGCCCATGGTTGCATTGCCTTGTGGATCCAA
The DNA here is from genome assembly GCA_044236575.1 of Polynucleobacter sp. Lineage (GTDB taxonomy): Bacteria > Pseudomonadota > Gammaproteobacteria > Burkholderiales > Burkholderiaceae > Polynucleobacter. The sequence continues at coordinate 2,770 of JBIIGG010000017.1, read as the reverse complement.
ATCAACCAGCAATACTCGTTGCTTATGCCCCGCTAGGCCGGCGGCCAGATTCACTGCTGTCGTGGTTTTTCCAACGCCGCCCTTTTGATTTGCAATACAGAATATTTTGGCCATGGTTTTTTATTTGCCTTTAATAGATGATTTTCGCATGGGGCGCGAAGACCAAAAGTCGCCGCTCTAATGTGCTGTTGGGTATGTCCACAACGCGGTCTGCCAAAAGTCGCCAGCGCGCAGTCGATACAGTCGATAGCTCCTCGTCGGCTCGCTTTGCCTTCATCGCAAAAACCAAGCCGCCTGGCTTTAAGAAAGGCTCTGCCAAATCTAAAAAACGATCTAGGCTTGTGAATGCCCTTGAAATAACTGCATCGTACTTTCCGGGCTCTTGAGTTGCGACCTGCTCCACGCGATCGCTATAAATCGATGCATTTGTAAGGCCAAGCTTGCCCTTTACGTTCTGTAAAAAAGCCGTTTTCTTGCGAACCGCCTCAATTAAGCTAATGCTCCAATCGGGCTGTGCAATTGCAATCGGTATTGCTGGCAAACCCCCGCCGGACCCAAGGTCTGCAATCTGTACTTGTGTGGAGGGTAAAAATTCACGCATTATTGGTAAAATTGCAATAGAATCAATGAGGTGCAGATCAATGTTGGCCTGCTCACCCTCAACCGAGGTTAGGTTGTGCACGCGATTCCAGCGCTCAAGCTCCTGCAGGAAGGTATTTAAATCGGCCACCTGTTGCTGCGATAAGGTCAAGCCAAGTTCAGCAACCCCAAGTGTGAGAGCTGCCCCGCTCACACCGACTCCTGGGATTTGCTAATCCCCCGCTTTAAATGCACCAACAATAAAGAAATGGCCGCTGGCGTGACCCCGGATATGCGCGCAGCCTGCCCCAAGGTTTCTGGTTTTTGCGCACCTAATTTCTGCTGGACTTCTTTTGATAGCCCCCGAACCAGGCTGTAATCCAAGAACTCTGGCAATGGATAGCCCTCATTAAACTCGTGGCGGGCGATTTCCAGGGCCTGCCGGTCAATGTAGCCCGCATATTTAATTGAGATCTCAACCTGATCCTGGATTTGCTGATTTAGGTTCGGGTCCGCATCGAGCTGCGGCGCAGACCCGTCATAAGCCTCAGATAGCGCCGTATAGGTAACCGTGGGCCGCTTCAAAATGTCGGCCAAGCTGGCCTCATGGGACAACTCTTGCCCTAAAAGCGAAGCCAAGGATTGAGCGGAGGCATGCCTTGGGCTCACCCAGGATTCCTTCAGGCGCATTGTTTCACGTGAAACAGCCTCTCTTTTCTTGCAAAAGAAGGTCCAGCGCGCATCATCCACCAAACCAAAAGACCTTCCAATCTCGGTTAGGCGCAAATCCGCATTGTCTTCTCTAAGGCTAAGCCGATACTCGGCCCGGCTTGTAAACATCCGGTAAGGCTCTTGCACGCCCCGAGTAATGAGATCGTCTACCAAAACCCCGATATAGGACTCGCTGCGCTTGGGCACCCAAGGGGAGAGGCCCTTGGCAGCCAGTCCGGCATTCATTCCGGCAAGCAGCCCTTGGGCCGCGGCCTCTTCATACCCGGTTGTGCCATTAATTTGGCCAGCAAAATAAAGCCCTTGAATGGCCCTGGTTTCTAGGCTGTGCCGCAATTGGCGCGGGTCAAAAAAATCGTATTCAATCGCGTAGCCGGGGCGCACGATGGTGGCATTCTCGAGACCCCGAATACTGCGCACCAAATCCCACTGGACATCAAAGGGCAGGCTGGTTGAGATTCCGTTGGGGTAATACTCGTTGGTTGTCAGGCCCTCAGGCTCTAAAAATATCTGGTGGCTATTTTTAGAGGCGAAACGATGGATTTTGTCCTCAATCGAGGGGCAATATCGCGGTCCAACGCCCTCAATAACACCGGTATACATGGGCGAGCGGTCTAGGCCGCCACGAATAATGTCGTGGGTTGCCTCATTCGTATGAGTAATCCAGCATGGAACCTGTCTTGGGTGTTGTTCGGGCCGCCCCAGATAGGAAAAACAGGGAATAGGATCAAGATCGCCCGGCTGCTCGAGCATCACTGAAAAATCAATACTTCTGCCATCAATTCGAGGGGGGGTGCCGGTTTTTAGGCGTCCCTGTGGCAAGGCAAGGTCTTTTAGGCGCGCCGACAAGGTTAAGGCTGCGGGATCACCAGCGCGGCCGCCCGAATGGCTATTGAGGCCTACATGGATCTTGCCATCTAAAAATGTACCGGCAGTCAGCACAACCTGGCCAGCCGAAAACTCAAGGCCAGATTGCGTACGAACACCAACCACGGAGCCGCCAACAACAAGGAGGTCGTCCACGGCAGCCTGAAATAAGCTCAAGTTGGGCTGATTTTCGATCCGACGGCGAATGGCCGCCTTATAGAGAATACGGTCGCCCTGGGCCCGTGTTGCCCGAACGGCAGGGCCCTTACTGCTATTTAATATACGAAACTGAATGCCCGCCTCATCGGTAGCTGCGGCCATTGCGCCGCCCAGCGCGTCAATTTCTTTGACTAAATGGCCTTTGCCAATGCCGCCAATCGAGGGGTTGCAGCTCATTGCCCCGAGCGTCTCTATGCTGTGGGTGAGAAGCAGGGTGTCGCAGCCCATGCGCGCAGAAGCCAGCGCCGCCTCGGTGCCAGCATGTCCGCCGCCAATCACAATTACATCGAATTTTTTAGAGTACCGCATGGTTTGCCTCAATAAGGGCAATGATCATATCATTTTGCCTTGTTTCACGTGAAACAAGAACATGCTA
>JBIIGG010000111.1:0-4683 GCA_044236575.1 Polynucleobacter sp. | reverse complement strand
GATTAACTGTTCTTGGCCACCACTGCCCGTGATGGTCTCGTAAATATCGTTGTGCGCAATAATGCCGCCCATCGGAATGACACCATTGGTGATGGCTTTAGCAAATGTAATCATGTCGGGCTTAACCCCAAAGCGATCTGCTCCAAAGTTGGCCGCTAAGCGACCAAAGCCAGTGATGACCTCATCAAAAATGAGCAGGATGCCGTACTTTGTACAAATTTCTCGAATTTTTTCAAGGTAACCGACCGGCGGAACAATGACCCCCGTTGATCCTTGCACTGGTTCCAAAATGACGGCAGCAATATTGCTTGCATCATGCAATAAGACTAATCTCTCCAGATCATCGGCTAAGTGAGCGCCCCAAGTAGGCTGCCCTCTTGAAAATGCCATTTGTGACAGGTTTAAGGTATGTGGTAAATGATCGACTCCAGGCATCATCATCGGGCTAAACATTTTTCGATTCGTTGGTATGCCCCCCACTGAAATTCCACCAATGCAGCCTCCGTGATAGGCTCGCTCGCGGCCAATCATCCGAGTGCGACTCGACTCACCTCTGGCGCGATGGTAAGCAATTGCCATCTTGAGGGCAGTATCTACCGCTTCCGATCCCGAGTTGACAAAGAACACTTTTCCTAAATCAGCGGGAGCATATTGCGTAATGCGATTAGCCAATCGAAAGGTTTCTTTACTGGCCATTTGAAATGCCGGAACGTAATCCATCGTCTGGTATTGCTTCTGAATAGCCTCGATGATGCGGGGGTCGCCATGACCCAGTGGCGAGGTCCAAAGACCAGAAGCGCCATCAAATAATTTGCGCCCATGATCATCGGTGTAATAAACGCCTTTGGCGCTTGCCATCACCTTCGGATTTTTCCTAAAGTAGCGGTTCGGGGTGTAGGGCATCCAATATGCCTGCATGTCACCTTGGCAGTGCTTGGTATCGTTTTTGCTAAATTGAGAGGTTTCGATTTTCATATCAGACTTTGGATAAATGAGTGTGTTGGCGACGATAGGTAGGCAAGTAACAGTAAAAGATGATTGAGATAAATCATCGTGCCGAATGACCGACTTGAATATGTGTTGCGTTAAACCTTACGTTATAAATTTTTACAAAAGTAGACGAATAAGCGCCCCGACTTTCATAAATTACATATTACACCCCTTGCACCACCATTTTGAAGGAGAGGCTCTTTGTATATCGTGATGGCGCTTGACGTGGATGATGGATGACTAAAATCGAAGTGATGCCGAAGCCACTTTTAAACCGTATATCTATTTATACGACCACTTTTGCATTTGGTTTATGATCAAATGAAGACTACTCTAGGGAAAACCCCAATGAAAAAAGCACTTCTCGCCATCAGCATTGTTTTTGCATTCTCAGGCACCGCTCAGGCCCAAGAAAAAATTCCGGTTCTGAGTACCCAAGAGCTAATCAACGTGTGCAAAACACCCGCTAGCCCAGAGTCGCGTAGTTTTTGCGTTGGCTATGTCACGGCAATTTATGACACCTACTTAGCCACCCGCAATCCAAAAACGTCTCAATCGAATATTTGCATTAAGCAGCCTGCACCAACGCGTGACGAGGTCATTACGGGATATACACAGTGGGTTCAAGCGAATCCACCGGCAGCCAGTGGCCCTGCATCGGGCACCTTTTTGCGTTTCTTAACCGTTCGCTTTCCATGCGCACGTTAACCCACTCAATGCCTGCTTGAAGGAGCTCTATCCATGAAAAAAATAATCGCCATTACTTCAGTCGTGTTTCTAGCTGCAGGATGCTCGAACATGAGTACTACGGAACAACGCACCCTCTCTGGAGCATCGATTGGTGCTGCAGCGGGAGCCGTGGGTACGGCCATTTTCCACGGCAATCCCATTTGGGGCGCGGTTGGTGGCGCAGCAGTGGGCGCTGCCTCGGGTTATGTTTACGATGCCTATGAAAAAGAGAAGCAAGCGCAATACAACCAAGGCTATCAAGCTGGTAAAGCAGGAAAGCCGGCACCAAGTTCCAGCTCAGGCTCCTCAAGTACTTCGAAGTAAGACTGGCCGCTTAGCGGCATCAAGCCCGGCTTGCGCTAGGGCACAAGCTGGGTGTCAATCGCAATCGTGCCAATCAGTGCTTTGTGGACTGGGCACTTATCGGCAATATCCAGTAGGCGCGCGGTTTGATCCGCATCCAAATTACCAACAAGGGTAATCGTGCGCGTAAAGCGTTCGACCTCATCGGCGCGGCTGATGTCGACTGTCACAATCGCGTTCTCAAGTCCCCAGCTTTTGCGACCAGCGTACATTTTGAGGGTCATGCCAGTGCAGCTCGCGAGGGCAGCAGCAAGGTATTCATGGGGCGATGGCCCGCTGTCACCACCCCCTTTTGAGGCATCGACGTCCGACATGAGCTGATGTGCGCCAACGGTGACACTTTGGTCGTATGCGCCGCTGCCAAATTGCGTTTCTACTTTTCTCATGGTCTTCTTAGCCTAGTAACATTTTGTTCATGCGTTTCACAAAACTGGCTGGATCACTTAGGTGACCACCTTCCGCAAGCAAGGCTTGATCAAATAGCAAATTAGCCCATTCGTCAAATGCAGCGTCATCGTACTTGAGTTTTAACACCAAAGGATGTTCGGGGTTGATTTCTAAAATGGGTTTAGTGCTCGGCGCTTCTTGCCCGGCTGCTTTGAGCATGCGCAAGAGATTACCCGAGAGTTCGTTTTCATCAGCGACCAGGCAGGCCGGTGAATCGGTTAAGCGAAAGGTCACGCGTACGTCTTTTGCTTTTTCACTCAGAGCCGTTTTCATCTTCTCCAGCAAGTCTTTGAATTCTTTCTCAGTGGACTCTTGCTCTTTCTTTTCGGCTTCGTCGGCGAGCTGACCTAAATCGAGTCCACCCTTAGCAACCGAGGTCAGTTTCTTACCTTCAAACTCCGGCATGAAGGACAGCATCCACTCATCGACGCGATCCGAAAGCAGCAAGACTTCGACGCCTTTTTTGCGGAAGATCTCGAGGTGAGGGCTATTTTTGGCGGCATTGAATGTTTCGCCAGTAACGTAAAAAATCGCGTCTTGGCCTTCTTTCATGCGACCGATGTAATCCGCTAGTGACATTATTTGCTCGGCAGTATCGGTGTGGGTGCTGGCAAAGCGCAGTAGTTTGGCTAAGCGCTCTTGATTGCTTTGATCCTCGCCAATGCCTTCCTTGAGTACCTGGCCAAATTCAGTCCAAAAGGTGCGGTACTTTTCTAACTTGGCAGTATCTTCGCTATTTGCCAACTCCTCCAGCATGCTTATTACTCGCTTGGTTGAGCTCTCGCGAATGACTTTGACGTCGCGTGATTCCTGCAGAATTTCACGGGAGACATTAAGCGGTAAGTCGGTTGAGTCAATCACGCCGGTTACAAAACGCAGGTAGGTTGGCATCAGTTGTTCAGCGTCGTCCATGATGAACACCCGTTTGACGTACAGCTGAATGCCGCCCCGCTTATTACGGTCCCATAAATCAAATGGGGCATGTGCTGGGACATAAAGCAGTTGGGTAAATTCGCTACGGCCCTCTACACGGTTGTGCGAATAACATAAGGGGCCCTCGTAGTCGTGCGAGAGGTGTTTATAAAACTCGGTGTATTGCTCTTCGCTGACTTCGGATTTGGAACGAGACCATAAAGCGCTTGCTTGGTTGATAGCCTCAAACTCATCTTTGAGTACCCGCTCTTTTTTCTCCTCATCCCATTCTTCTTTACGCATCTGAATCGGTAAGGAAATGTGATCGGAGTATTTGCGAATGATGGACTTGAGTTTGTAGGGCGATAGGAAGTCATCCTCCCCTTCGCGCAGGTGCAAGATGATGGAGGTGCCACGCTCAGGTCGGTTAATGGATTCGACGGTGAATTCGCCAGAGCCATCGGACTCCCAGCGAACGCCGTCGCTGGCGGGAAGACCGGCTCTGCGGGTTTCAACGGTGATGCGATCGGCGACGATAAAGGCGGAATAGAAGCCAACACCAAACTGACCAATCAGGGCAGCGTCTTTTTGTTGATCGCCGGAGAGTTTGGAGAAAAATTCTTTGGTGCCGGATTTAGCAATCGTCCCTAAATTGCTAATCACTTCATCGCGGCTCATCCCAATGCCATTATCAGAAATAGTCAGAGTGCGCGCCGCTTTATCCAATTCAATCTGAATCGCTAAGTCTGGATTGGATTCATACCAATCGGGGTGGGTCATGGCTTCAAAGCGCAACTTATCCGCTGCATCGGATGCATTGGAAATCAGTTCACGCAAGAAAATTTCCTTGTTGGAATACAAGGAATGAATCATGAGTTGCAGTAATTGCTTTACTTCGGCCTGAAAGCCTAAGGTTTCTTTTGTAGCAGTAGTCATTGTGAGTACCCTCTTTCGAACTAGGGAAGATTAAATGGACACCCTTAGATAAGAGGGCATTGTAGGGAATTTCAAGGGGGAATTTCACATACAAAAACAGCCCAAGCGGAAGGGCTGTTTCGTGAGGTGGGGCAGTTATTAGGCCGGGTGGGACTTGCTTGGCTTTTGGGCAACGGGGAGCTCGGCTTTTTTCCAGGCCGTAAAGCCGCCCGCTACATGGCATACGTTCGGAACGCCCATGCGACCGAGCACTTCGGCTGCCAAGGCTGAACGCCATGCCGATCCGCAATACAACACTAAGCGCTT
>JBIIGG010000110.1:0-4747 GCA_044236575.1 Polynucleobacter sp. | reverse complement strand
CTGAAATCTCCTACCGTTTTGGTGAGCGCGGCATGCTCGAGTACCTCGATGCGCAGCGTACCTTTCGTGCGGCCCGCAATGACTTAATTAAAGCCCGTTTTGATCTGGCATCGATCACGACGGAGATACAGCGTTTACGTGCCAGCCCAGAGTGGGTTGCCAAACTCGAAGGTGATAAAAAATGAATCCCCAGTTACTGATTCTTCTCAAGCAAATTAGAGATCAGTTGATCATCTTAAAAAATCGCCTCTTGCAATATGCTGAAGAAGCGTATGACAGCACCATGGCGACGCAAAAGCAGCTCTATAGCCAAGTATTTAACTGGCTTGCCGCGCGCGTGCCCGCATTCACGGATACCTATTTACAAGCCCCGACTTGGTTTAAAAAAGGCCTATTTATATTGCCTTGGCTGGTTGTTGTGCTATCGACCTTGCACTACTTTGATGTGTTTGATCCCAAACCAACAGTCAAATATGTCCAAGATCCAAATATTGTTTACGTCAACGATGACCTTCGTAAGATGATTCAAGATGGCAAGCTAGAGCTTGGTCAATTTACTGAGGAGGTACGCGTTTCTGGACGGATTGACTTTAATGAATCCTTCCTGGCGCGCATTGGTGCCAACGTAACCGGCCGCGTTTCAGAAATACTCGGTTTTCCAGGTCAAATGGTGAAGCAGGGTGATTTGCTTGCCAAAATTACATCGACTGAATTAACGCAATCTCAACTCTCGTATTTGCAAGCAAGAAGCGGTAGCCAGCTTGCTGAGCAGGCGGCCAATCGTGCACGTATTTTATATAAAGAAGACGTTATTGCGCTTGCCGAGTTGCAGCGCCGTGAGGCCGAAGCGACCAGTGCTAAGGCTCAATTTGGAGCTGCAAATGATCAGTTACGCGTACAGGGCATGGACCAAGCGAGTATTGATCAGCTTGCAAAAACCAGCGTAATTAAATCCATCAATAATGTCCGTGCAACGATTGACGGCGAAATCGTCGAGCGCAAAATTACCAAGGGGCAGGTCGTTCAGCCGGCCGATGCACTGTTCACGATCGCTGACCTAGTTGGCCTGTGGGCCATTGCCGAAGTGCCTGAAAGTGCCGCTTATTTAATAGTCAAAGGGGAAAAATCATCCGTCATTATTCCTGCCTTACGTAATCAGGTCATTGAGGGAGTGGTCTCGCATGTGGATTCGATTGTCAATCCGATCACCCGAACCGTATTGGTACGCATGGACATTCCAAATCAAAGTGGTCAGGTCAAGCCAGGCATGTTGGCGACGATGTTGATTGATAGTCAGCCCCGCGAGCGATTACTTGTGCCGCTCGAGGCGATTGTTCGCGAAGACAATTACGACTATGTCTATGTCCGTGAGGACGATGAGCGTTATCGCATGGTAATGGTCAAGCTCGGACCAGAGGGCAAGGGCTTTAGGCCAGTGATCTCCGGTTTAAAGGCTGGCACTGAGATTGTGATTAAAGGCGCCTACCACCTCAACACCGAACGTAAGAAACAGCTCTCAGGTGGTTAGTTTCAATGTCGATTTTTTTAGTGAGATAAAGCCACACCATGATTGAAAAAGTAGTCCGCCTCGCACTACAGCAACGCCTCCTCGTCTTAGTTATTGCGGTGGTGTTGCTGATTGTCGGCTTGATTGCAACCAAGCGTTTATCCGTCGACGCCTTCCCGGACGTGACGAACGTACAGGTACAGATTGCCAGCGAAGCTCCAGGCCGCTCACCGGAAGAGGTCGAGCGCTTTGTTACGATTCCAATTGAGCTGAGCATGACGGGTTTACCGGGCCTAGTAGAGATGCGTTCGTTAAATCGCAATGGCATCTCGATTGTGACCCTGGTCTTTACTGAAAAAACCGATGTGTACTTTGCAAGGCAATTGGTTTTAGAGCGCCTGATTGAGGCTGCATCGCGCATGCCAATTGGTGTCGTCCCAGTTTTGGCACCGCTCTCAACCGGGTTAGGTGAGGTGTATCAATACACCATCAATCATCCAACGGATGGCAACGCGGAGGTTGGAGTCGATGAGTTAGCTGAGCGAAGAACCATTCAGGACTGGATCGTGCGGCCTATGTTGCGTTCCGTTCCAGGTGTTGCAGAAATTAATACCCAAGGGGGGTACGCTAAGGAATACCAAGTGCTGGTCAATCCTGAGCGCCTGCGCCATTACCAAATTAGCTTGCAGGATGTGTATGAAGCTTTGGCACGAAACAATGCGAACTCGGGCGGTGGGCAGTTACCCACCTATTCAGAGCGCTACCTCATACGGGGGGTGGGTTTAATTGCCAAACCCGAAGACATTGGCAAGATTATTTTGAAGGAAGTTAAAGGCACGCCAGTCTATGTTCGTAACGTCGCCGATGTCACGATTGGGAGCGAAGTGCGGCAAGGAGCTGCCATCCTGAATGGAACGACGGAAAGTGTTGCCGGAATTATTCAAATGATTCGCGGGGGCAATGCGCGCGAGGTGGTGAGCCGCATAAAGACCAAGGTCCGTGAAATCAATGATGGAAAGTTATTGCCCGATGGTTTGCAGATCATTCCATTTTATGATCGTACTGATCTGATTGATGCGGCGATGTTCAACGTAGCCAAAGTATTGATTGAGGGCATCCTCTTGGTGATCGTCTTGCTCTTCTTGTTTTTAGGTGATGTACGCTCGTCGATCATTGTGGTGGCAACTTTGATTCTGACGCCGCTACTGACTTTCTTAGTAATGAATCGCTATGGCATATCAGCGAACCTGATGTCGCTTGGAGGTCTTGCCATTGCGGTCGGCATCATGGTCGATGGCTCGGTGGTGGTGGTTGAAAATACCTTTGCCAAATTAGGCGCTCGCCTCAAATCAGGCGAATCCAAAAATCGCATCATCTTAGAGGCCGCTACCGAAGTCGGTAAGCCTGTGCTATTCGGTGTTGGCATCATTATTTTGGTATTTATGCCATTACTCTCACTAGAGGGAATGGAGGGCAAGATGTTTGCGCCGATGGCAATCACGATTGCCATTGCCTTAACGATATCCTTGATTCTGTCTTTTACGCTTTCGCCGGTTTTGTGCTCCTATATCTTGAAAGGGGGCGGGGAAGACGATACCCGCATTGTCAGAAGCCTCAGAACACCCTATACCAAGTGGCTGCATTGGTGCTTGGACAACCCGAAGTTGGTGGTGAAGCGTGCCATTATCTTATTGGTGACGAGCTTTATTGCATTTATGATGCTCGGTAAATCGTTTATCCCGGTAATGCAAGAGGGTTCGATTACGCCTTTAATTGCCAAGTCACCCAATATTTCTTTGGATGAGTCCATTAAGCTGGAATTTGAGGCGATGAAGCGCATCATGACAGTACCAGGCGTTGAGCGTGTCGTCTCGCGCTTAGGCCGAGGTGAATCGCCTGCCGATCCTGGCCAGCCCTTTGAGTCCGATCCCATTGTGACCCTAAAGCCATTGGGAGATAGGGATTTAAGCCAAGAGGAGATTGCAAATCAAATTCGGGAGAAGTTAAAAACCTTACCTGGTGTTGAGTTGTCGATTTCCCAGCCCATTGCCGCGCGGGTTGATGAGATGGTCTCGGGTGTACGCTCGCAGGTCGCCATCAAGATTTTTGGTGAAGACCTAGCGGAGCTTAAAAAACTCGGCGATCAAATTAGTCAAGTGCTCAGTAATATGAAGGGCAGTACCGACTTACGGATTGAGAAGGCATCCGGCCAAAACTACTTGAATATTAAGATTGATCGCGATGCGATTGCGCGCTATGGAATTAATGTATCGGATGTCAATGAAGTCATCGAAACGGCGATCGGTGGCAAGCAAGCCTCGATTGTGTATGAAGGCGAACGTCGTTTCCCCTTGATGCTGCGCTATCCTGCGCCATATCGTGACAACGTTGAGGCGATTTCAGGAATTATTTTGCATTCGCCTAATGGTGCACAAGTGCTGCTGCGTGATTTAGCGGAGATCAGCCTAATCGATGGCCCCGCACAAATCTCGCGCGAGAGCGGTAAACGTCGCCTGGTGATTGGTGTGAACGTGGAGGGCCGAGATTTAGGTGGTTTTGTAAAAGAGGCCCAAGAGCAAATCGCTAAGAAAGTATCGCTACCAGAGGGATACACCCTGCAATGGGGTGGTCAGTTTGAAAATATGGAGCGCGCGATGGCGCGTTTAATGATCATTATTCCAATTACAATTGCGGCAATTTTCTTCCTGCTCTTCATGTTGTTTAATTCGATCCGCTTGGCGGGCTTGATTATTTTGGTTCTGCCCTTTGCGTCGATTGGCGGTATTTTTGGCTTGCTCATTAGTGGTGAGTATTTGTCGGTGCCGGCAGCGGTTGGCTTTATTAATTTATGGGGTATTGCGGTTTTAAATGGCGTGGTGCTAGTCTCCTTTATTAAGCAACTGAGGGAAGAAGGGCGCTCTATGCAGGAGGCCTTAATCGAGGGGTGTGATCATCGCTTCCGGCCAGTAATGATGACGGCATCAGTGGCAATGCTGGCCTTAGTGCCGATGTTATTCTCGGGCGGCCCAGGCTCAGAGGTGACGCGGCCCTTGGCAGTGGTAGTAATTTCAGGTTTAATTACCTCTACTGCACTTACATTATTGGTATTGCCGGTCTTGTACCGCACATTTGAAGAAAAAGAGATTGAAGCATGATCGAAATTAAAGCCGTCTTTCGTCCTGGGCGATTACCTGCCCTACGAAACGCCTTAATGGATACGCCCGGCTTTCCAGGGATGAC
>JBIIGG010000109.1:0-4763 GCA_044236575.1 Polynucleobacter sp. | reverse complement strand
CACTACACCTACGCTTTCTTGGGCGATGGATGCTTGATGGAAGGCATCAGCCATGAGGTGTGTTCTTTGGCGGGTACACTCAAGCTCAATAAACTCATCGCGCTGTGGGATGACAACGGTATCTCGATTGATGGCAAGGTTGTGGCATGGTTTAACGAAGATACGCCCAAGCGTTTTGAAGCCTATGGCTGGAATGTGATTCGTGGGGTTGATGGCCATAATGCTGGCGCGGTTGCGAATGCAATTGCCAGAGCAAAGCAAAGCGATAAGCCCACCTTGATTTGTTGTAAGACGGCAATTGGTCAAGGCTCGCCGAATATGGCGGGCAGCGATAAGGTGCACGGCTCTCCGCTGGGTGCCGATGAAATCGCCGCTACGCGCAAGGCCTTGAACTGGACCTCTCCACCCTTTGAAGTACCAGAGGACTTGTATTTAGCCTGGGATTTTCGTGGTCGTGGTCAAAGTATTCAGAACGCGTGGAATGAGCGCTTTGCTGCATACCAAAAAGCGCACCCTTCCTTAGCAGCCGAACTCGTGCGCCGCATGCGTGGTGACTTACCGACTGATTTTGCAGATAAGCTCAATGCATTGCTCGCACAATGCCAAACCAAAGCCGAAACGATTGCGACGCGCAAGTCGAGCCAGAATGCGATTGAAGCATTAGCGCCTGCGCTTCCAGAAATGATGGGCGGCTCTGCCGACTTAACCGGTTCGAACTTAACCAATTGGAGTGCATGCAAACCCGTGCGTGCCAATCAGTGGGGCAACCACATCAATTACGGTGTGCGCGAGTTTGGTATGAGCGCGATCATGAACGGCATGGCATTGCATGGCGGCTACATTCCGTTTGGTGGCACCTTCCTGACCTTCTCGGATTACAGTCGCAATGCGCTCCGCATGGCTGCCCTCATGAAGTTGCGCAGCATTTTTGTCTTTACCCACGACTCGATCGGTTTGGGTGAAGATGGCCCTACCCATCAATCGGTGGAGCAGGTATCGAGTTTGCGTCTGATACCTAATTTAGCGGTATGGCGTCCATGCGATACGACTGAGAGCGCGGTTGCTTGGGGCGCGGCGCTTGAGCGTCGGCACGGTCCCAGTGCATTGATATTTAGTCGCCAAAACTGCCCATTTGTAGCGCGTTCGCCAAAACAAATCGAGAACATCGCACGCGGTGGCTATGTGGTGCATGAGCCCAGCAAGGCAGCCAAGGCGGTCATCATTGCCACTGGCTCTGAGGTCGGCTTAGCATTGCAAACGGCGCAGCAGCTTGCAAAAGAGGATATGCCAGTACGCGTGGTATCGATGCCGTCCACCAGCTACTTTGATCAGCAAGACGCGCAATACAAAGCCAGCGTATTACCGGCGGGTTTGCCGCGCATTGCGATTGAGGCCGGCGTGACCGATTATTGGTGGAAGTACGGCTGCGCTGCGGTGCATGGTGTGGATACCTTCGGTGAGTCTGCACCCGCAAATCAGTTGTATGCGTATTTTGGTTTAACCGTTGATCAAATTAGTACGACGGTAAAACAGTGCATTGCACAAGCAAAGTAAGAAATGAAGGTCGGCAATCAACATAGAAAAAGAGTAGAGGAATAGCGATGGCGATTCGGGTTGCAATTAATGGGTATGGCCGCATTGGCCGCATGGTACTGCGCGCTTTATATGAGAGCCAGCCAAATTTAGATCGCAAGCGCGACATCAAAATTGTTGCCATCAATGCGATGGGCGATATTGATATCAATGCCCATCTCACGCAATACGACTCGGCTCATGGGCGTTTCCCCGGCACAGTCACCGTCGATGGTGATCATATGGTGATCAATGGCGATCGCATCAAGATGTATTCCACGCGTAATCCGTTGGAGACCCCATGGGGCGAGCATCAAGTCGATTTAGTACTGGAGTGCTCGGGTAAATTTACCTCCAAAGAAAAAGCCATGGTGCACATTCAGCAAGGGGCAAAAAAAGTATTGATCTCAGCTCCTGGCGAAAAAGATGTTGACGCAACCATCGTCTATGGCGTGAATGAAAAAGTGCTCAAGCCCAGCGATGTGGTTGTGTCGAATGCCAGTTGCACTACCAACTGTTTAGCGCCTTTAGTCAAGCCCTTACTCGATGCCATTGGCATTGAATCCGGTTTAATGACCACCATTCATGCGTTTACTAATGATCAGGTATTGACGGACGTGTATCACAAGGACATGCGCCGCGCGCGTTCTGCCGTGAGCAGCATGATCCCGACTAAAACAGGCGCTGCTAAAGCGGTTGGTTTGGTATTGCCAGAATTAGCGGGTCGTTTTGATGGCTTTGCGATGCGGGTTCCGGTCATTAACGTTTCAGTGGTTGATTTAACCTTTGTGGCCAAGCGCGCCACCAGCCTAGATGAGGTCAATGCCGTTCTGAAAAAAGCCAGCGAAGGCGAGCTCAAGGGTATTTTGGGCTTTAACACCTTGCCGCTGGTATCGATCGACTTTAACCATGATCCCCGCCCCAGCATTTACGACGCCAGCCAAACGCGGGTTTCGGCCGATGGCAAGTTAGTCAAAGTATTGGCTTGGTATGACAACGAGTGGGGGTATTCAGTGCAGATGCTCAATGCCGCTGAAGCATTGATGGCGGCTTAGGCAAAATAGCCAAAAGGCGACTGTCATAGGTAAAAAAGGGGCTCTTTAGCCCCTTTTTGCATAAAACGGCTTATTTACGCTTCTGGGCACAGTTTTTCTTTTGGCAATGCCCATACATGGCTAGGGAATGCTCCTCAAGGGCAAAACCCAAGGATTTGGCGATCTCCTTTTGGCGCCGCTCAATCGCGGCATCGACAAATTCCTCTACGTGACCACAGTCAAGGCAAACGAGGTGATCGTGGTGTGTACCCTCATTGAGCTCATAAATCGCCCGGCTATCGCCTTTGCTGGACTCAAAATGACTGCGGAGCAAGAGGCCTGCCTGCTCAAACTGAGTAAGCACCCGATAGACCGTCGCCAGACCAATGTCTTTGTCTTCTTTTGCCATGGCCATGAAGATTTCTTCGGCACTGAAATGCGCACCGGGATGCTGATGAAAAAAATCCAGGATCTGCATACGGGGAGCCGTGGCTTTTAGGCCAATATCCCGTAAATCGGCTGGGGAGGGGTTTTGGTTCATAGGCATCGATTGAGGGCTAAAATCAAGACCTTAATGATACGACTTGCCATGCAAAACTGCCTTTTACCGATTCGTAGCTTCCCAATGCGGGTTTTAAGCCCCGGCAAGCGATTGCTGCGCTGCTGCACGCTGTCATCAATCGTATTGGCCGCCTTGATCGCAACGGGTTGCTCGACAAAGGTCGATGAAACCCAGCGTACGATGATGAACAGTATTTTTCGGCCCTATGTGCCGGATATTATTCAGGGCAACTTCGTTTCTAGCGAACAATACGCCAAGCTTGAAGTGGGTATGAGCCGAGAGCAGGTACGGCAAATTTTGGGCAGCCCACTATTAGCAAGCTACTTTCATGCTAACCGTTGGGATTACGTATTTGAATTTAAACGCCTCGGTGAAAAAATCAGTAAAGAGCGGCGCGTAACGGTATTCTTCGACGGCGATAAGGTGACGAAGTTTAATGGCGATGCCTTGCCAACCGAGATTGAGCTCGTTGCAGAAATTGATAACTATGCCAAGAATAAGCGCTCCTTCTGGGATATGGTCACCGGTAAAAACAAGAATCCAGTAACGCCACCATTGCAACAGCCTGAGGTATTGATTCCGAGCAAGCCGAGTGCACCGAGCGGCCCCATCGTCACACCAGTCAAGTAAGCGGCCTTGATGTCAGTTCAGCAATGCCAGAGTGGAATTAAAAAAAATTTAGCTAAGTAAAGAGTGAGATTATGAAAATCGCAATCGCAGGAGCGAGTGGCCGAATGGGCCGGATGTTAATTGAGGCAGTATTGCAATTACCCGATGCGACTCTAGTCGGCGCACTTGATCATTCATCCTGCCCTATATTGGGTGAAGACGCTGGTGCCTTCTTGGGGAAAAAAACAGGTGTGATGATTACGGCTGATTTATCTCATGGCATACGCGATGCCGAGTATTTGATTGATTTCACGCGGCCGGAAGGTACGATGCTGCATTTGGCTGCCTGCACTACCCATGGCGTCAAGATGATCATCGGTACTACTGGACTCAGTGCTGATCAAATAGCTCAACTGAAAACCGCATCAGCCAAGATTGCGATCGTGTTTGCTCCCAATATGAGCGTGGGCGTTAATGTCACCTTGAAGTTATTGGAAGTGGCCGCCAAGATGCTCGATAGCGGTTACGACATTGAAATCATCGAAGCCCACCACCGCCATAAGGTAGACGCTCCATCAGGTACGGCACTGAAGATGGGTGAAGTGATTGCCGGTGCCTTGGGGCAATCGCTAAAGGATGTAGCAGTCTACGCGCGCGAAGGCCATACCGGCGAGCGTAAGCCCGGATCGATTGGTTTTGCAACCATTCGGGGCGGCGATATTGTCGGCGATCACACGGTGCTCTTTGCAGGTGAGGGTGAGCGCATTGAGATTAGCCATAAATCGTCTAGCCGTCAGTCGTATGCTCAGGGCTCGATTCGGGCGGCACGCTTTTTAGAGAAAAAAACGTCCGGCCTATTTGATATGCAAGACGTATTGGGTCTGCGGGCATAAGACATCTAAAAACACCAAGCGATTACAGCGAAAAGAGCCTTACACAATGAGTATGGAATACGACTACCGCAGCATTGAAGCGGCAGCCCAAGC
>JBIIGG010000108.1:0-4782 GCA_044236575.1 Polynucleobacter sp. | reverse complement strand
AGATGAAAACAGCACAAGAACTCCGCGTAGGCAACGTAGTGATGATTGGCGCCGACGCCATGGTCGTACTCAAGGCCGAATATAGCCGCTCTGGCCGTAACTCCTCGGTCGTCAAAATGAAGTTCAAGAATCTTTTAACCGGCGCTCCGAACGAGGGTGTTTATAAAGCCGACGACAAATTTGATATTGTCATTTTGGACAAAAAAGAGTGCACCTATTCGTATTTTGCCGACCCAATGTATTGCTTCATGGATGGCGATTACAACCAGTATGAAGTAGAGGCGGAGTTTATGGGCGATGCCCTAAACTACCTCGAAGAGGCAATGCCGGTTGAGGTAGTGTTCTACGAAGGCAAGGCACTTTCCGTTGCAATGCCAACATCCTTGGTACGTGAAATTATCTACACCGAGCCAGCTGTCAAAGGCGATACCAGCTCTGGCAAAGTACTCAAGACAGCCAAGTTAGCTACGGGCTATGAATTGCAAGTTCCCCTCTTTTGCAATACGGGCGACAAGATTGAAATTGATACCCGTACCGGCGAGTACCGTAGTCGCGCGAACTAAACTAGACTTTGTTTAAATAAAAGCCAGGACCTTTTTAGGATCCTGGCTTTTTTAATGGAGCTAAATTAAGCCATGCCTCTTAAGCAAGGCTTGGGCATGCTGGTATTCGGCGTGGGCCTGCAGTTCAGTCCAGGTCATAAATGGAGCGGATGGCATTAACTTCGTTTGGCGCTGCGCCGACTCTGCTTTTTTCGCCTTAGACACTCGCAGCTCAGAGAGCAAGCGATCGGCCAAGTCGGGGCGATTGCAAATTAATACAGCATCGCAGCCTGCAGACAAGGCTAATTCTGCGCCCTTCACAACATCACCTGCAACGCTGGCGCCTTCCATCGATAAATCATCGCTAAAGATCACGCCCTCAAACGCCAATTGCTGACGCAAGATAGTTTGCAACCAAACCTTAGAAAAGCCTGCGGGAAGAGTATCCACTTTAGGATAAATCACATGGGCTGGCATCACGGCAGCCAGGCTTAAGTCAAGCCACTCGTAGGGTTTTGCATCGCATTGCAAGATGGCATTTAAGGATCGCTCATCCACTGGAATCGCTACATGCGAATCCGCTTCTGCCCAGCCGTGTCCCGGAAAATGCTTACCGCAATTAGCCATACCAGCCAGTTGCAATCCAGAGTTCAGAGCCTTGGCTAGCGCATACACAATCTGCGGATCCGAACTAAATGAACGATCACCAATCACTCCACTTCGGCCAAAATCAAGATCGAGTACCGGGGTAAAACTAAAATCGACGCCGCATGCGCGTAGCTCTGCTGCCAGAACATAGCCGCAGGCAGTGGCCGCAGTCATTGCTGCAATCGCAGGCTCCGAGGCATAGGTGGTCTTGCTTTTCTTGGGCGCATTCATCCAAATTTCACCTAATTTGCGCATGGCAGGCAAATGTGTAAAGCCATCCGCCTTGCAGCGCTGGACGCGACCCCCCTCGTGGTCAATCGATATCAAGACATCCGGCCGTAAGGCCTTAATACTGCGGGTCAGCGCAGTAAGTTGCTTGCGATTGGCAAAGTTTCTAGCAAATAAAATAACGCCCCCAGTGGAGGGATGCTCAATGCGGCGGCAGTCGTCTGGAGCGAGCTCTAAGCCAACGACATCTAAGGTAATGGGGCCAGGTTGATGAGTGGATGCCACCGTTGATTTCCTTTAGACAAAAGAGAGTGAGTGCTGTTTTACTAAATTAGATAATAACGACATTGACCACATTCACTAGCCAATGTAATTACTAGGATCATGCGTGGTGACTATTGGCGTACCGTGGCTCACCACCACAAATGCAATGGCCATATCTTGCTCGTCACTTACGGTCACTTCTGCATGCCAATTACGCTCTTCCATAAAGAGCGCAAGCGCGCCAGAATAATGGGTAACTGGCTTACCGCTGGGTTCATTTAAAGTTTGCAGTGAGCGCCAGGTCATCGGCATGCGCATACCTAAACCAATCGCCTTTGAGAATGCCTCTTTGGCAGCAAAGCGCGTGGCCAAATAAGCCATACCCCGCTTGTGATTGCGCGCTAAACGCTGATGAAATACTACCAATTCTTCTGTGCCTAAAATACGCTCAGCCAAACGGCCTTGCGTCCGTTCATAAGCGGCGATCAGACGCTCCATTTGCAAAATATCCGTACCAATGCCGACGATCATGGTGCTATGGCGAGGTTGAAGAAGTGCGGGCGTGCAACATTAAGGCCTTCATATCCCGGATGGCTTTTTGCCAGCCTTTGAATAATGCCTCGGCCACAATTGCGTGCCCAATATTCAGTTCGGATAACTCGGCGATCATGGCAATCGGACTCACATTACTTTCATTTAGGCCATGGCCAGCATTGACGCGTAAGCCAAGCTGTTTTCCGTATTGCGCGGCGGCACGAATACGCCCCAACTCGCGTATCTGTGCATCGCCAGTCAAGTCAGCATAGCGCCCCGTATGCAATTCAATGACGGTAGCGCCCGCTTTACTGGCAGCCATGATTTGGTTTTCTTCAGGATCAATAAAGAGCGATACCCGAATGCCTGCATTGATGAGCTGGACAGTAGACTGTTTGACCGCCTCAAAATGACCGACGACGTCAAGGCCACCTTCGGTAGTGACCTCTTCACGCTTTTCGGGTACGAGGCAAACATCATGCGGTTTGATCTTACATGCAATCGCAATCATCTCTGGGGTAACGGCGCACTCCAGGTTCATACGCGTTGTTATTAAGGGGCGAAGCGCGATTAAATCGGCATCTTTGATGTGACGCCGATCCTCACGCAAATGCAATGTAATTAAGTCTGCTCCCGCTTCTTCTGCTAGGCGCGCAGCTCGAATCGGGTCGGGATAAGTTGTGCCTCGAGCATTGCGCAAGGTTGCGACATGATCAATGTTGATGCCAAGCTCAAGGGTATTCATTGGTATAGGGTACTAGATTTTCTTCAGATCAATCAGGATTTGACGGGTTGTCAAAACCTGATCTTGTAAATGCAGGCCTAGCAAAAAGCGCATCAACTGCTTGCTCTCCAGGAGGGTATCGGCACCCGTAAAGTTGCCAGAGGCCATTTCCAATAAGACACGACCACTTAAGATGGGCCAATGTCCAGGATCATCGGATTGGCATGGGCGAATACCCCGCTCTGGCTGATAGACGTATTTCTCCGCCTCGATTGGAGCGGCATTGCTTTCAACGCAATAATCAAGCGCGGCCGCATAGCCCGTCTCCTGCAGTAAGGCCAATTCAAATGGCCTTAAGATTTGCTCCAGACGACTGCTATCGGTATCGATCTCCGATAAGGCTGAAATAGTTGCCATGTAATGGTCGTAGAGGGTCTCGTATTCATCTTCGCGAGCTAAGAATTTGACCAGCAATTCATTGAGGTAAAAGCCACAGAGCAGCGCATCGCCAACCAGCGCCGGAGTACCGCCTACCCACTCGGACTTAGTTAAGGTGCGCAACTCCGACTTCCCGCTCCAAGAAACCAGGAGTGGCTGAAAACGTTGCAATACTGGCCTTAAAACGGAATGGGGGCGCTTAGCACCTTTGGCAATTAGCGCCATCCGCCCATATTGCCGAGTAAATACATCTAAAATCAGGCTCGTTTCTTTATATGGAATGCTGTGCAGAACAAAAGCAGGCTCATCGGCTACGCGAATGGATGCCATTTATTCCAAGCCTTGCGCCCGCAATTCGGCGCGATCATCTGCCCAGCCCCGTTTGACTTTGACCCAGGTCTCTAAAAAGACTTTGCCGTCAAACAGTTTCTCCATATCCAGACGTGCTTCAGTGGAGATCTTTTTGAGGCGCTCACCTTTATCACCAATGATCATGGCCTTGTGATTATCTCGATCCACCAAAATGGTGGCCGCAATCCGTCGCATGGTGCCATCCATCTTAAACTGATCAATCACCACCGAGCTTGCATAGGGTAATTCTTCGCCGGTAAAGCGAAATACTTTCTCGCGCAAAATTTCAGCGGCGAGAAAACGTTCACTGCGATCCGTCAAGGTATCCGCATCGTAGCGCGCCTCACCTTCTGGCAAATACTCTTCTAGCACATCGAGCAAACGTTGTACGTCCGTCGGATTTTTGCCGCTCATGGGAATGATTTCAGCAAAGCGCTGCTCGCATTGATCGGGTCTTCCACCAATCTCACTCCAAGCCTGACCCATTTTTTTCATGAAATCCAATAAGGCGACATCGCGATCGGCTGGCAATTCAAAGCGGCTAGCAAATAAATCTAATTTATTCAGCACCAGGATTACGGGAAGATCTTTGGGCAAAAGACGCAATACTTTGGCATCATCCTCGCCAAAATAGCCTGCCTCGACAATAAAACAGGCGACATCCACATCCTGCAGGGCGCTCGTTACTGAGCGATTAAGGGCCTGGTTCAAGGTATTCATTTTGCGCGTCTGAAATCCAGGCGTATCGCTAAAAATAAATTGCGTGTGTTCGCGCGTCTGAATCCCTAAAATCCGATGGCGGGTAGTCTGCGCCTTGCGCGATGTAATGCTAATCTTTTGGCCAACCAAGGCATTGAGCAGCGTCGATTTACCCATATTGGGTCTACCCACAATGGCAATCGTTCCACACCGAAACGGTGTTTCTTTTTCCACGCTTATGCCTTTAACTTTAAATTGAGCTGCTCTTCCGCTGTGTCGGACTTTGCCGCTTTCTTCTTCGCAGAACGGGTCTTTTTGGGTTTGCGTGTTTCTTGCGGCAAGGCCTTGGTAATG
>JBIIGG010000016.1:0-17348 GCA_044236575.1 Polynucleobacter sp. | reverse complement strand
TCTTCGAGCTGCCAACGGAAATCCCGTAAGCCCGGATCGTCCTGCATTGCATAGGATGAGCCCTTATTGCCATGGAGGCGCTTTCGCCATGGCCGAGCGAGCGACTCCCAGTCGCGCTGGCACTGCGTATCCCGTGCTGGATTGGTGCGCATCTTTTCAATGCGCAGCGCAATGGCCTTGAGGTACCTTGGTAAATGCACCAGTTGCGCATAGGGAATTTCCACCAACATTTTCGGAAAAATCAGGCCCTGAATTTGTTCAAGCATATCCGCATGGGCAGTTTGCGATACCGCTTTTGCTTGTGCCATTTTTTTCTGCGTCTCGGCATGGGCTTCAAGCGCGGCCAAGGTATGGCGCGCGATTTCATGGGCGATCAGGGTCAAACGGGGTTTGCCGCTGCTGACCCGCTCGGCGAACTCCTCGGCATTACTCGGCAACGGATCTTGCATAAAGGCGCGGTCCAATGCCAGTTGCAGTATCTGCTCAATGAATTGATCGACTTGACCAATATTAATAAACAGCAAGCCAATTTCGCGGGCACCTGGCATCTGTTTTTGCAGGGCCTTCAGTGTGTCTTTTTGACCAATGGCGAACAAGCGACGTAAGCCCTGCCAATGAACCTTTCGCGCTTCAATCAGATCATCAAATACCTCGAGGTCTACAGCATCACCGCGATCTACTAAGGCAGGATAGCCAAACAAGGTTTTATTTCCCTTTTGAATCTCCAGTGTCTCGGGCAAGGGGCCAAAATCCCATTGGCGATACCCACCAATGACTGCGGTTGCGGGAGTATCACTCTGGGGTGCATTGGTCTTTTTACTATCCACCTGAATAACCTCGCTCGCGACTGTTTCTTGCGCTACCGCCTGAAACGCAGTGCGGGCCTCTTGTCCATACTCAGCGCGCAAGCGCGATAAATTACGCTCCAGCTCCAGTTGACGTCCATGCTCATCAATCAAGCGAAAGTTCATAGCGCAATGGGCTGGCAATGCCTCGGGACGAAAGTCCGTCCGCTTAAACTCCAGACCCTTCTCTTTGCGCAAATCCGTAATTAAGGCGTCCATGTAATCGCCCACACCAAATTGCTTCGCATCGGTTACGCGCTGCATAAAGCCCTTGGCGTAATCCGGCAAGGGTACGCAGTGACGCCGTAATTTTTGTGGCAGGGATTTAAGTAATAAGAGGGTTTTTTCCTCACACATGCCGGGGACCAGCCACTCGCAGCGGCGGCCATCAATTTGATTGAGTACTGTTAATGGGATCACTAAGGTCACACCGTCTTTGATGCTACCCGGCTCAAAATGGTAAGTGAGGCTGAGGCTACTGCCACCCATGTTCAAGGTCTTGGGATAGCGGTCAACCGTAATGCCAGCAGCCTCATGGCGCATTAAATCGGCTTTATCGAGGCGCAGGCTTGCCTCTGCATCCGCGGTCTTTTGCAACCAAACCTGCATTCCTGATCGACTCAGGACATCACTCGGTAAGCGACTTTCATAAAAAGCAAATAGCAACTGCTCATCTACCAATACATCCGGGCGGCGGGAGCGGTGCTCTAAGGCCTCAACCTCACGTATTAATTTTCGGTTGTGCCAAAAAAACCCAAAGCAACTGGGGTAGGTTTTTTTACTGAGCGCTTCTAGCTCCTTTTCTTGGGCGAGGGTTTCCATGCGACCAAATAGCTCGGCACCAACCAAGGCCTGTTGAATAAAGAGCTGGCGAGTCTCCGCCGCATCATGCGGCGCAAAGCGTACTTTGCGGCCATGGTAAATCGGCAATCCATAGAGCGTGCCCCGCTCAAATGCCATGACCTCACCCTGGCGGTTATCCCAAAACGGATCACTCAAGGATTTAACTAAGCGGTGTGCGGCCACCTTCTCAACCCATTGCGGCTCAATCTTCGCAATCGTGCGCGCATACAGGCGACTGGTCTCTTGCAACTCGCCTGCCAAAATCCATGCACCGGCTTTTTTACCCAAAGTGGAGCCTGGCCAAATGTGGGGACGAATGCCGCGTGCACCCAAATAGGCGCCAGCATGCGGACTGCGTTCTTCCTCTTCTTTTTTTGCTACGTGACCGAGCAAACCAGTCAGTAAAGCCAAATGAATTTGCTCGTAGGTTGCAGGCAAGCCATTTTCTTTCCAGCCTTTTTCGCCGAGCATGGTGTGCAGCTGCCCATGCACATCACGCCACTCCCGCAGACGCCGCGGTGACAAAAACTGACTACGGCATTGGTTTTCAAGCTGGCGATTACTGTGCTTATGCGTTAAAGCATGGTGATACCAGTCCCAGAGTTTTACAAAACTCAGAAACTCCGACTTCTCATCTTTAAAGAGGAGATGGGCTTGATCAGCAGCTCCAGCTTGATCCATGGGGCGCTCGCGCGGGTCTTGCGTGGCCAAGGCTGCGGCAATGATCGTTACTTCGCGCAGCGCGTGATGCTCGCGCGCCGCAAGCAAGATGCGACCAATACGCGGATCCAGCGGCAAATCTGCCAGGGCCTTACCCGTATTGGTTAAGGTAAAGGTATTATTTTCCCCTTCGGTTTCAATCGCGCCAAGCTCGTCTAGCAATTGAATGCCGTCGGCGATTGCACGGCCCAGCGGCCGATCAATGAATGGAAAGTCTTGAATCTTCGAGAGTCGCAGTGCGCTCATTCGCAAGAGAACAGCAGCCAATGAGCTGCGCAGAATCTCAGGATCGGTAAAGCGGGATCGCGCTTCAAAATCCGCTTGACTATAGAGCCGAATGCAAATGCCATCCGAAACCCGGCCGCAGCGCCCCGCCCGTTGATTGGCAGCCGCTTGCGAAATCGGCTCAATTTGCAACTGCTCGACCTTATTACGATAGGAGTAGCGCTTCACACGCGCTAAGCCGCTGTCAATCACATAGCGAATATTCGGAACGGTCAATGAGGTTTCGGCAACGTTGGTAGTCAAAATAATGCGCCGACCATTGCCAGGCTGAAACACGCGTTCTTGCTCTGCAACCGACTGACGCGCAAAGAGGGTCAATACGTCTGGATGAAAACGGCTTTGCAAAACAGAATCTTTTCTGAGGGTTTCAGCGCAATCCCGAATCTCCCGCTCGCCCGGCAAGAAAACCAACACATCACCAGAGCCAGAGGCGCCCACACTCCAGACTTGAGTCACTGCCTGCGCAACTGCATCCGGCAAATCCATCACTTCTTTTTTTGCATCGAGCTCGAGTGGTACATAGCGTTGCTCCACCGGAAAAAGTCGTCCACTCACCTCGATCACAGGTACCGCTTTCGTGCCGATCGTGAAGTGCTGCGAAAAACGCTGCGCATCAATCGTGGCTGAGGTAATGATGATCTTGAGATCGGGGCGCTTGGGCAATAGTTGGCGCAGGTAACCCAATAAAAAATCGATGTTGAGGCTGCGCTCATGTGCCTCGTCGATGATCAAGGTGTCATAGGCCTTCAGTAAGGGATCCCGCTGGGTCTGTGCCAGCAAGATGCCGTCGGTCATGAGTTTGATTGAGGCACCGGCAGTCGTCTTATCCGCAAAGCGGATTTGGTAACCAACGTCCTCGCCCATCGGTGTTCCAAGCTCATGGGCGATGCGCTTGGCGGTTGCTGTAGCAGCGATGCGGCGCGGCTGGGTGTGGCCAATCAAGCGGCCGCCATTCATAGTCCCGCGGCCGAGCTCCAAACAAATCTTCGGTAACTGCGTGGTTTTGCCCGAACCGGTCTCGCCGCAAACGATCACCACCTGGTTAAAGCGCAGCGCCTCCATAATGACCTCACGCTGACCTGAGACCGGCAACTCCTCCGGAAAGCGGATGGCGATTCGCCTAGGGCCGCCATGAATTGTGTTGGAAGCAGGCACAGCATCGGATTTTGATTGGTTTATCGGCGGCATCACCCTATAATTTTCTCACTATGGCAGCTAGCACACCGAACTCCCCCGCAAAATCACCTCCCGAAAGCGATACACCGGGCAACTTCCCTTTTGTGGGCTGGCTCAGAGACGTCGCCCCCTACATTCATAGCTTTCGTGAAAAGACCTTTGTCATCGCCTTTGCGGGTGAACTGGTTCAAGAAATCGGCTTAGAACGCATTATTGAAGACATTGCCATGCTGCACGCCATGGGCATGCGGATTGTCTTGGTCCATGGTATTCGTCCGCAAATTGAAGAGCAGCTAACGCTACGCCAAATCAAGAGTCAGTTTGGCCAGGGCCACATGAACGGCTACCGCATTACGGATGCTGCCGCACTCGAGTGCGTAAAAGAAGCAGCAGGCGAACTGCGCCTCGATATTGAGGCTGCGTTTAGTCGCGGCCTACCCAATACTCCGATGGCGGGCTCCCGCATTTCAGTGATCTCGGGTAACTTCATTACTGCCATGCCATTTGGTGTGGTGGATGGAGTGGACTTTATTCATACGGGTCTTGTGCGCAAAGTGGACTCGGTCTCGATTAAGCTCTCGCTCGATAGCAATAAGATCGTCTTGCTCTCCCCATTGGGCTTTTCGCCGACGGGTCAGGCTTTTAATCTGTCTTTTGAGGACGTTGCTGCATCAACTGCGGCCGCCCTCAAGGCCGATAAGATTGTGTTCTTAACACCTTACTCTGGTCTCCACGATGAGGCAGGCGACCTCATCACAGAACTGTCCTTGGCGCAAATGCAAGAGTACGTTACCAGCCACCCAGAAATTCCAGCGGGTATGAAAACCTTACTTACCCTGTCGGGAAGAGCAATTAAGGCCGGCGTCAGCCGTGTGCACTTCTTACCCTGTAACCGGGATGGCGCCTTACTTGAAGAACTCTTTACCCACGATGGCGTTGGCATGATGCTTGCCTCCTCCGGCATTGAGAATCTACGCGAAGCAAATCAAGATGATGTGGGCGGCATTTTGCAGTTAACCATGCCCCTTGAAGAAGAGGGAATACTCGCTGCCCGCGGTCAAGACGTAATTGAGCGTGACATCGATCGCTTCTCGGTGATTGAGCACGACCGGGTCTTATTCGGTTGCGCTGCTCTATTCCCTTTCCCCAACGGCATTGGTGAACTTGCTTGTTTGGTGGTTGATCCAGACGTGCAAGGCTCCGGCGATGGCGAGCGTTTGCTCAAGCGGGTTGAGGCCAGAGCTAAAAAAGAGGGCATTACAAAACTATTTGTTCTAACGACCCGCACCGAGCATTGGTTTTTGAAGCGCGGCTTCATGCGCTCCAGCGTGGATGATTTGCCTGAAGAGCGCAAACAAATTTATAACTGGGATCGTAAGTCGATGGTCTTGACCAAAAACTTGACATAATGCAAGTTCGACTTTTTAGTATTCACTGATTGCATTTAGAAAGGTTTACGCAATGGCACGGATGGTTCAATGTATCAAGCTTAATAAAGAAGCCGAGGGAATGGACTTTGCACCCCTTCCAGGTGATCTGGGGAAAAAACTCTGGCAGGAAGTCTCTAAAGAGGCGTGGGCTGGCTGGTTAAAGCACCAAACCATGCTGATCAATGAGAACCGCCTCAATATGGCCGACCCTCGTGCGCGCCAGTACCTGTTAAAGCAAGTGGAAAAATACTTCTACGAAGGCGGGGCCGATGCTGCTACGGGTTACGTGCCGCCCAGTGCATAAGCTGCCTAAGTTAGGCGCTGCGAATGTAAAAAGGACCCCTCAGAGGTCATTTTTTATTGACTGACTAGTTGATTATCTAAATGCTTAGGAAAAATCGACGCGCTTGACTCCATTCGCACCACCAACGAAAAGGATATCCGCTTTTTGGCGTGCAAATAAACCAACCGTTATTACACCTGGAATTTGGTTGATCTCCGACTCCAATACGATTGGATCGCTAATGGTAAGACCAGCCACATCAATGATCCAGCCGCCATTATCTGTCACAAAGGGATCCGAAGTACCTGCCATCAGTCGCAAGCGTGGACTTCCGCCCAATGCCTGCATTGCTCTCGATACCGACGTTTCTGCCAATGGAATCACCTCCAGCGGTAATGGAAAGCGGCCTAAAGTAGCTACCTGCTTTGAATCATCGCAAATGCAAATGAACTGTTTTGCCAGGGACGCCACAATCTTCTCGCGCGTGAGCGCCCCGCCACCGCCCTTGATCATGTGACCGCTGGGATTGATTTCGTCAGCACCATCAACATACGCAGGCAAGGTTTCAACCTGATTGGCATCAATCACATAAAAACCATGCTTTAGCAATCGCTGCGTGC
Source organism: Polynucleobacter sp. (assembly GCA_044236575.1). GTDB lineage: Bacteria > Pseudomonadota > Gammaproteobacteria > Burkholderiales > Burkholderiaceae > Polynucleobacter. Next base: position 11,146 of record JBIIGG010000016.1, on the reverse strand, counting down.
TGGCAACGGAACTCGATACCACCCCAGAAAAATGGGCTTTATGCGGGGCTAGCACGTCGATAAACCAGTTGGCGGTAGAGCCTGTACCGATGCCTAGGACTTGACCGGGGGCCAGCGCTAATACCGCATCGCGCGCCGCCTCCGCCACCAGGCGTTTTAGTTGATCTTGATCCATAAGAAGCCTATCTCAGATTCATTTATGCTACTCACTGTATGACACTATAACGGTGTCCCATTTTGGATTGAAAACAGGCATACCCATGACGACCGCCAATACGGCTTTAGACCAATTAAAAGCCTTTACGACCGTAGTAGCCGATACCGGCGATTTTGAGCGAATGAAGCAGTTTGCGCCGCAGGATGCCACTACTAACCCATCCCTGATTTTAAAAGCGGTGCAGCAGCCCAGCTACCAGCAACTCGTGCAATCGGTGCGGGCCGCTAACCCACAGGCCAATGTGTCGGCACTGATGGATCGCATCTTGATCGCCTTTGGCTTAGAAATCCTCAAGATCGTACCCGGCAGGGTCTCGACCGAAGTCGATGCGCGCTTGTCATTTGATACCCCGGCAACCATCACCAAGGCGAGAGAGTTAATTGCGCTGTACGCGGCCCATGGCGTTGATCGAAATCGCGTCTTGATTAAACTAGCCAGTACGTGGGAAGGTATCGAGGCTGCAAAAGTACTCGAAGCCGAAGGCATTCATTGCAATATGACCTTGCTGTTTTCGTTAGTGCAGGCAGCGGCCTGCGGCAAAGCGAAAGCACAACTGATATCGCCCTTTGTGGGCCGGATCACCGATTGGAACAAAGCCAAATTGGGGGCTAGTTGGAATGATGCCCAGCATGGCGGCGAATACGATCCAGGTGTGCAATCCGTCAAAGGAATTTTCCGTTACTACAAACACTTTGGTATCGCTACGGAGATCATGGGTGCCAGCTTTCGGAACACTAATCAGATCATGCAATTGGCCGGCTGTGATTTGTTGACCATTAGCCCAGAATTACTCACTGAACTGCAAAACAGTTCTGAAGTGGTTACACGAAAGCTTGATCCCAAGGCCAATCAGGGCAAAGCGATGCGGGAACTCGATGTGACACAATCCGCATTTCGCTTGCAGCTCAATGACGATGCCATGGCTACTGAGAAACTAGCAGAAGGCATACGGGCTTTCTGCAGCGATATTGTCAAACTAGAAGCCCTATTAAAGAACTAGCGTGAGCGCTCGCATCAATATGTGCGAGGATTGCCCTACCTGTTAACGAAAATCTTTTTTTGGAAAAAGTAGTTTGCTTTGTGGCCCACTGCTGTATTCATCTAATGTCTGCGCCGGGCTTGCATGATGGCAAAGATTAGTATATATTATCTATATATAAATCTGGGAGATGCTCTCGTGAAAAGCACAAACGATAACTTACTAGTAAAGTTCCGCTCCAAGGACACACAATTTGGCGTGACCCGAACAACAGTTAAGGCAATAGCAAAAGAACTAGACGTGAATGAAACGCAAGTAATCCATATGGCCTTGTCGAAGTTCGCTACGGATGTTTTGCCTGCTTATGCCCCAGATGATGGACCCTTAACTGCAAAACAAGTTTTAGCATTACGTAAGGATGCAGCCAAGCGTTTACCAAAAGGCAAAGTTCTTTTGCGTGACACATTATTTGCATGAGTCAGAAATGGAAGCTCCCCGCTCCCGGTGATATTGTTTGGTGCTTGTTTCCAGAAGTCCCCAATATTGAGCCGGGACCAAAACCACGGCCAGCAATTGTCATCGGAACAGAGAGTCGTGATGATGGCGATCAAGTCAGCGTGGTGTACGGCACTTCCCAGCATCTAACACGTTTAAAAACCGGTGAAGTAGCAATCACCAAAGCCAAATATCCAGCTGCCTTTGCGCTAGCTGGATTGGCATACGATACGAAATTTGACTTCAAAGTGATTGTGGATCTGCCATGGTCAGATCGCTACTTTAAGGTGCCCGTACGAAATGCGCACGGAAATACGCCCAAAATGGGGACATTGCATGCAACCGTTCTTCGCGCAGTTGAAGCAGCATACCGTGCAGCATCATCTCGCTAGATTGACCTGTTCGCCTTTTAATTTCGAGACGAACAGCTCAATCCCTCACAGCAACATTAATGAAAAAATCAAGACTTAATTAAGCCGCAGGCGATACGCGGACCCGAATTTCCGGCAGGCTGTGATTTGTAATCATCTGGATCACGGTGAACAACGACCGACTTGCCGACAATTCCATTTTGGCCAGTGTTAACCGCAAAGCCATGTAGCTTAGCCGAATAGGTTGCATTACCAGCTGCATCGGTTTTAATGTTCGGCATATCACCTGCGTGATGCGCGCCACTGCCAGGCGATCCATGCGGTTTACCATCGGGGTTGAAATGACCGCCCGCACTGGTAGCATCTGCAGATGAACAATCGCCTTTTTCATGAACATGAAAACCGTGTTCTGAATTGGGCTTTAATCCGCTAAATTTACCGGTGACCAAGACATCCTTGCCTTGTGAAACAAAATTCACTTCGCCAGTAGTTTTTGATCCTGAACGCGACTCTAAATTAGCCGATGCTTTTTGTCCTGAGCCCTGTTCCATTCCTTGACATCCAACTAAGACGCCGGCAGTAATGAGTAAGCTACTAATTACGCTAACTGTTCCAATATTCTTTTTGATCATATTTTTCACCGTTTAAGTTATGCCAATATTTAAGATACTAGACTTTATGATGACAGACTTTAATTTGATTAGGTAGGAGTATTAACAACGGATTAGGCGCAGTACTAAATTGCTGTAGTGCAATATTTGATGCGCCAAAAAGCTTAAGTAATAGAGCGTTGACGTAATGCCTCATACAGGCAAACGCCACTGGCTACAGAGACATTAAGGCTTTCAACCACACCGTGCATCGGAATGCGCACCAACTGATCGCAATGCTCGCGCGTTAAGCGCCGCATGCCCTCACCTTCGGCCCCCATCACTAAGGCAATCGGTCCGGTTAAGTCAAGGTCATAAATCGACTTCTCTGCTTCATCGTCAGTGCCAATGAGCCAAATCCCTAATTCTTGCATCTCACGCATGCTGCGGGCCAAATTAGTCACGGTGATTAAAGGCATTACTTCGGATGCGCCGCTGGAAACTTTACTGACTGTGGCATTGATGTGGGCCGAGCGGTCTTTTGGAACCACTACCCCATGCACCCCAGCACCATCGGCCACACGCAAGCAGGCGCCAAGATTATGCGGATCAGTAACGCCATCGAGTACCAACAAAAGAGGTTTACCTTCAATGCCATCAACCAGCTCGGCTAAGGTACGGGCCACCGTCATTTTTTCAGCCAAGGCAACGACGCCCTGATGACGATCATGGCCGGCTAATTTATGCAAGCGCTCTGAATCTGCAGAATGCAGGCGATCACCCAAAATCGATTCGGCTTGTTTTAAAAAATCACCCATGCGGCGATCGCGCCGTGCTGGATCAAAGTAGACCGCCTTGAGGCTATCGGGATCAAGACGCAAGCGCGCCTGGATCGCATGAAAGCCGAGCATAATTTGTTTCATCAGCGCTTTCCTTTGCGGGTGGGCGGCTTACTACCAGCAGGTTTACCTGGGGTACGAATGGCGGCCGACTTACCACGAGACGCTTTGGCTGACTTGGATTGCTTGGCACCTTGCTTGCCAGCTGCCTTAGCCGCATTCACATTAACGCCAGCACTTTTCTTAGGCGCTTTACTCGAGGGCCGTGACTTTTTGGACGCTGCTTTTTTATTCGGCTTGCCCGTATCGCTCGCTAGTACGAGGGTGCGGCTACGCACGCCATCGCGCTCACTGATGACCGACTTGACTAAGGAGAACTCAATCTTGCGTGCATCCAAATCCACCCGGCTAACGAGGACGTGCAGGCGATCACCTAAACGGTGACGCATACCGGTGCGCTCGCCGCGCAACTCTTGACGGGCTTCGTCGTATTGGTAATAGTCGCCGCCCAGTTCCGTGACGTGCACCATGCCCTCCACAAAGAGATTTTCCAGTTGAATGAAAAGTCCAAAACTGGCCACTCCCGTTATCGAGCCCGCATATTCTTGGCCGAGGTGATCCCGCATGTAATAGCATTTCAACCAGGCCTCGACATCCCGCGATGCCTCATCAGCCCGCCGCTCATTGGATGAGCAATGCACACCCAGTTGACCCCATATCGCGAGTGCGCCGCTCGCCGCAGCGCCTTTGCCCTTTTGTGGACCGGCTTCCCTACTGGCACTCTGTGACTTTTTCGCTTCCGATGCATTGGTACGCGCTTGCCCCTTGCGTGGCAAGGTGAGGTTCAGTGGTACACGCTCTGGCAGACTGGGGTAATACGGCTTCTTTTGTAGGATGGCTTTAATCGCACGGTGCACTAATAAATCGGGGTAACGCCGAATCGGGCTGGTGAAGTGCGCGTAGGCCGGGTACGACAAACCAAAATGCCCGACATTTTCAGGCTGATAGACCGCTTGTTGCATTGATCGGAGCACCACGGTTTGCAACATGGTTGCATCCGGCCTGGGTTTAATTTCTTTAATCAGGCGAGCAAAATCCTTGGGCTGCGGCTTTTCGCCACCACTTAGGCTTAAGGATGCCGTACGCAGGACCTGCCGCAGCGTCATGATTTTCTCTTCCGATGGCTCGGCATGAACGCGGTACAAACCCAAGTGCTTATTTTTCTGTAAAAAATCAGCAGCGCAGACGTTGGCAGTCAACATGCACTCTTCAATCAGGCGATGGGCATCGTTGCGGGTGCGCGGCTCAATCCGCAAAATTTTCCCCAGCTCATTCGAAATAATTTGAGTCTCGGTAGTTTCAAAATCCAAGGCACCCCGCTTCTCGCGCGCAGACAATAAGATTTTAAATAAGCCATACAAATTACTTAGGAGTGGACGGAACTGTGCAAAACGCGCCGCTTCGGGGCCGTTGGAGTTACTAATGACCTCCCACACGGCATCGTAGGTAAAACGCTGCGCCGAATGCATTACCGCAGGATAAAACTGATAAGCCAAGACTTCACCGTGCACATCAATCACCGAGTCACAGACCATGCAAAGGCGATCAACCCCCGGATTTAAAGAACATAGTCCATTGGAAATCTTTTCAGGCAGCATCGGAATAACGCGACGCGGAAAATACACCGAGGTAGCGCGCAGCAGTCCCTCTTCATCCAAGGGATGTCCGGGCTTGACGTAATGCGATACATCGGCAATTGCCACAATTAGACGCCATGCTTTGACTTTTCCAAACTGCGTTGGCTCACAATACACCGCATCATCGAAGTCACGGGCATCAGCACCATCAATGGTGACGAGGGGAACATCCCGTAAATCAACTCGTCCTTCTAAATCCTCCTGAATCACCCCTTCTGGAAGCGCGGCCGATTCTTTCATGGTGGCTGCAGAAAATTCATGGGGTACGCCATATTTACGAACAGCAATCTCGATTTCCATACCGGGATCATCGATTTCGCCCAGCACTTCGACTACTCGGCCAACTGCTTGGCGATAACTATCGGGGTAATCAATGATTTCAACACTAACAACCTGGCCTAGCTTGGCGTTGAGCTGCCCCTTGGGCGGTATCAAAATGTCGTGACCGATGCGCTTGTCTTCAGGAGCAACAATGAGCACGCCGTTCTCATTTAATAAACGTCCAATCACAAGGCGATTCACGTGGGTGATCACCTCAACAATTTGACCTTCGGGACGTCCGCGCCGATCAGTCCCCATCACCCGTACCTTGACTCGGTCGCCATGCATTACACGGGACATTTCCCGCTCGGAGAGAAAAATGTCCTCGCCTGCATCGTCTGGAACTACGAAGCCAAAGCCATCGCGATGACCCTGAATCGTTCCGAGGCGATCGGATTCACGCGGAACTAAGGGCACAGATTTACGCATGGCTTGCATTCATGAAGTAAGTATTCCGGTAGATGTGAGGGAAAATGGCCGCTAGCTCTATAATAGAGCCCAATGCCCAGATGGCGAAATTGGTAGACGCACCAGCTTCAGGTGCTGGCGATCGAAAGGTTGTGGAGGTTCGAGTCCTCTTCTGGGCACCATCATTCAAAACGGAGTTCTGCATGCTTAGCATTGCTCCGTTTTCTTGGGCAACAATCAATTGCAGTTGCCCTAAGCCTCAAAGGGGTGCTGCAAGAGTATCGTTTCATCGCGCTCTGGTCCGGTAGAGACCATCGCGATGGGCTTGCCTGCAACCGCTTCAATTCGGCGCAAGAACGTCTGTGCTTCTGGCGGCAACTTATTCCACTCGCGAATACCGTAGGTCGTGCCTTTCCAGCCCGGGAAGTCCTCATAAATCGGTTCGCAGCGCGCCACCGCTTCCGCGCCGCGGGGCAAGACGTCCAAGCGCTGGCCATCCAAGTGATAACCCACGCACAAGCGAATCGTTTCAAAGCCATCGAGCACATCTAGCTTGGTAATGCAAAGGCCACTCAGACCATTAATCTGAATCGAGCGCTTTAAGGCAGCAGCATCGAGCCAGCCGGTACGACGGGGACGGCCTGTCACAGAACCAAATTCTTTACCGACTTCTGCCAAACGAATGCCTACCGGATCTTGCTTAGCAGGATTGTCGTGGTCATAGAGTTCGCTTGGGAAAGGTCCTGCACCCACGCGCGTGCAATACGCTTTGGTAATGCCCAAGATGTATTGCAAAGACTCAGGGCCAACGCCGGAGCCGGCGGCGGCATTGCCCGCTACGCAATTGCTGGAGGTCACATACGGATAAGTACCATGATCAATATCGAGTAAGGTACCTTGAGCACCTTCAAACAAGAGGGATTGACCTGCTTGGCCTGCCGCATACAATGCGCTCGAGACATCCACCACCATCGGCTTGATGCGCGCTGCATAGGACATGGCTTCATCGAGGGTCGCATTGTAATCAACCGGGCTAGCGCCGTAATACTGCGTCAACATGAAATTGTGATACTCCAAGTTCTCGCGCAGCTGTTCGGCAAACTTCTCGGGATAAAACAAATCCTGTACTCGCAGCGCTCGGCGCGCCACTTTATCTTCGTATGCTGGGCCAATACCGCGACCGGTAGTACCGATTTTGGCTTCGCCGCGTTTTTTCTCACGGGCATGGTCAATCGCCACGTGGTAAGGCAAAATCAAAGTCGCTGCCTCGGAAATGCGTAGGCGGGAACACACATCTAAACCAGCCGCTTCAAGCTCACCAATTTCTTTAAACAGCGCTTCGGGCGAGAGCACAACACCATTGCCAATGTAGCAAATGACGTTCTTATGCATGATGCCCGACGGAATTAAACGCAGAATGGTTTTCTTATCGCCAATGATCAGGGTATGTCCAGCATTGTGTCCGCCCTGAAAGCGCACAACCGCTTGCGCATGGTCGGTTAACCAGTCGACGACTTTGCCTTTACCTTCATCGCCCCACTGCGTGCCGATAACGACCACATTGCGGCCACGAGTTTGTTGTTGTTGAGGCATATTTAATCCAGTAATAAACAAATCAATCTAAAAGACATTGCAGGCTACTAGCTAATCTTGCTAGCGCTCTTGGGCTGCACTTTCCAAGTGCCGCCCTGCTCAACTAAAACGCGATCCAGTCGATATTCTGCACTGAGTGCCGCATCACCAGGCGCTAGTTGAACCACAATCTCACCGCTAGCGCGAAGGGCTTGGATTGCTGCATTTAATCCCGCATCGCTGATCCAAGGCGCCACAATCGCTGAACGCACTTCCAGTTCGGTTGACAAGCCAGCCAAGGTTAACAAATCAATGGAAAAACCCGTGGCCGGACGAGCACGCCCAAAGGCCTGCCCCACATGATCGTAGCGACCGCCGCGTGCAATCGGTTGCGATAATGCATCCACGTATGCGGTAAACATCATGCCGCTATGGTATTGATAACCCCGTAAATCGGCTAAATCAATGCTGACCTCCGGTGCCGATGGCACCCTGGCAATGGCGTTCGTCAGCCGCTCCAGCAGCGATAAGGCATCACTGACGAGTGCATTGCTTGGCAAAACCTTTCGCGCCCTAACCAGTACTTCTGTAGACGGGCCACTTAATTCGGTTAACGCCATTAGGGCCTGACCAACGGACTGCGGTAAATTACGCGACCAATTTGCAAGGCTGCTGCGGTCTTTGCTTTGTAAAAGGCCGTAGAGGGTTTCAATGTCTTCTTTTGAGACGGCCTGATCCGCCAAGATGCCAGTCAATATGCCGGCATGCGAGAGATCAAGGTATACCTGCTTCAGCCCAGCGGTTTGCAGCGTTTGTAATAGAAGGGACAGCGCCTCTAGGTCGGCCTCCCATCCAGCGTGGCCATAAATTTCCGCGCCCAATTGCAACTCTTCGCGGGAAGTGCAACCAATCGGTGTGCGGGTGTGGGCAATGGGTCCCGCATAACAAAGGCGCGTCACGCCAGTACGATTGAGTAAGTGGGCGTCAATGCGGGCGACTTGAGGCGTCATATCGGCACGCAGGCCGAGGGTTCTGCCGGAGAGCTGATCAACCAATTTAAACGTTTGCAAATTGAGGTCAGAGCCCGTGCCCGTCAGCAGTGAATCTAAAAACTCGAGCAAAGGAGGTGCGACCAGCTCGTAGCCATAGGAACGATAAAGGTCGAGCAAACTGCGGCGCAGCTGCTCCACTTTACGTGCCTTAGCAGGCAAGACATCGGCGATGTCTTCGGGTAATAACCAGCGATTCACGATACGCGCTTCTTATTTTTTATTGAGGTGCTTAAAGAACTCATTAGTGGGTTCAATCACCATAATATCGCGCTTATCCTTGAATGAGCTACGGTAGGCCTCTAGACTGCGGTAAAACTGCGCAAACTGCGGATCACGACCAAATGCCTCGGAATACAAGGCAGTTGCCCGGGCGTCGCCGGCACCTTTGATGCGTTGCGCTTCACGGTAGGCTTCGGCCAAGATGACATCGCGCTGGCGCTCTGCATCAGCGCGGATCTTATCGGACTCAGCAGCACCGGTTGAGCGGAGTTCATTGGCAACGCGCTTGCGTTCGGCTTCCATCCGGCGATAAACCGAGTCGCTAATTTCAGCGAGGAGATCAATACGCTTGAGTCGCACGTCAACAATTTCAACGCCAATATCTGCTGCATCGACTTCTACTTTTTTACGAATGCTTTGCATCACTTCATCGCGCTGCTCAGAAATAATTTCCCGAACGGTGCGCTTGGTGAACTCTTCATTGAGGGCTGAACGTACGAGCTGCGTTAAGCGATCCGAAGCCATCCGCTCATCGCCCTTAAAGCTGATGAAGAATTTACGTGGATCAACAATACGCCATTTGACGTACGAGTCGACCAGTAAGTTTTTCTTTTCAGCAGTGATGTAGCGCTCTGCTTCTGGATTATCAATCGTCATAATGCGGCGATCAAAGAAGCGGATGTTTTGGAATGGCGCTGGCAATTTGAAATTTAAGCCTGCGTCATCGGCTACGCGAACAAACTGCCCGAACGCAAAGACCACGGCAAATTTACGTTGATCGACAACGAAGATGCTGGATAAAACAACAATGACCAATAAAACAAGGCCAACGAGGATGGCAATAACGCGATTTGGATTCATATTCATTATCGTGCGTCCCGATCTCGGCTGCGTAGTCCGCCATCACGGCGATCCGCAGGGCGCTCGGGCGCTCTAGTAGTGGGAGCAGGTATGTCTGTTGCAGCACCTACAGTGACTGAGCCGCTTGCTACCGCTTGGCTTGCGGCTTTTGCACTTTCAGCACTGACTTGCGAGACGATCTTATCGAGCGGTAAATACAACATGCTGTTGCTTTTTGAAGTGTCGACCAAAATCTTCGAGACATTGGTATAGACCTCGCGCATCGTATCAACGTACATACGATCACGCGTGACCTGCGGTGCCTTGGCGTATTCAACCAAAATCTGCTTAAAGCGCATCGCATCACCCTCTGCGGTTGCAGTAACACGGGCTTTGTAACCTTCCGCCTCTTCAATTAATCGCGCTGCTGTACCTTTAGCGCGCGGAATAATGTCATTGGCATAGGCTTGCCCTTCACTCTTCAAGCGTTCTTGATCTTGGCTTGCCTTAACAGCGTCGTCAAAGGAGGCCTGGACTTGCTCAGGTGGCTGTACGTTTTGTACTGTCACGCTGGTAATAAAGATACCTGCCTTGTAACTATCCAGAATGCGCTGAATCGATGCGGTTAAATCAATCGCGATCTTCTCGCGCCCTTCGTAGAGCACGGTATCCATCGTGCTACGCGCAACGATTTCACGAACCGCGGTTTCGGCGGCTTGCACTACGGCAAAATCCGGATCGCGATTGTTAAACAAGTATTCGGTTGGGTCTTTCAAACGGTACTGCACCGCAAACCGAACATCGATGATGTTTTCATCTTCGGTCAACATGGACGAGTCTTTTTGGTTGGTCGCCTTGATCACAACAGAACGCCCCACTTCGACCGATCGGACCGCAGAAATATTCACCACTTCGGTTGTTTGGAAGGGATAGGGCATGCGCCAATTAATACCAGGGCCTGCGGTATAGCTGTACTTACCAAAGGTCAGAACCACACCGGCCTGGCCCTCCTGGATCATAAAAAAGCCGGTCGCAATCCAGATAAAAAAGACACCGCCAAGCGCAGCCAAGACGCCATTTTTGGATGAGAAAGGCAGTCCACCCGAAAAAATGGGGGGACGTGAACCGCCGCTCGGTGGGCCGCCACGGTCATTATTCTGGTTTGGATTTGGATTGGGCTTGCCATCCCAGCCGCCACTTGGCCTGCTGGGGCCTTTTTTGCCGCCAAAGAGGTTGCTGAGGCGATCATTAAAGTCGCGCCAGAGTTCATCCAGGTCAGGCGGGCCATTACCCACTGGCTTGCGATCCGGATCTGGTTTGCTCGTAGGCGGATTAGCCGAGGCGCCCTGCTCTTCTGCTGGGGGCTTAGCGCCCTCATTGCCAGAATTGCCGTCTTTGGATCCAGTGGAATCGCCTTTATTGTCATTTGGGCGTGGCGAATTACCCCAGCCAGGGTCATTTACCGAAAAAATCGAAAGCAGTCTACGCATCATGGGGTAAATAGTGTTTTAGTGGAATCGGGTTAAATTCAGCGGAATCAGGTCGT
>JBIIGG010000107.1:0-4830 GCA_044236575.1 Polynucleobacter sp. | reverse complement strand
ACTGTTTATTGCGCAGGTGTTTCTCACTGTCAATTTCACGCGTAATTAAAACGTCATCGGGGTCGCCATCTTTATTTTGATCTACCGCGATATCGGGCTTAATACCGAAGGCTTGAATCGATCGCCCTTTGGGTGTGTAGTAGTAGGCCGTTGTGATCTTGAGGGCAGAGTCATTCGAGAGTGGGCGAACAGTTTGCACTGAGCCTTTACCAAAAGTAGTCTTGCCGATAATGGTAGCCCGCTTGTAATCTTGGAGTGCTCCAGCGACGATCTCGGATGCAGAAGCAGAGAAGGCATTAACGAGAACCACCATCGGGACCTTCTTAAATAGGGGAGGAACAGACGCTAATGGATCACCTGCCTCACTGAGGCGATACATCGAAGGCGTTGCATTAAAAATTTGGGTGGAATCCGGTGCCTGACCTTTGGTTGAAACAATCACAGCATTGGCTGGCAGGAAGGCTGCAGCAACCCCAACAGCCCCTTGGAGCAAGCCACCGCCGTTGTTCCGCAAATCCAAGATAACGCCTTTTAAATTGGGATTTTTCTCGGCAATTTCACTGAGTTTTTTTGCTAAATCAGGAACGGTACGTTCTTGAAAGCTGGTAATCCGAACCCATGCAATATCGTTATCGACGATTTTGGTTTTGATCGACTGCACTTTAATTTCAGCGCGGGTGATCGTGACTGGAAAACTACGCTCTTCACTTTTTCTAAAAATGGTCAGCGTAATTTTTGTTCCTGGTTTGCCGCGCATAGTGCGCACTGCTTTATCCAATGACATGCCACGAACAGGCTTATCGTCCAGTCGCGTAATTAAGTCACCCGCTTGAAGGCCTGCGCGTGCTGCAGGGCTGTCCTCAATTGGATTGAGAACCTTTACCAAACCATCCTCGGAGGTAATTTCAATACCAAGCCCAGCAAACTTACCTGCAGTCTGCTCTTGCATTTCTGAAAAGTCTTTTTTGTCCAAATACGAAGAATGCGGATCTAAACTACTCACCATGCCTTTGACGGCATCAGTCAGCAATTGTTTGTCTTCGATTGGTTCAACGTACTCTCGCTTAATTTGAGAAAACACATTGGATAGCGTGCGCAGCTCATCCAGTGGTAGCGTTGTGGCACCCTGTTGCGCTGTGGCAGAAAATTGGATGGTCGCGGCAACGCCGGCAATGAGACCAACAGAAACAAGTGCAAGGCTTTTAAATAAATGGCGCATGTGGGCGATAGGGTGTTTTGGGTACTGGATTAAGTATGTCGCCTATTTTGCTCTAGTCTAGGTAAAAATGCTGTTTTGGCTTCAAATCATCATCCAATTCATACACCAAGGGTTTGCCGTTGGGCACATTGACCTCCATGATGTCCGTGTCGGAGGTTCCATCCAGGTATTTAATCAACGAGCGGATGCTATTGCCGTGGGCAACCAAAACAACCCGTTTGCCGAGCTTGAGTGCAGGTGCAATCGACTCGTTCCAAAGCGGCATCACCCGATCAATCGTATCTTTGAGGCACTCACCCAGGGGAATGTCACCCTGCCCTAGCTTGGTATAGCGGCGATCGCCGTGGCTGTTGCGCTCATCGCTTAGGTCGAGTAAAGGTGGGCGAATATCAAAGGAGCGACGCCAAATATGCACCTGCTCATCGCCGTACTTGGCTGCAGTTTCGGCCTTATTTAAGCCAGTCAGGGCGCCGTAATGCCGCTCGTTTAAGCGCCAGCTGTGGACCACTGGAATCCACATCAGGTTCATTTCATCTTGAATGTACCAAAGCGTGCGGATGGCACGGCGCAAAACGGAGGTATATGCAATATCAAACTCATACCCCGCTTTTTTAAGGCTTTTGCCTGCTGCGACGGCCTGATCAATGCCTTTTTGGGTTAAATCGACATCGGCCCAGCCAGTGAAGCGGTTTTCAAGGTTCCAGGTAGATTCACCATGGCGGATAAGGACAAGTTGTTTCATAGAGCCATTCTATAATCTAAAGATGAACTTTTTAATGCAAACCGAAAATATGGCGCTGATTGCGCTGGTATTAGTTACGGGCGTAGCGCTGTTTCTGCCTACATTATCAACATTAATTATGGGGGGTGGAGTCTCACCAACCGAGGCTACCACTTGGATCAACCGCAAAAAGGCGCAAATTTTAGATATGCGCCCAGAAGCGGATTTTCAGGCCGGGCACTTGCCCAATGCCAAGCGAATTGCGGAGGACCAAATTGCTTCCGGGATCGATAAACTCAAACTGGACCGCAAATTACCCGTGATTGTGGTTTGCCAAAGTAACGTCGCCTCACGCGGCCCGATTAAGGCCCTTCAGTCAGCTGGATTTGCAGAGGTAAAAAACCTCGATGGCGGTGTGCAAGCATGGACCACGGCTGGACTCCCATTGGCTAAAAGCTAAGCGATGCCCTCCGTTCTCATGTACAGCACCCGCGTTTGCCCTTACTGCGTAATGGCTGAAAAGCTGTTGCAGAAAAAAGGAGTAGCGCAATTGGAAAAAATTCTGATTGATGTTGATCCTGCGCAGCGCGAGACCATGATGGCCCGAACTGGACGCCGTACCGTGCCACAAATTTACATTGGCGATCATCATGTTGGCGGCTATGACGATTTGGCTGCCCTTGATCGTGCGGGTAAGTTGGATGCATTATTGGCTGCCCCGACCTAATTTTTTAACGAGAAAGTCCTGTATGAGCGAGCAAACAGCATCCCCAAAAGACGGAGCCAGCGAGGCGGTAGAGCCGAGCTTTAATATTCAACGGATTTACCTGAAAGATCTATCGCTTGAGCAGCCCAATGCGCCTGCTATTTTGTTGGTGCAGGAAGAGCCGCAGATTCAGGTGGAGATTGATGTAAGCGTCGATCCATTGGCTGAAGGTATTTTTGAGGTGGCTTTGATTTCAACGTTGACCGCACGCGTCGATGGCAAGGTTCTGTTTTTAGTTGAAGCAAAGCAAGCCGGTATTTTTCACTTCGTTCTGATTCCACCAGAGCAGGTTGATCCCATGCTCGGCGTAACTTGCCCTACCATTTTGTTCCCCTATTTACGTTCCAATGTGGCCGATATTGTGAGCCGTGCTGGCTTTCAGCCGATTCACCTGAGTGAAATTAATTTCCATAGCCTATATCAGCAGCGCTTGTTGCAGGCTCAAGGCTCTGCTGGAGGCGATGGCAATGAATCGACCCAGGAAAGCAAAATCATTTTGCCCAACTAAACGCTGGATGAGTCACGTACGATGAATGTGACACTACTGGGGGCGGGTGCATGGGGCACAGCCATGGCAGCGCAAGCAGCGCAGCATTTACCTCCAGGCTCAGTCCGGCTTTGGGCGCGCAGTTCTGAGCAAGTAAAGGCAATGCAGGCGGGGCATCAGAATCAGCGCTACCTTCCGGACATTACCTTGCCAACTGCATTACAGGTGGAGTCTGATTTAAAGCACACATTAAGCCTCTTGCGTCCAAGCGATTTGCTGGTGATTGCTACGCCCATGTCTGGCCTGTCCGAGACCATTGCTTGCGTTTTACAGCAAGCGTCGCACCCCCTCAATATCGTGTGGTTATGCAAGGGCTTAGAGCCCATTACGGCACTCTTGCCGCATCAAGTCGTTGAACGAGAATTAGCTAAGCACGGTCGCGGCATTGCACATGCGGTCGGTGTTGTGTCAGGCCCTAGCTTTGCTGATGAGGTGGCACGGGGTCTGCCATGTGCGTTAACGGTGGCCAGCAAATCAACCGCATTGTGTCAAGTCGTACAGGCCGCTTTTCATCATGGCAATATGCGCATTTATGCCAGCGATGATTTGATTGGGGTCGAGCTTGGCGGGGCTGTAAAAAATATTATGGCGATTGCGGCTGGTATCGGTGATGGCCTCGGCTTAGGCCTGAATGCACGGGCCGCGGTATTAACTCGTGGCCTTGCAGAAATGATGCGGCTAGTGAAGGCTGCTGGCGGAAAGCCCGAGACCTGCATGGGATTGACAGGCGTGGGTGATCTGATTTTGACTGCAACGGGTGATTTATCACGCAATCGCCGTGTCGGTTTATTGCTGGCCGAAGGACAGTCCTTGCAAACCGTATTGCATAATTTAGGTCATGTTGCCGAGGGCGTTTTGTGTGCGGCCGCAGTAGCTGATTTAGCAAAGCGCCTTAATGTGGATATGCCGATTACCAGCAATATGTGCGACGTTCTCTCGGGTCAAATTACCGCGCACCAGGCAGTACAAAAACTGATGGGCCGCGAGCCAAAACCAGAACATTAAACTAGGTCTTTAGGCGCCGCCCACAAAACTGTTTTGTCGCCAAGCCTCATATACCAAGATAGCGACGCTGTTGGATAAATTGAGGCTACGGCTGTTTTCCCGCATGGGTAGTCGAAGACGGTTTTGTAGAGGGATGGCATTACGAACTTCATCACTGATCCCTTTGGTTTCCGAACCAAAAACAAAATAGTCGTTTTCACTAAAGCGCGCGTCAGTAAAGTTTCCTTTTCCTTTGGTTGTGAGTGCAAACAAGCGCGTCGCATCTGGTTTGGTCTTGTCTAAAAAGTCAGACCAGTTTTTGTAGACCAAGAGGTTAGCGAACTCATGGTAATCCAAGCCAGCCCTTCGCAATTTGGCATCTTCAAGCGGAAAACCCAAGGGTTCGATGAGGTGTAGCGTTGCTCCGGTGTTGGCGCATAAGCGAATGATATTGCCCGTGTTGGGGGGAATTTCAGGCTCAAATAAAACAACATTAAACATCGCTATAGATCCTTTGAATGGATCCGTGTTTGGGGCCTCAAGGCACGCAATACAACCCAATTCACAACGGAACGTGCCCCATTATCCTTCAG
>JBIIGG010000106.1:0-4864 GCA_044236575.1 Polynucleobacter sp. | reverse complement strand
GGCGGTCCGGTGTGGGTGGTGAAAGCGCAGATTCATGCGGGTGGTCGCGGCAAGGGCGGCGGCGTGAAATTAGCCAAGAGCATGGATGAAGTTAAAAAATACGCCAGTGAAATTATGGGCATGCAACTTAAAACCCATCAAACCGGTCCAGAAGGACAAAAAGTCCGCCGACTTCTAATCGAAGATGGCGCTGACATTAAAAAAGAGTATTACTTCAGTATCGTCACCGATCGCGGATCACAGAAAAACGTCATCATGGCCTCCAGTGAAGGCGGCATGGATATTGAGGAAGTGGCAGAGCACTCACCCGAAAAAATTATCAAGGTATTTGTGGATCCATTAATTGGATTAACTGATGCCCAGTGCGACACCATTGCCCATGGCATTGGCGTACCAGAAGGATCCGTTGCGAAAGCGCGCGAGGTCTTTAAGAACTTATACAAGACCTATTGGGAAACCGATGCTTCTTTAGTGGAAATCAATCCACTGATTTTAGAAGGCAATGGCAATATCAAAGCCTTGGATGCCAAGTTCAATTTTGATCCTAATGCTTTGTTCCGCCATCCTGAGATTGTGGCGTTTCGCGATGAAGATGAAGAAGATCCTGCTGAAATCGAAGCGTCAAAATTTGATTTGGCCTACATCTCACTCGACGGCAATATTGGTTGCCTTGTGAACGGTGCCGGACTTGCCATGGCCACCATGGATACGATTAAGCTCTTTGGTGGGCAGCCAGCCAACTTCCTTGACGTAGGCGGCGGCGCGACTGCAGAAAAAGTAACCGAAGCATTTAAGATCATGCTCAAAAACAAGAGCGTGGAAGCCATTTTGGTCAACATCTTCGGCGGCATTATGCGCTGCGATGTGATTGCCGATGGCGTGGTGACTGCCTGTAAGGCAGTGAATTTATCTGTGCCACTGGTGGTGCGCATGAAAGGTACGAACGAAGATTTAGGCAAAAAGATTTTGGCTGACTCTGGTTTACCGATCATCAGCGCCGACTCCATGGCAGAAGCAGCAACTAAAGTGGTTGCGGCTGCTAAAAAACAGAAATAATCAAGGAAATCACCATGTCAATTTTGATTAACAAAAATACAAAAGTAATTACGCAAGGCATTACCGGTAAGACCGGGCAGTTTCATACTGAGAAGTGCCAAGAGTACGCAAACGGAAAGAATTGTTTCGTCGCGGGCGTCAATCCCAAAAAAGCAGGCGAGTCTATTTTTAATATTCCAATTTATGGAACGGTAAAAGAGGCTGCCCAGCAAACTGGCGCAACTACATCGGTTATTTATGTACCACCTCCTGGCGCTGCAGCTGCGATTTGGGAAGCGGTTGAGGCTGATTTGGATTTTGTGATCTGCATTACCGAAGGTATTCCAGTACGCGATATGCTGGAAGTACGCAATAAGATGGCGCAAAAAGAAGCCAAGGGCGGCAAAAAAACCTTGCTGCTCGGCCCTAATTGCCCCGGCATCATTACCCCCGACGAAATCAAGATCGGTATCATGCCAGGCCACATTCATAAAAAAGGCCGCATTGGTGTTGTCAGCCGTTCGGGTACCTTGACCTACGAAGCCGTTGGTCAATTGAGCGCCATTGGTTTGGGCCAGTCAACCGCGGTCGGTATTGGTGGTGATCCGATTAATGGCCTGAAGCACATCGACATCATGCGGATGTTCAATGACGATCCTGAAACCGATGCCGTGATTATGATTGGTGAGATCGGTGGACCAGACGAAGCAGAGGCAGCCCTCTGGTGCAAAGACAACATGAAAAAACCCATCGTTGGATTTATTGCTGGCGTAACAGCCCCTCCCGGAAAGCGCATGGGCCATGCCGGTGCTTTGATTTCAGGTGGTGCGGATACCGCGGATGCCAAATTGGCAGTAATGGAAGAGTGCGGCTTTAAGGTCACGCGCAATCCATCGGAGATGGCTAGCCTATTAAAGGCCATGATTTAGTTGTAGGCAGTTGTTTTACCCGTAGTAGTTGTTCAACACATAATAATTATTAGAGGATGACATGGAATTTCTTGCAATGTTAGATTGGTCTGTAGTCTTACAGATCATTTTGATTGATATTTTGCTGGGTGGCGACAATGCGGTGATCATTGCATTGGCCTGCCGTAACTTACACCCCAACCAACGTCGTGCTGGTATTTTGTGGGGTACGGCTGGGGCGATTGTTTTGCGTATTGTTTTGACGATATTCGCGGTGACGCTCTTGCAAATCCCCTATCTGAAGGTAGTTGGCGCTTTACTGCTTCTCTGGATTGGTTACAAGTTGTTGGCAGATGCCGGCGGTCACGACGAGAATGACCTAGAAGCACCAGATAAGTTATTTGCAGCGATAAAAACCATCATCGTTGCTGACTTAGTCATGAGCCTGGATAATGTCTTGGCGATTGCAGGTGCCGCAGGGCAAGTAGACGACCAGGCGCATCAATTTGGCTACATCGTCTTTGGCTTAATCGTTTCAGTACCTATCATTATTGCTGGTAGCCGCCTCGTGTTATTCCTGATCGATCGTTTCCCGATCATTGTGACGGCTGGTGCTGGCTTGCTCGGTTGGATTGCGGGAGGCATGATGATGACCGACCCAGGGATGATCAAGCAATTCGGTGAGGGCATCCAAGACTACGGCTTAATTGCTGGCATTATTGGCGCGCTGGGCGTCATGATTGTGGGCGAGTTTGCGAAGCGTAAAGCCAAGAAGGCCCATTAAGAAGCAGTAAAGTCGTACACTAAAATCAGAGTAATCTGATGCGGTCAGTCCCCTAGTCAGTGGGCTCTTTGTTAGATCATCGAGCTCCATTCACTAGGGGATTTTTATTGATATGACACTACACAACGAGAACGCCATTCGCAATACAGAAAAAAACGGTTTCACCCTGATCGAAGTCATGGTGGTTGTCGCCATTATTGGAATTTTGGTTGCTATTGCGGTTCCGCAGTACCAAGATTACATTGCGCGTAGTCGGGTGATTGAGGGCATGAATTTGTCTTCCAGCGCTAAGCTCGCTGTAACGGAAGCATTTGCTAGTCGGGGCGTAGCACCGATGAATGAGGCAACTCAAGGAGCCTTTAGTTTTGCGCCAACCCGCAGCGTCAAAGACATTGAGATTTTGCAGTCCGGTGCAATTGCAATTGATTTTCAGGGAACGGTTGCGCGAGAAGGAAGCAATAGCCTGGTACTGATTCCAACCAATTTCCCGGATGCCGCTATGCCGGCGACACTCGATCTATCGAAACCAGAAGGTGCAACGTGGTCAGGGGGTTGGTCCTGTCGCTCGGCGATGAGCAATCTGCCTCAACCATTACTGCCATCCGAATGCCGTACTTCGAAGTAATGTAGGCAAGTCTGGCAGCTTTTCCCGAAAAGGGATTAGCTGCCACTTCCATATACTCACAATCCATAATTACTTGCGTCGTTTCTTCCACGAGTAATCGATTCCATCGGGGCATTTTCCGTTCGTAACCCCAGTGGCACCAAATACACCAACCACCTCTTTGCCATCAAACTGAATGGTGACAAACTCACCTAATTCTTTCGCAAAGGCCATGGCTTCGTCTAATGACTGGAATTCGTGCGTATCGAGCTTGTGCTTAACGACAATCAATGGAGATTTTGGCTGAGGTTGGAGACTTTATGAGGCAGACTATTTATCTGCAGTCCACGTACCACTCTTGCCGCCACTCTTCTCAAGTAGCTTGATATCACCCATCACCATGCCACGGTCGACTGCTTTGCACATATCGTAGATTGTGAGTAAGGCGACTTGGACTGCGGTGAGGGCTTCCATTTCAACACCGGTAGGGCCAGTGGTTTCCGCTTGGACTTGGCAGCGAATACTATAGCTAGGGCGGTCTAGCTCAAATTGCAGGCTGACGTGGCTCAGTGCCAATGGATGGCACAGGGGAATGAGCTCCGAGGTCTTCTTGCATGCCTGAATGCCGGCAATGCGGGCGATCCCTAAAACATCCCCTTTTTTGTGGTTACCGGCCTCAACCAAGTCAAAGGTGGCTGGCAGCATCCGAATGCTGCCTGTAGCAATGGCTATGCGGTGGGTATTGGGCTTATCGCCGACATTGACCATGTGGGCTTGGCCTGAGGAATCAAAATGAGTCAGTGGGTTCATGAAATAGGTTTTACCATAGAGGGATGGGGATCGTAAAACCAGCTTATTTTAAGTGGATGCAAAAACCGGTGCTAGTAGGCATTGGGCGGAAATGCGTGGCCCTGCAATTGATTTTTGCCATGGGCTTTGCGGGCGCCCAAACACCCTTGCCCAAGGCGCCAGCCTCTGAGGTGGTGGTTGAAGGCAATTCTGCGGCACTGCAAAATCTGGGGCGGGCGGTTCAGTCACAAGAGGCTCAATCCCCTTTTCTGCCCAATAAAAATACAGTACGTACGCAGCCTAATTTAGTTCTGCCCGATATGGGCGACCCAGGCGGTGATGCTTTAAGTCCGGTGGATGAGCGCCGTATTGGTGAGCGCGTCATGCGGGAAATTCGCGCTGATCCGGACTACTCCAATGATTTACCAATCTATGATTTTCTGAATCAAATGGATCGCCGCTTACTGCAGGCAGCAAAGCGCTTGCAGTTGGGTGGGGCTAATGCCTTAGGCAGCGCCCAATACAACTTTGAAGTTTTTGCGGTTAAAGAGCCGAGCATTAATGCGTTTGCTTTGCCCGGTGGCTTTATTGGTTTTCATACGGGGCTTTTGGTTGCCGCTGAAACGGAGTCTGAGGTTGCCTCCGTTATGGGTCACGAAATCGGCCACGTACTGCAGCGGCATATTGCACGCTCGATGGACAAGCAGGCCATGAATACCATGATTGCCATCGCCGGTATGGTAT
>JBIIGG010000105.1:0-4867 GCA_044236575.1 Polynucleobacter sp. | reverse complement strand
TTTCCACGCTTATGCCTTTAACTTTAAATTGAGCTGCTCTTCCGCTGTGTCGGACTTTGCCGCTTTCTTCTTCGCAGAACGGGTCTTTTTGGGTTTGCGTGTTTCTTGCGGCAAGGCCTTGGTAATGGCCAGCAAAGCTAACTTAGCGGCACCTTGTTCGGCAGCCCGACGCGACGCTCCAAACCCCTTCACCTTGATTTTCAGGTTCTGGATCACGCACTCGACCTCGAACTGCTGATTGTGGGCTGCGCCTGTTGTCGCAGTAACGGTATAGCCAGGCAAGGGCATCTGAAAACCTTGTAAGTACTCTTGCAGCAAGGTCTTATCGTCCTTACCCAAGGTCTTGGGATCGACTTGCGCCAAAATCACGGAATAGAGTTTTCGCAAACTAGACTTAGCCGCATCAAATCCGCCATCCAGGAAAACCGCTCCGGCAACTGCCTCTAATGTGTCAGCCAAAATGGATGGGCGCCGAAAGCCGCCACTTTTAAGCTCGCCCTCACCCAGGCGCAAGTAATCCGATAAGGATAGAAGCTGCGCTATCTCATATAAAGCCTGTTGCTTCACTAAATTGGCGCGGACACGAGATAAATCGCCTTCATCTAAATCGGCGTAACGCTCGTAAAGCAATTCGGCGACTACACAATTTAAAATGGAGTCCCCCAAAAACTCCAGGCGCTCATTGTTTTTCTTGCTGTGGCTACGGTGCGTTAATGCTTGCTGCAACAGCTCGGGCTTTTTAAACACATAAGCCAGGCGCTCTTGTAGTGGCCCTAAGTCAATTGTAGCGCGCGCATTCATGCTTATTGAAATCCACCAATGCGACTCAAAGAACCCAGGTTGAGCCATACAAAGAAAGCCCGGCCCACCAGATTTTGATCGGGTACAAAACCCCAAAATCGGGAATCAGCACTGTTATCGCGGTTATCACCCATGGTGAAGTAATGCCCAGCCGGAACGTTACAGGTCATGCTGTTCGGTAAGAACTGGCAATTCTCAATGCCAGGAAAGCGCTCGGGCATAAACATGCCGGATGGGCGATCAGGATCATTCAAAATGCCATGGCGGTTACCACCCAAATCAGCCGGAAAGGTTTCGGTATAGAGCTTGGCGTAGCGCATGCTCTCTTGATCTAAATAGTTCTCTCCACCGGCATATTGCAAAGCCTGGCCATTCACCGTAATGCGCTTATCTTGATAGGTAATCGTATCGCCAGGAATCGCAACGACGCGCTTGATGTAGTCGACTGACTGATCCAGTGGGTAGCGAAATACAACGACATCACCGCGCTTGGGGTCCCCCAAGTCGACGATCTTTTTATTGACCACCGGCAAACGAATGCCATAGGTAAATTTATTCACCAAAATAAAATCACCGATTTGCAACGTTGGGATCATCGATCCCGATGGAATCTTAAATGGCTCGATCAAAAATGAGCGCAGAAAAAAAACCGCGCAAATGACCGGGAAAAAGCTGGCTGAATATTCAAGCCACAAAGGCATGCGGGTAATGCCCGCCGCTTTGCGTTGTGGTGCAAACAAGAGCTTGTCTGCAACCCAAGCAACACCAGTAACCACAACCAGAATGAATAGTATTAATGCAAAGTTCATTAATTGTCCACCTGCAAAATGGCTAAGAAGGCTTCCTGCGGAATTTCAACGTTACCGACTTGCTTCATTCGCTTCTTACCTTCTTTTTGCTTTTCAAGTAATTTGCGCTTACGCGAGATATCGCCACCGTAGCATTTAGCCAATACATTTTTACGCAGGGCTTTGACGTTTTCACGCGCGACAATGCCGCTGCCAATGGCCGCCTGAATCGCTACATCAAACATCTGCCGCGGAATAATGCCGCGCATCTTTGAAACCACATCACGGCCACGCGATTGGCTATTACTGCGGTGAACGATCACCGATAACGCATCGACCTTTTCACCGTTAATCAAAATATCGACTTTGACGACATCAGCCACGCGGTACTCTTTAAACTCGTAGTCCATTGAGGCATAGCCGCGCGAGACCGACTTCAAGCGGTCAAAGAAATCCAGCACGATTTCTGCCATTGGAATTTCATAGGTCAATTGGACTTGCCTGCCCAAGTAATTCATATTGATCTGCGCTCCGCGCTTTCCAGTACACAGCGTAATCACCGATCCAACGTACTCCTGTGGCATATACAAATTGACCGTGACGATCGGCTCTAAGATAGCCTCGATCTTCGAGGGATCTGGCATCTTCGATGGGTTATCGACCACCAACAAAGTTCCATCGCGTTGCTGCACTTGATACACCACGGTAGGCGCAGTGGTAATCAAGTTCATGTCATATTGGCGCTCTAAACGCTCTTGCACAATTTCCATGTGCAACAACCCTAAAAAGCCGCAACGAAATCCAAATCCCAATGCTTGTGATACTTCAGGCTCATAAAGCAGCGATGCATCATTTAGCTTGAGCTTTTCAAGCGACTCACGAAGCTGATCGTATTCATTTGCTTCTACGGGATAAAGGCCTGCAAAGACCTGGGACTTCACTTCTTTAAATCCGGGTAATGCTGCACTAGCCGGAGTGCGGCCCTGCTGCCCTGTGGCATGCGTTACGGTATCGCCAACTTTAGCGGCCTTTAACTCTTTAATGCCGGCAATAATAAAACCGACTTGCCCTGCGCTTAAATCAGGGCGATCAATCGACTTGGGACTAAAGACGCCGACATGCTCAACCAAATGGGTTGAGCCATTGGCCATCAATGTAATCTTGTCTTTAGGTTTCAAAATGCCGTTGACAACCCGCACCAACATCACTACACCAACGTAGTTATCAAACCAAGAGTCAATGATCAAGGCCTGTAAGGGTTCGGTAACGCTGCCTTTAGGCGGAGGCACGCGCCGAATCATTTCTTCCAAAACATCAGCAACACCAAGGCCTGTTTTAGCAGAGCAGGTCAATGCATCAGTTGCATCGATGCCAATCACATCTTCAATCTCTTGTTTGGCGCGCTCGGGATCGGCCTGTGGCAAATCAATTTTGTTCAAAACAGGAACAACCTCCACACCCAATTCGATTGCGGTATAGCAATTGGCGACGGTTTGCGCCTCAACACCTTGGCTAGCATCAACGACCAGTAGCGCGCCCTCGCAAGCAGAAAGTGAGCGGCTCACCTCATAGGAGAAGTCAACGTGTCCAGGGGTATCAATTAAATTGAGGTTGTATGTTTTGCCATCCTTGGCCTTATAACTTAGGGCTGCGGTTTGGGCTTTAATGGTGATTCCGCGCTCACGCTCAATGTCCATTGAATCCAGGACCTGAGCTTCCATTTCACGATCAGATAAGCCGCCACAGAGCTGAATAATTCGATCCGCAAGGGTCGACTTACCATGGTCGATGTGGGCGATGATAGAAAAGTTGCGGATTAAATCCATGGTGTTTTATCTAGAGTAGCAAAAACACCTTGTCGCAGCGCACAGGATGATGCGCTGCAATAAGTTGTCTTAGATTAATTGTACTGGTTGAGCCTAAAACCCATCGGTTTTAGGCTTTTTAGGGCGATTAGCCTCAAATTAGGGCGCTTTAGGCCGCAAAGGCACAATCAGGGTGCTGTCTGCTCGGCGTACAAATACGGCAACGGCACGACTCGCGTCCAAGCCTTTAGTAAGGGTCTCAAACTGCTTCACGCTAGTAATGTCGCTATCACCAACCCGCACGATCACATCCCCTGCCCGAATTCCGGATCGGGCAACCGCACCTTCACCCAAACTAGTGACCTCAATTCCGGACTTAATATTGAGCTCCCGTTTTTTGGCATCAGACAATTCGGTCACGCCAAGTCCAAAGGGGTTGTTGCTGGTTGCTGGGGCTGCTGGGCTATCTGGCTTTTTAGCCGCAGCGGTTTTTGTGCTTGCCTCTGCATCAGCTACCACCACAGAAAGGTCGCGCGCCGACCCTCTACGCCAAACCTGAACCGTTGCCTTCATGCCCGGCTTGGTTTCGCCAACGATGCGCGGGAGATCGCTTGATTTACTAATGTCGCGCCCATTGAATGCCAAAATCACATCACCGGCTTCTATTCCGCCAGTTGCTGCCGGACCATTGGGTTCGACATTACGCACGTATGCACCGCGTGGCCGTCCAAGACCCAAGGTCTCGGCCATTTCTTTACTTAAGTCGCCCAAAGCAACTCCGATTCGGCCACGCACCAATTTACCTGTAGAGCGCAATTGATCGGCGACACGCATCGCCTCATCAATCGGAATGGCAAATGAAATTCCCATATAGCCACCCGAGCGGCTAAAGATTTGAGAATTAATACCGATGACTTGACCAGCAGTATTAATTAAAGGACCGCCCGAGTTACCGGGATTCACGGCCACATCGGTTTGAATGAAAGGCAGGTAGTCACCGGTGTCGCGGCTTTTGGCCGACACAATTCCAGCGGTCACGGTGTTCTCTAAACCAAATGGAGAACCAATAGCCAAGACCCACTCACCTACCCGCAACTTAGAGGAGTCGCCCAATGGCAGTTTAGGTAAGCCCGTGGCCTCAATTTTGAGAACGGCAATGTCGGTTCGCTTGTCTGCGCCCAACAACTTAGCCGTAAATTCCCGCTTGTCCGTTAAGGTGACGTAGATCTTATCGGCACCTTCGACGACGTGGGCATTGGTCAGGATCAAGCCGGTGGAGTCAATAATGAAACCCGAGCCAACACCACGCTCTGCTTCGCGTGGCTGTCCTGGCTGCGATGGTCCAGATTTAGGGGTACCCGGAGGCGGTACGCCAAAGAAGCGGCGAAAAAACTCTGCCTGCTCTTCCGGAATACCGGGGGGAAGTCCACCTTGCGCCTGCTGGGGTGAGGCGCGCTGTTCTGTGGTCCGAAT
>JBIIGG010000104.1:0-4872 GCA_044236575.1 Polynucleobacter sp. | reverse complement strand
ATCCTACGTTGGTGGCTGGCGCAATTGATGTATCGAAGCGCACCTGGAACAAGATTCGTCAAAACTTATTCTGGGCTTTCGCATTTAATGTGATTGGCATTCCCTTGGCCACTTTGGGTTACTTGACGCCTGCGATTGCTGGAAGTGCGATGGCTTTATCAAGTCTGTTTGTGCTGAGTAACGCTTTACTGCTGGGGCTCTGGAAGCCTAAGTAACGCATTACTGTTGCACTACTTTTGTTTGAGTGCTTTACGCACCAACTCAATGTCACCATACAGCGCTCTCACTTGCGACTTCGTATTGTCGGTATCGGTGAGAAGTGCGACACCAATCACATCCCCCGGCTCTTCGCCAAAGGCGGTACGGTAGTCTGCACTTAAGTCACGCGCATGCTTACGCCACTGGCCGGTATATTGCCAACCCGAGTCCACTGCAATCATTTTGACGCGGCTAGTAAACGTGTTCTCTACCACGCTATCGAGAGGACTGTTACCAGCCCAGATGTACATGAGGGTGGCATAGGGCATGTCCCGACCACTCAGAATGCCGGCTACTTCAAATGTGAGTTGCTCTTTTAAAGGCAGCTTGGATTTATTGCCATCAAACGCAACCAATATGCGTAAGGGAGCATCGTCGGTATAACGAATGGCATTGTCGGCATTCGGAATCTTGCCAACCGCTTTCCACTCCCACTCTAGCCATAAATCCGTTGCGGGTTGTGGCCGTAACTTTACGGCTAAACCCGATGCTGATCTTTTGGAATTGGCGCTCAGTACGGTTTTACCTTGGTAGTTTTCGAGGCGATAAGCCGTATTCTTTTTGTAAGGCGCGAGGCGATAAAAACTCCAGCCGCTGGGTAAGGTTGATTTGGCCGGCTGCTCGGAAAATTTAGGCAGCATCTCCTGTGCCGGTATTTCTGCAGTCGGCAGCGAGCCAACCTCCCCCGTATCTTCCGATAAACCAGCACATGCTGATAAAGCGAGTGCCAAGCTAAGCGCAATGCCAACGCGGCGAAGCGCATGCAGCTTAAATGGGTCAATGGGATGGATCATTTGGCGTATGAAATGCGTCATGGTTAATGCAGATGCTTTATCGTAATGCTTTCACTGGCGTATTTCATGAATAAAAATCTCTGGTTGCTAACGTTTGCGCAAGGCATGTATTTGACGAATAACGTCACCTTTATTGCAATCAATGGCTTAGTGGGTTTTATGCTCGCTCCACTACCGTGGCTAGCAACCCTTCCAGTAATGGGTTATGTAATCGGTAGCGCCCTTTCGACCACCCTCGTAGCCCGAACCCAAAAAAAGTGGGGGCGTAAGCGCTCCTTCCAAATCGGATTGGTGGTTGCTGGCCTCTCCGCACTGCTTTGCGCCTACGCCGTGCTTCAAAGTAATTTTTGGTTGCTCAATGCCGCTACCGTGATTGCGGGTTTTTATAACGCCAATGCCCTCTTGTATCGCTTTACTGCTGCTGAGCTTGCTGGACCAACGTCAAAGGAAAAGGCGGTTTCGTGGGTTTTGGCTGGCGGCGTGATTGGCGCTGTTCTTGGCCCCAATTTAGCCAACCAAACCCGCGACTGGTTAAGCGCCCCCTTTGCAGGCGCTTACATTGCCTTAGCCTTGGTTGCCGTCCTTGCCTTTATTGCTATCAGCCAGATTCGCTTTCAGGAGCGTTCCGCCAGCGAAACCAAGGAAACCGGCAGGCCCCTTTCGGAGATCATGCGTCAGCCGCTGTTTATTGTTTGCGCTGTCTCTGCATCGCTTTCATACGGCGTCATGAACCTACTCATGGCAGCAACCCCCTTGGCGATGGAAATGTGCAAACTGCCGTTTGATCAGACCGTATGGGTGCTCGAGTGGCATGTGATTGGTATGTTTGCTCCAGGCTTTTTTACAGGCAATTTAATCCGCCGCTGGGGCGTATTGTGGGTGATGCGCATTGGTGTTTTGCTTTACATCGCTTGCATTGCCATTGCGCTATCTGGCGTGACTTTTACCCATTTCTTAATTGCGCTCTTTTTATTGGGCGTAGGCTGGAACTTTTTGTTTACCAGCAGCACCACCTTGGCTTTAGAAGCCTACCGACCAGAAGAGCGGGATAAAGCCCAAGGCGCGATTAATTTCTTTGTATTTTTGACGACCGCGCTTTCCGCGCTCAGCTCCGGCATTCTGATCACAACCCAAGGCTGGGCATTACTCAATTGGGGCTCGATTGCCCCCTTGGCCTGCATCGTATTAGCCCTGATTTGGCTTGGCGCAAAAGGCAATGTTGGCCTCCATAAGCAGTCTAAAATTAGCTAATTTATTTCAGCAACTTAATTAGGCAACTTGACGATGAAGATTGGTTTTATTGGCACCGGCATTATGGGCAGCAGTATGGCAGGGCACTTAATGGCTGCCGGACATACCTTGCATGTTTACAACCGTACTCGGAGCAAAGCAGAAGGGCTATTGGCGCGCGGCGCGCAATGGTTTGATAGTCCTACTACCCTGGCTAAAGCGTCGGAAGTCATTATTACGATCATTGGCTACCCCAAGGATGTCGAAGCAATGTACTTGGGCGAGTCCGGCATTTTGCAGCATGCGCCCAAAGGCTGCATCACGATTGACATGACTACCTCGAGCCCAGAACTGGCAAAACAGATTGCGAATGTAGGACTAGGGCGCGGTATCGCTTGCCTCGATGCGCCCGTATCGGGTGGTGACATCGGCGCGCGTGATGCCAAGCTGTCGATCATGGTGGGCGGGGATCAAAACGCTTTTGATACGGCACTCCCCCTCTTTCAGTTGATGGGCAAAAATATTGCGCTCTTAGGACCTGCTGGCGCTGGTCAACACGCGAAGTTATGTAATCAAATTGTGATTGCCTCGAGCATCATGGGCGTATGCGAAGGTCTGATGTACGCAAAAACCGCTGGGCTCGACCCCCTTGCCGTCTTGGATGTGATTGGTGGCGGCGCTGCCGGCAGCGTCCAGCTCAATGTGCAAGGCCCGCGCATGATCAAAGGGGATTTTGCGCCCGGCTTTATGTTGGAGCATTTTGTCAAAGACATTGGCTTAGCTATTACTGAGGCAGATCGCATGGGATTGAAGTTACCCGGACTAATGCAAGCTAAAAAACTCTATGACATCCTGATGCAACAAGGGCATGGTCGCACTGGCTATCACGCGCTGTTTGAACTTTACTTGCGCAAAGAAGTGCCGTAATTTGTCTGCTGTAGCGAGCTCCTACTGGAAGTCCTGTTCGTATAAAGGCAAGGCCGGTATTTGCCTTGCAATCGCTGCGCTGATTCATTTGGCATTGGGCTTTTCATTTGAGTTATCGGTGGATGAAGCCCATTACCTGCTCTATGCCAAGCATATGGCGTGGAGTTACTTTGATCATCCACCTCTGGTTGGCTGGATTCAGTGGCCACTAGTATCCCTTGATGCCAGCACCGGTGTTTTAAGACTCGTTCCAGAATTACTTTGGCTCATCTCGTGCGCGTTGGTTTTCATCGTCACTGCTGAACTGCAGCGTTTCTTGCAAGCCAAGGCATCGATTGCCGCCCCAGCATTACCGCCCATCGGTTCGTCTAGCTTTGCTGCTGTTCTGCTGGTGATTGCAGCACCGTTACCGCACGTCCTATCGGTAGGCCTATTGCCCGATTCCATCTTGACGCCTCTGAGCCTGGGACTCTTCTGGATGGCCTTACGCTGGATGCAAGCAGGCCGTGACTTCACCTTGCGTGATTGGCTCATCACCGGAACCTTGCTGGGCCTTGCAGGCCTGAGCAAATACACCGCCGCCTTTACTGCGTTTGCATTGCTTTTGGTTGCGCTCTGTCCGCCACGCAAGCCCTGGATCAATCAGGCTGGTTTTTACCTTGCGGTATTGCTTGCACTGCTACTCATCTCACCAGTGCTGTACTGGAATTGGGCAAACGATTGGATTTCATTTAAGTACCAGTTGGCTCATGGCAGCGGAGGCGAATGGTTATTTCGTCGCTTTGCAGGCTTTATAGGTTTGCAATTAGTGGCGTTTGGTTTCCTCTTCGTCATTGGGATGCTTTTCTTCTTGAGGCGCTACTGGGCTAAATCCCCCGCAGCCATAGTTTGTCTACTCGGCTTTTTTTGGATCCCGTTTGGAATTTTTGCTTGGCTCTCAGGCGGTGGCGGTCTGCCTCACTGGACTGCACCGGGCTGGTTTTGCTTGGCGCCCTTTGCAGGGATTGGTATTGCCAGTGCATGGGCAACACAACAACGCCAACTCATTCGATTTGTTTTTATCTTTCAGATTGCGCTGTGCTTGATTGGCTTCGGGTTTGTTTTATCTGGAGGTATTGTCAGTAGCAATCCCAGAAACAATCCGATTGCTGATTTATATGGCTGGGATCAAGCGGGCAAAACGGCATTGGCTCTGAGTAAAACCCACTCGGTTGCTGGCATTGCCGTTCAAAACTGGACCCTGGGTAGTCGCATTGCGTGGTATGCAAGGCCATCCCCTGTCTTCATCTTGGACCAGCGCCAGGACCAGTTTGACTTGTGGTTCGGCAGCCTAAAGCCTGGCTCCGACGTCATTGCAGTCAATTGGTCTGCAATGCCTTACGCCCTTCCAGTAAAAGGTGCTCAAGCCCATTTGCAAGCAGCTTTTACTGAATGCCAAGCCTTAGAACGGGTTGAAGTGAGGCATCTTGGGCGCGTTCTATCCCATTTTGACTTTAGTCTGTGTAAAAACTGGGCGGCAAAAGATCCGAACTAAGCACTCGCCTGCTTTATCCTTACGGCTATGAGTGCAAATTCTGCCCCAGCAAGCACGTCCCCGCGCTGGAAATACCTTCTAAAACGCAGTTGGCCAACCATCCGGGTTGTACTGTCGATTGCCTTGTTA
>JBIIGG010000103.1:0-4879 GCA_044236575.1 Polynucleobacter sp. | reverse complement strand
GTTTGCATCAACACTACACTGTGCGCAGTCGTGACAGCGCGGTTTCTAAGGTTTTCTCTTCTTTGGCAAAGCAAAACCGAATGACCTTGGAGTCGGTTCCTGCGCCATAGAATGCCGAAACTGGAATCGCTGCGACCCCGACTTCGCAGGTTAACCACCGACAGAACTCTGCTTCGCTGAACTCGCTTTGCGGGATTCCGAGTGCGGAGTAATCGACGCACTGAAAATAACTTCCAGGCGCTGGCAGTAATTTAAATCGGGTGCTCGCTAAACCTGTTCTAAAGAAGTCGCGTTTGGTTTGATAAAACGCCGATAGTCCTAAATAGTGCGCTGGATCAGATAAGTAATGGGCGATTCCCACTTGCATAGGGGTGTTGACTGTAAACACATTGAATTGATGCACCTTCCGAAATTCTGCAGACAGGGAGGCTGGTGCTGCTACGTAGCCGATTTTCCAGCCCGTAACATGGAAGGTTTTCCCAAAGCTCGACACCACAAAACTCCGTGCTGCTAAGGCAGGGTGACTGGATGCGCTGTGGTGCTGCTGCCCATCAAAGACCATGTGTTCATAGACTTCATCGCTGCACACCAATATGTTTGTCTGGCTCAGTAAATCGGCCAGGCGATCCAGATCAGACCGTTGCCACACCAATCCCGTTGGATTGTGGGGTGAGTTAATCAGTAAGAGCCGTGTTTTCGGGGTAATTGCATTTACTAGCGCAGCCCATGGGATAGCATAGCCTTCGACCATCCCAATGGAATCGCGTTGCACATCCAGGCTCACGCTGATCGCCTTGCCGCCGGCCAAGGTAATTGCTGGCAGATAGCAATCAAATGCAGGCTCAATCACGATGACTTCATCGCCGGGACTAACGCAGGACAAAATAACCGTGAAGATCGCCTGCGTTGCTCCAGCAGTAATGGTGATCTCACTAGCGGGATCATAGGACTTACCGTAGAGCCGATCGATTTTGTTGGCAATGGTTTTGCGCAGTTCAAGCACCCCTGGCATAGGAGGGTATTGGTTATGGCCCGATACCATGGCCTGGTTAACGGCATTGATTAAAGCTGAATCGCATTGAAAGTCTGGAAAACCTTGCCCTAGGTTGATGGCCTGGTGTTCGGCGGCCAAAGTAGACATGACGGTAAAGATGGTGGTGCCAACCGCAGGTAGGCGCGATGGAAATGACGGTGTGAGGGATGCAGCAGGGTGCAAATGTGCCATTGGGGTGCTTTATCTCGTGCTGCAGCTTCTGTCGCTAGAATAAGGGGAATCCATTTCTAAATTGTGCCATGTTGATCGTCCTTTCACCCGCTAAATCCTTGGATTACGAGACCCCAGTCCGGGTTAAAAAATCCACTTTGCCCGATTTTGTTGCCGATTCAGCCAAGCTGATTGCAGACCTGAAGACGCTATCGCCACAGGCGGTGGCCAAACTCATGAGTCTTTCAGACCCCTTGGCCGCGTTAAACGTAGGGCGTTTTCGGGATTGGTCAACGAAATTCACAGAGAAAAACAGTAAACAGGCGATTTTTGCCTTTAATGGTGATGTGTATGAGGGCTTTGATGCTGCTAGCTTAAATAGCAAGGCCATTGATTTTGCCCAAGACCATGTGCGGATTTTGTCGGGGCTCTATGGTTTGCTGCGGCCACTGGACTTGATGCAGCCTTACCGTTTAGAAATGGGGACTGCGTTTAAAAATGCCAGAGGAAAAGACTTATATGCATTTTGGGGTGACCGGATTACGAGTGCAGTCAAACAGCAACTGGCCTTGCAAAAAAAGAACCCCTTCTTATTAAATTTGGCGTCCGAAGAGTATTTCAAAGTACTGCAGCCTAAGGAGTTGGGTTATCCAGTGATCGCTCCGGTATTTCAGGATGCTAAAGACGGCAAGTACAAAATCATTTCGTTTTACGCTAAGCGTGCACGCGGCTTAATGGCCCGATTTGCGGTTGAAAATCGCATTACCGATCCAGCAGACTTGCGTGATTTCAATTTAGAAGGCTATCGCTTTAGCGCAGCCGAATCCAAACCCGATCGACCGGTATTTCGCCGCGCAGAGAAAAAATAATATGACTGTTCACCGTTCTAAATCATCCCAGCGTGCCTCCCCTGAAGCTGAGCGCTTAGTCGCAGATGCGATTTCACTGGCTGCTTCAGGCAGTCAAATCGAAGATCGTTTTTGGGAAGGGCGCCTGAGTGCACGCCTACTCAAATTGATGACCAGTCAAAATCAAAACGTGATTGATGCCGCGCTGGATCAAACGTTTCGTATTAATACGGTTGCCTTTGAAGTATTGGCTGATTGCGCTGAGACGCTAGCAGAATCACAAACCATGACCATCGATAAGGAGAGTTGGGATGTGTTGCTGCTGGCTTTACCTATTGTTGCGCATACCCGCTATCAAATTCAGTCGGGCCCGTTGCCAGTGAAGGTGATTGAGTCAGTTGCGTTGGCAATGCATTCATCGATTGCTGCAAACGATTCGCGCCTCGCGATCGTGCCATGGCTCTACAGTATTGATCAGATGCCCCATTCGCATTGCCAAACCCGCATTTTGACGGAGGCTTTGGGCACCGCTGCAATCACCGCAAGCGAAATGAAGCTCGAGCTGCGCAATATGTCAGAAACCATTGCGGTGTTAGCGGATCCGCGTTTTATTATTGCGGCCATTGCTGCGCCCAGCGGCTCACCTCTGTTTCGTTGGCAGGCCGAACCACCGGTAAGGCAAGAACGCGGTGTGAGTTTGATCGAGTGGCAAACCGCCATGCGTGAGCCGATTTCCAGCTTGTTACCTGGATGTGAATTCGATTTGCTATTACCCGAAGCGTATTTCACGAACTGCCGTTTGGCGGACAAACAAGTGCGCCCCTTAAGCATTCGGGCCGCGGTTAATTTTCTGGAGACGGCGGTCGGCGCTCAGCCCAATGGCTTGTCCTGCGTTGTCGGCGCCTTTGGTGAAGAACAAGCCGACGAGTACCGTATTGCATTTAGTCTGAAGGGTTCGCCCGATGTGATGTATGGCGTCATTTGGCCGATGTACGACCGCGAGACAGTATCGAATGATGCACTCAATGACATCAACGATGATGAGAGCCCCATTAAAAAGATTTGCGATGCCCTCAAAGAGGCGGGAGTAGAGGACGTATTTCGCCATGCTGTTTTGTTTAGTCCCGAGCTCTGCGACGATTGTGGCGCGCCATTGTTTCCGGATCGCCATGGTGAAGTGGTGCATGCGGAGATGCCGGAAGATACGCCAACACAGCAGCCCTTATTTCATTAAAACGCACTATCATTGAGCGCATAAAAAAACCGAGGCGAACCTCGGTTTTTTTACTTTCATTCGACAATGAACAATGCTCGCTGGATTACTCTTTCGCAAACAAATGAGGCTCTTTGCCCGTCTTCATATCGGCAGTTTGGCAAAAATCAGCTAAGCGAACGCCGCTACGAATGTTAAACAGCATTGCCTTGTTTCCAAGCACCACTAAATCCAAACCGGTGTCGTGATTTTTAAAGCGCAAGCTACCTGGCAATGATGCTTCTTTTTTCATCTCGTAGGTTTTGGAGTTCCAAACCAGGCCAATGTTTCCAGCGCCATCCCCAATGGTTTTTAACTGATGGTTATTGTTGCAGTTCCAAGCATGCGTATCTTTTGGATCTTTAGCATGCACTGCAGAGTGCGACACGAGCAGTGCAGCACTAATCAACAGTGTTTTAAAGGGGATATGCATCTTGGTTTCCTTATGAAAGTAGGTGCTTCACGCCGGCTTGTTCCTCAAGTAACTCATTCAAGGTGTGGGTCATGCGTTCCCGCGAGAAGGCATCAATTTCAAGGCCTTCGATCATTTTGTACTCCCCATTCTCACAGACAACAGGGAATCCGTAAATGACTTCTGCTGGAATCTCGTATTCGCCGCGGGAAGCAATGCCCATCGTGACCCATTTGCCGTTGGTGCCAAGAACCCAGTCGCGCATGTGATCGATGGCGGCATTTGCAGCCGATGCTGCGGATGATAGGCCGCGGGCCTCAATAATGGCCGCGCCGCGCTTGCCTACGGTTGGAATGAACACGTCTTTATTCCAAGCGGCATCATTAATCATGTCTTTAACGGATTGTCCGCCGATAGTGGCAAAACGGTAGTCTGGATACATGGTGGGGCTATGGTTGCCCCAGACTACTAATTTTTCGATGTCGGCAACGGGTTTGTTGACCTTGGCGGCGATTTGCGACAGAGCGCGGTTGTGATCCAGGCGCAGCATGGCCGTAAAGTTCTTAGCCGGCAAGCTTGGGGCTGATTTCATGGCAATGTAGGCATTGGTATTGGCGGGATTGCCTACAACTAGTACCTTGACGGTGCGTTTTGCAACGGCGTCCAAGGCCTTGCCTTGGGCGGTGAAAATTTGCGCATTGGCGGAGAGCAAGTCTTTTCGCTCCATGCCTGGGCCACGGGGACGGGCACCCACTAGCAGGGCAATATCAATGTCTTTGAATGCGGTCATCGGATCTTGGTGGGCAGACATTCCGGCTAGCAGCGGGAATGCACAGTCATCCAGCTCCATCATCACGCCTTTTAATGCTTTTTGCGCTTTTTCATCAGGAATTTCAAGGAGTTGTAAAATAACAGGCTGGTCTTTGCCAAGCAAATCTCCGTTGGCAATACGAAACAAGAGGGAATATCCGATTTGACCGGCCGCGCCTGTAACCGCGACGCGCATAGGGGTTTTTGCCATTACGTGTAACTCCAAAGGAAGGTTAAAAAGTGTTGCTTAAAGTGTGGTGATGCAGATTATCCCTGCAAGTTTATGGAGTTTACATTTACACTGTCAATGATGTCTTCTATAAGACAGCAGACTAGTCAGCCTAAATACCCTT
>JBIIGG010000102.1:0-4912 GCA_044236575.1 Polynucleobacter sp. | reverse complement strand
AGCTCTGCCATACGCTTTTCAAGGGCAGCTAAATCATCTGGCGTAAAGGGGCGATGAAAGGAAAAATCGTAGTAGAACCCGTTCTCAATTACGGGGCCAATCGTCACTTGAGCCTCGGGGAACAATTCTTTTACCGCGTATGCCAAGAGGTGAGCGCTTGAGTGCCGAACAATATCGAGGGCCTCGGGGCTTTTATCGGTGATGATAGCCAGCTGACTATCGCGCTCAATCAAAAAACTGGTGTCCACCATCCGGCCGTCGACTATCCCGGCCAAGGCTGCTTTAGCAAGACCACTACCAATGCTTTGCGCGACATCCAGAACACGCACCGGTGCGTCGAACTCGCGTTTGGATCCGTCCGGTAGAGTGACTGCAACCATGAAATTCCATCTCCATTGAATTTGGCGTACTGCGTCATACATTACTAAAAAGGCGCGGATGCTTTGCGGCAACCGCGCCCATCTAGGTATTTCGTTGGTAGGCTCGATTGGACTCGAACCAACGACCCCCACCATGTCAAGGTGGTGCTCTAACCAGCTGAGCTACGAGCCTATAAAGATCAAGAGTTTATCACCGCCGGCGCACTTGGGTCACCCCTTTGAGCTCTTCCAGACTATTTTGGACCTGCCGCAGGGCCTCGGCATCGGCAATTTCGACCGTCAGCAAAATTTGTGCGATCCCACGACGCACGGATTTGCGTAAATCAATCACATGGATTCCTTGGCGGGATAGGCCTTCAAACAATTCACGCATCAGCTCGGGGCGATCAAGGCCGGTCAATGCTAAATCCGCCGGAAAGACCTTGGACCGGTTTTGCGTACCTTGTTTTCCCATCGATGCTCCGGTTTCGGCTTCATCGAAGGCATTCCATGCTGTTTGAA
Source organism: Polynucleobacter sp. (assembly GCA_044236575.1). GTDB lineage: Bacteria > Pseudomonadota > Gammaproteobacteria > Burkholderiales > Burkholderiaceae > Polynucleobacter. Next base: position 4,031 of record JBIIGG010000102.1, on the reverse strand, counting down.
TCACGCGCTCAGGAGCGCGCTCCAGCAAACCTCGGAAGGTACTGCACGAACGCCGATGAATCGATACACCCCGCCCTTGGGTTACAAAGCCAGCGATCGCATCGGGCGGAACCGGGCGGCAGCAGCGCGCCAACTGAGTCAGTAAAGAATCCACCCCAACAACCAGCACGTCGCTAGACGGCTTGGTAGAGCGGGTGCGTTGGTGCAATACGACTGCTAGGGGTTCTAAAGTAGGCTTACTGTCCTTTGCGGGACCCTTGGCCTCCGCGCTGGATTTTGCTGCGCTACTTGCGCCCGCCTCCTCATCATCGATCGCATTAAACCAAGCCCGAACACGCGTACGGGCACGTTGGGAGCGCAAGTACCCTCGATCCGGACTAATCCAATCGCGCGATGGTCCTCCATGCTTGACCGCGATGATCTCCACGGTTTGGCCGTTGGCAAGGCTCGTATCGAGCGGCACCATCGACCCATCGACCCGCGCGCCACGGCAGCGGTGGCCTAAGTCAGTGTGAACCGCATACGCAAAATCAATTGGCGAGGATCCCTTTTCCAAAGCAATCACTTTGCCCAGCGGCGTCAACACATAGATGTGATCATCAATCGCGTGGTTCTTCAGTTGATCCCAGGCGTCTTCTTTCCAGGAAATTAATTGCCTGGCCCAGGCAATTTGGCGCTCATAGGCTACCGCTGCGCTGTGGGTGCCGCCCGCATTTTTGGGTGCCGGTGCTGCGCCCTCTTTATAACGCCAGTGCGCTGCCAAACCGTACTCTGCTTGCTGGTGCATCGCCTGCGTGCGAATCTGAATTTCAAACGCAATGCCATCGGGATCCATGACAACGGTATGCAGAGACTGGTATCCGTTGGGCTTGGGCCTTGCGATGTAGTCATCAAACTCCCGCGGAATCGGTTGCCAGACGTTGTGCACTAGACCAAGCGCGGCATAGCAAGCCTTGACGTCATCTACCAAAATACGAAATGCCCGCACGTCATACAAATTCGCGAAGTCCAACGACTTACCCTGCATTTTTTTCCAAATGCTGTAAATGTGTTTGGGTCTACCCTGAACATCGGCAGACACGCTTGCCTCACCCAATACCTGCTTAAGCTCTTCAATGATGCGGGCGATAAACCCTTCACGCTCGGTACGCTTGGCATCTAACATGGTGGCTATCTCGCGGTAAACCGGCGGCGCCAAAACACGAAAGGCCAAGTCCTCCATTTCCCACTTCATTTGCCAGATACCCAAGCGATTGGCTAAGCTGGCATCAATATCCAAAAAGGCCTGTGCCCAGGCTGCCTGCATCGGAATTTTTTCCTGATTGATCCAGCGCAAGGTTTGCAAGCGCGAAGCGAGGTAAATCAGCACGACCCGTAAATCATCACCAAAGGCCAAGAGCATTTTGCGCAGCACTTCCTCTTGGCCGGCTACGCTAATACCGCCATCGGCTTTAACTATTTTCGCTTGAGCCTGACGTAGGCTGCGATAACCCGCAAGTAAACGGGCCGACTCATCGCCCAGTTTTTTGGCGAGGGCCTCTTTGCCCAAAGGGCTATCGAGGTGACTTGCGGCCAGCAAGCTCGGTTCATCCAAATGCAGTAATTGCAAGATGCTGAGAACGCCAGATTGATGCTGCTCCGGCGGCTCGCCTTGCCATGAATCTACTAAAGCCAACTGCGTTGGCAGAACCTCAGCAGAAGGCGGGTCCTTCTTCGCGCTCATGAAAAGAATTCAGCGGCAAGGGCAATTTGCTCGGGTTTTAAAAAGGCAGGCGCATGACCAACTCCCGGAATCGTAATACTGCGTGCGTGCGGATTGCGCCTGAGCATCTCGTCGACGGTGGCACTTGACAATAAATCCGAATCACCGCCACGCACAATCAAGATGGGCGCCGTAATCGCATCGAAGTGATTCCACAACGCCATCTCTCCGGCTTTAGCCAAGACGGGATTAACCGCCGCAAATGGAATCACAATCTTGGGGTCGTAATGCAGCGACCAGACGCCCTGCTTCTCTTGCAACAACGGGCCATTTAAGCGTTCCCACTCTTCTGGTGTGTGGGAACCAAAGCTGGCGCAGATTCGATTGAGAACGGTCAAGGCCTCTGTGCGATTGGAATAAGCAAAGGGTTGACCAACATACGAACTTAAACGCTTGAGTGATTCAGGCCCAATCCGCGGACCCACGTCATTAATTAAAATCCGGCGTATCGGTGAGTCCGGCATACCGGCATAGACCATGCCAATCAGACCGCCCATGGAGGTTCCAAACCAGTCGACCGAAGTGACATTTAAACGCGCCACTAAGGTAGTCATATCGGCAACATACTGGGGAATGCCATAGAGCATCGGGTTTTCTAAAAAATCCGAATCGCCCCGCCCCACCACATCGGGACAGACAACGTAATAGTCCCTGCACATCACTTCAGCCAAGGTTCTAAAGTCACTACCCCGGCGCGTTAGGCCATGCACGCAGATTAATACCCGGGGATTAGAAGGGTCGCCCCAGGTGTGATAAGCCATACGGTGTAAGCCGCTAGCATTGCTGCTGGCGCACTCGACATAAAACCGTTCACCCCGATGAATCTGTTTTGGCGTTGCCGATGTATCGGGGGAATGAACTTGTTTTTGTTCTTCATCTTCCTGTAAATCGGAGACTAATTCAGGCTGCAAGGTCACATGATCAATGCCATGGCGCTCCAAGAGCATTGCATTAATGCGCCGCATCAGTGCTGGCCATTGACGCAATGAATCAACTTCAATGTGCCCAATTAAGGCAGGCTGATTGGGCGACATCTCCCACACATGTAAATCATGGACGGCACGTACGCCTTTGACGGCATGGAGGTCTTTGCCAACCGCAATGTAGTCAATGCTCAGTGGCACCCCTTCCATCAAAAAGTGATAGGACTCTTTGAGAATCGCAAAGGTGGATTTCAGAATTAATAAGGCCACTAAGATCGAAAGCCAGGCATCGATTTCCATCCAGCCTGAAAAATAAATCACGACGCCAGATACCAGGGCAGCAATCGATCCCAACAGATCGCCCATAACGTGCACCAAGGCGGCGCGTGTATTGACGCTTTTTTTATCGCGCGACAATATTGTTGCAACGATTACATTCATCACAAGACCAATGGCAGCAACAATGGCAACCATCAATCCATCGACGACGTGTGGCGTATAAAAACGTGTAATCGCCTCACCCACAATCCATGCAACCAAAATTAGCATTGCAATTGCGTTCACAAACGCGGCTAAAGCCTCAGCTCGGCCAAAGCCAAATGAATGGCGTGCCGATGGGGGGCGCCGGGAAATAATTTGCGCAAAGAGCGCAAGGCCTAGTGCGGCGGCATCGGTCACCATGTGCGCCGCATCGGACAGTAAGGCAAGCGATCCGGCTAGGTAGCCAGCAATCGCTTCAACAATCGCAAATGAAAAGGTAATCGCCAGCGCTATCCCCAAAAGGGATGCATTGGAAGTCTCACGCCGGTGGGAATGCGCGGCATCCCCGCGCTTATGGATGTGCAACAGGCTGTACTGATCAGCGTCGCTTGCTGGTGCTGCTTGAGGAGGGGAAGAACGGGGATCAACCATGGTTGATCCCATTATTTCATTAAATCAAAAACCAGTGACGTCAACCGGAGCGCCTGTTTTGGCAATGATCTCTTCTTTTGTCACGCCGGGGGCTAACTCCACTAGCTTTAAACCCTTCGGAGTGATGTCGAGCACGCCTAAATCGGTAATGATGCGATTAATTACACCCAATCCGGTCAGGGGCAATGTGCATTTAGGCAAAATTTTGATCTCTTCAGTGCCGTCTTTTTTCTTGGCAACGTGCTCCATCAAGACCACGACATGCTTCACACCGGCTACTAAATCCATGGCGCCGCCCATGCCTTTGACCATCTTTCCTGGAATCATCCAGTTGGCTAAATCGCCATGCTCGCTGACTTGCATTGCACCCAAAATAGCAATGTTGATTTTTCCACCGCGAATCATCCCGAAAGAGTCTGCTGAAGAAAAAATGG
>JBIIGG010000101.1:0-4966 GCA_044236575.1 Polynucleobacter sp. | reverse complement strand
CGCGGCGTAAGGCTCCAGGGTATAGCTTTTCCTTGTTTCCCCAGATGCGATTCGCACGCATCAACTGCTGCACCGACTCGCCACGCTGACTCGCAGCCTGTAACTTCGATAGTATCCGAAGCTCCTCAGTCACGCTCCACAGAATGAGGGGCAAAGGCTCGCCCTCGCCTTTAAGGCCATCGAGCATGCGGTTTAAACGGGCTAAATCACCAGCCAAAATCGATTCAGTTAACTGAAATACATCGTAACGCGCTACCTTGAGGATGGATTCGCGAATTTGTGCTTCTGTCAAAGCGCCCTGCGGATAGAGCAGGCCTAGTTTTTGGATTTCTTGATGAGCGGCAATCAGATTACCTTCGACTTGATTGGCGATAAATTCAAGAGCCTCTTGACCGGCAGAACCAGACTCGACAGACTGGCCTTGTTTTTTCAGGCGCTGCGCTATCCACATCGGCAAATGACTGCGATCAATCGAGTCAATCTGCACCGCAATCGAGACATCCTCTAGCGCACTAAACCAGGCCGAGCTCTTGGTTTTGCTATCAAGTCTGGGCAGCACAATGCAGACGATGGTGTCGGGACCATCGTGGCCAAGTGGCTGAGATTCCATTTGCGCGGCGAATTGCTTGAGTGCTTCTGCGCCATCGCGACCGGGCTTACCCGACGGAATGCGTAACTCCAGCCAGCGCTTATCGCCAAACAAAGACATGGTTTGCCCAGCAGACAGCAATGAGGACCAATCAAAATAGCGCTCATGCATCAATACCTCGCGCTCGGTGTAACCCAGCTTTCGGGCGACGGAACGTAATTGGTCCATGGCTTCTATCATGAGTAAGGGCTCATCCCCACTAAAGACATAGACCGGAGAGAGCGCTAGGCTGGATTTGAGTCCACTGATGTGCGCTTGCAGCGCATCGCTCGTCATCATTCGAGGGGCAATCCCATGCTTAGGGCTTGCCCATCTGCATCGAAGAGCCGCTAGGTGTACCTGGCCTTGGCCTTGCTGTTGCAGAAACGCGACGTAAGATTTGCAATGCGAGATTGGTTCGCATTTCATTCGTAAACTGCGCCATCTGTACATCTGTAGCCAGCACGGTCGAAACAGAAAAGTCCATATCACGGGTGGCGTAAATTTCAGCCTCTGGAACAACGTCCACGCCATTTTGATCGGTCGCCCTAAACTCCACCCGAGAATTCAAACGATATGCCGAAATCTGACCTGCTGCGTTGTAGGCCAAAATCTCACGGCTATTGACTTCGCTGATGATCTCTAAAATCAGATCGGCATCTTTGGCATTATTGGCAACCTTAGAGTCGCTGCCCGTCAGAATAATCATCTCCAAATCGGCTCTGAGTAATGGTGATGGAGCACCCGTAATCGCAATCACCTTGTATGGAATCGATACCGAGCCGCGCAACTTAAAGCCGCAGGCCGTAGTAAAGAAGGTCGGTAACGCAATCAACATCCCAAGCCACGTTCTGCGCTCTAAATTAGGCATTGGGCTCTTACCCTTGTTGGCTAGGCTCACTACAGGATCGATTATGTTGGAGTTGATGATGGTGCCTCTATTTCCCTTAAACAACAATATTAACTAAGCGGCCTGGAACCACAATCACTTTTTTGGGTGACCCCCCATTTAAGGCCTTCAGCACAATTTCACTTTGCAGTGCAGCAGCCTCAATTGCCTCTTTACTTGCATCGGCCGCGACCGTAATTGCGCCACGCAGCTTGCCATTGACCTGCAATACCAAATCAATCTCCGTTTTCACTAAGGCGGCTTCATCGACTATCGGCCAAGGCGCATCCAAAATAAAGCTATTGCTATTGCCATCGGCATAAGCCATTTCGATCCACAAGCGATGCGTCAGGTGTGGCACGACCGGGTAGAGCATGCGCAACAGAATACCGATGCATTCACGCAAAACCGCTGGACGAATCGCCTGGCCACTATCTTTGCCTTCATTCAGCTTGATTGGCTCTAAGGTATTGAGCATTTTCATCGCAGCCGAAACAACCGTGTTGTACTGGCGGCGCTGGTAATCAAAATTAGCTTGCTTCAATATCGTATGGACTTCGCGGCGCAGGGTTTGCTCCGCCTCAGTCAGCTCGCTTGGCAGAGCTGCATTAGACTCTGCAATTGATCGAATGGCAGCAGCCTGACTTATCGAGTAAGACCATACCCGCCGCAGAAAGCGCGAAGCACCCTCAACACCGGCGCCGGACCACTCGAGCTGCTGCTCGGGCGGCGCCGCAAACATCGTAAAAAGCCTTGCTGTATCGGCGCCGTACTGATCAATTAAAGCCTGTGGATCAACGCCGTTGTTTTTGCTCTTCGACATTTTTTCAACGCCGCCAATGGTGATGGCGTTGCCACCGAGCTCAATACCAGAACCTGCTTTGGGTTTTGCGCCCGTCGGCCGCCCTTTGTCGTCCAGCGTTAACTCGACATCGAGGGGATTAAGCCAGGTCTTTTTACCGCTGGCGTCTTCGCTGTAGTAAGTCTCATTGAGAACCATGCCTTGCGTGAGTAAATTAGCAAACGGCTCATCAAAGGCAATCAAATCCAAATCGCGCATGACCTTGGTCCAGAAACGCGCATAGAGCAAATGCAAAATCGCATGCTCGATGCCGCCAATGTATTGGTCCATTGGCATCCAGTATTGATTGCGCTGATCGACCATGGTCTTGGCATCTGCTCCGGTGTAACGCATAAAGTACCAAGAGGAATCCACAAAGGTATCCATAGTATCGGTCTCGCGCCGTGCCGGCTTGCCGCACTTCGGGCATGCCACATTTAAAAAGTCAGCGCGCTTATTGAGGGGGTTGCCACTGCCATCGGGAACACAATCTTCTGGCAACACCACTGGCAAATCTTTTTCTGGCACAGGGACAGCGCCGCAACCGGGATTAGCCTCATCGCCACAATGAATAATCGGAATGGGTGTACCCCAATAGCGCTGCCGTGAAATGCCCCAGTCACGTAAGCGGTAGGTGGTTTTGATTTCACCAACGCCCTGCGCTGCTAAATCAGCGGCGACAGCAGTGACGGCGTCGTTCACCGAAAGGCCATCGTACTTACCGCTATTGATGCACTGAGCATTCTCTTTTTGCGCGTACCAGGCATCCCACTGTGTAGGATTAAACATCGGCGACTCACCGGTCAGTGCAATCACTTGCTTAATCGGCAGATGGTATTTGAGCGCAAACGCAAAATCACGCTCGTCATGGGCAGGTACGCCCATCACCGCGCCATCGCCATAACTCATCAGCACATAGTTTCCAACCCACAAGGGTACAGGCTCTTTGTTTAAGGGGTGGGTCACATATAAACCGGTGAACATCCCTTCTTTTTCTTGGGTAGCTAGATCGGCTTCAATCACACTACCGGTTTTGCATTTTTCAATAAAGCGAGCAAGCTCCGGATTGCTGCGCCCTGCTTCTGTCGCCAGCGGGTGCTCTGCGGCCACTGCGCAAAAGGTCACACCCATGATGGTGTCAGCACGCGTGGTGAAGACGTATAGCTTGCCCTCCTGAATTAGTTCACCGGCGCTATTTTTAATCGCATGGTCAAAGGCAAAGCGCACGCCGCGGCTTTTACCAATCCAGTTTTGCTGCATGGTCTTCACACGCTCAGGCCAGCCCAAATCATCCAATCCTGTGAGCAATTGCTCTGCGTAGGCGGTGATGTTCAAGTAGTAACCGGGGATCTCGCGCTTCTCGACTAATGCCCCTGAGCGCCAACCGCGCCCGTCAATCACTTGCTCGTTCGCCAATACGGTTTGATCGACTGGATCCCAATTCACCACCTGAGTTTTGCGGTAGGCCACGCCCTTTTCCAGCATCTTCAAAAATAGCCACTGGTTCCAGCGATAGTAATCCGGTTGGCAGGTGGCAATTTCGCGCGACCAATCAATCGCTAAGCCCATCGCGGCCATTTGCTTTTTCATGTACGCAATGTTTTGATAGGTCCACTCAGCCGGCGGCACTTTATTCTGAATTGCGGCGTTTTCAGCCGGCATACCAAAAGCATCCCAACCCATCGGCATCAATACGTTATAACCCTGCATCCGCAATTGGCGCGCCATCACATCGTTGATGGTGTAGTTGCGCACATGGCCCATGTGCAATTTGCCCGATGGGTAAGGCAGCATCGAGCAGGCGTAATACTTGGGCTTAGGTTTACCTTGCGCATTGACCGCATCTTCGGTGACGCGGTAAACGTCTTTACTATTCCAATCTGCTTGGGCTGCCGCTTCAATGCTGCGGTAGTCGTATTCCATACTCATTGTGTAAGGCTCTTTTCGCTGTAATCGCTTGGTGTTTTTAGATGTCTTATGCTCGCAGACCCAATACGTCTTGCATATCAAATAGGCCGGACGTTTTTTTCTCTAAAAAGCGTGCCGCCCGAATCGAGCCCTGAGCGTATGACTGACGGCTGGAGGATTTATGGCTAATCTCAATGCGCTCACCCTCACCTGCAAAGAGCACCGTGTGATCGCCGACAATATCGCCGCCTCGAATGGTTGCAAAACCAATCGATCCGGGCTTGCGCTCGCCAGTATGGCCTTCGCGCGCGTAGACCGCTACGTCCTTTAAAGATTGCCCCAAGGCACCGGCAATCACTTCACCCATCTTCAGTGCCGTACCTGATGGAGCATCTACCTTATGGCGGTGGTGGGCTTCGATGATTTCAATGTCGTAACCGGTATCAAGCATCTTGGCAGCCACCTCAAGCAACTTCAAGGTGACATTGACGCCCACGCTCATATTGGGGGCAAACACCATCGCAATCTTGGCTGATGCGGTTTTCAGTTGAGCAATTTGATCGGCACTCAATCCAGTAGTACCGATGATCATCTTGACGCCATGGGTAGTGCAGGCAGCCAAATGCAGCATCGTACCTTCCGGCCGCGTGAAATCAATCAAATACTCGGCATCGCGTAGGCCATGAGATAAATCAGCCGT
>JBIIGG010000100.1:0-4992 GCA_044236575.1 Polynucleobacter sp. | reverse complement strand
CCGACTTGTGTTTACTGCTTATGTAAAAAGCGGATTATTTCTTATCCTCTTTAACCTCTTTAAAGTCGGCATCGACCACATCCGCATCGGCTTGACCGCCTTGCGATGCACTCGCACCAGCAGCGCCAGGGGCAGCGCCGCCGCCAGCTTTCGCTTGCTCAGCAGCAAAGGCCTTCTCGCCCAGCTTTTGGCTCGCCTTACCAAGCGCTTCGGTTTTCGCCTCAATCGCTGATTTGTCGCTGCCTTTAATCGCTTCATCAAGTTCTTTAATGGCAGCCTCAATCGCTTCTTTTTCACCCGCCTCTAAACTCGCACCATGCTCTTCCAATGCCTTCTTGGTTGAGTGGGCCAAGGCATCTGCCGTATTACGGGCAGTGACAAGCTCCAACACTTTTTTGTCTTCGGCTGCATTGGCTTCAGCATCTTTCACCATCCGCTGAATTTCTTCTTCGGTTAAGCCGGAATTGGCCTTAATGGTAATTTTGTTTTCTTTGCCAGAGGCTTTATCTTTGGCGGCGACATGCAAAATACCGTTGGCATCAATATCGAAGGTGACTTCAATTTGTGGGGTACCACGTGCAGCAGGTGGAATGCCTTCCAAATTAAACTCGCCCAATAACTTATTGGCACTGGCCATCTCACGCTCGCCTTGGTAGCACTTAATCGTGACCGCAGGCTGGTTATCTTCCGCTGTGGAATAGACCTGTGCATGCTTGGTTGGGATGGTTGTATTTTTAGGAATCATCTTGGTCATCACGCCGCCCAAGGTCTCAATACCCAAGGAGAGTGGCGTTACATCCAGCAACAGAACGTCTTTGCGATCACCCGATAAAACGGATCCCTGAATCGCCGCGCCAACAGCAACGGCTTCGTCTGGGTTTACGTCTTTGCGTGGCTCTTTACCAAAAATGTCTTTTACTTTGTCTTGCACTTTTGGCATGCGCGTTTGACCGCCCACCAAAATCACATCATCGATGTCGGATGCAGATACGCCCGCATCCTTGAGTGCCATTTGGCACGGGCCCATGGTGCGCTCAATCAACTCCTCCACCAAGGACTCGAGTTTGGAGCGGGTGAGCTTCAAGTTCAAGTGCTTAGGACCGCTAGCGTCTGCGGTGACATATGGCAAATTGATTTCGGTTTGCTGTGATGAGGACAATTCAATCTTGGCTTTTTCTGCCGCATCTTTTAAACGCTGCAATGCCAACACGTCTTTGCTGAGATCAACGCCCTGCTCTTTTTTGAACTCATCGATGATCCAGTCGATGATGCGCTGGTCAAAATCTTCGCCGCCCAAAAAGGTATCGCCGTTAGTTGAAAGTACTTCAAACTGCTTTTCGCCATCGACGTTGGCAATTTCAATAATGGAGACGTCAAAGGTTCCACCGCCGAGGTCATAAACGGCAATCTTGCGATCCGCCTTTTCTTGCTTATCCAGGCCAAATGCCAAGGCAGCGGCAGTAGGCTCATTGATGATGCGCTTGACTTCGAGGCCAGCAATACGGCCGGCATCTTTAGTCGCTTGACGTTGGCTGTCATTAAAGTAAGCCGGTACAGTAATGACCGCCTCTGTTACTTCTTCGCCCAAATAATCTTCTGCCGTCTTTTTCATTTTGCGCAGAATTTCAGCGGAGACCTGCTGTGGCGCCATTTTTTTATCGCGTGCCTCAACCCATGCATCGCCGTTATCCGCTTGAATAATTTTGTATGGCATGAGGCTGATGTCTTTTTGTACTTCTTTGTCGGTAAATTTACGGCCCATCAGGCGCTTTACCGCATACACGGTGTTGCGTGGGTTGGTAACCGATTGGCGTTTCGCAGGGGCGCCAACGAGCACTTCGCCGTCTTCCATGTAGGCAATGATCGAAGGGGTTGTACGTCCGCCTTCGGCGTTTTCAATCACGCGAGGGGTGCCGTTTTCAATTACAGAAACACACGAGTTGGTGGTTCCTAAGTCAATTCCAATAATCTTTCCCATATCTACTCCGCTTAAAAATAAGGTGTGCGCTAAAGTCGTGTTATTACGTCTGATGTAAGGTATTTGGGGTCAAAAAAGGCCAATTCAAGGGGCTAAAACCCAGAAAAACCAATTTATTCGCTTTTTTTGACCTAAATGCTGGGGTTCGCTGCTATGCCGACTGACTCACGGTCACTAAGGCGGGCCTTAAAACCCGATCCGCCAGCGAATAGCCTCGCTGCAACACGCTCACGACGGTTCCAGGTTCCTGCTCCGAGGGCACCATCGAGATGGCTTGATGGTGATGGGGGTCAAACTTATCGCCGCTGGCAGGATTAATTTCGACTAGCCGTCCTTTTTCAAAGGCGCTCATTAACTGTTTTAGCGTGATCTCTAAGCCTTCCTTAAACCCTTTTGCATCGACTGCTTCAGCGCTGAGGGCCGCGTACAGGCTATCGGCAACCGGCACTAAATGCTCAGCAAACCCCTCAATGGCGAATTTATGTGCCTTGCCAATGTCTTCTGCTGCGCGGCGACGGATGTTTTCCCCTTCGGCCTTGGCACGCAAGAAGTTGTCTTGCATCTCGCTTAATTTTTGTTGCAGTTCCGCCAGCTGCTGCTCGGCAGTCTGCAGGGCAGCTGCTTCTGCGGCATTGGCCGCTGTATCTGCCGCTGCTGCAGTTTGATTTTCGGGTGTTGCTTCGGGTTTTTCTTGGGTCATGGGTCTAAATCGCTTGAGTAATTTGAGAAAGGAAGTGGCTTTGAGCGCACTTGCTGTTACTTATTTCATCTGTATATGGGCGCAAATCATGCCATTTCAAGAGGATGCTGGGGCGGTGGAGTTAGCAATATGCGCCTCTGCGACAGCAACCAGCGCATTACGCTTGGCTAAGACTGCAGCAGGTTCATCGGTTAGCGGCCAAGCGGCCATGTGATCCGCTGCAATCGCATGCAGCGCATTGATCCATGCTGGACTGTTGTTCAAGCATGGAATGTAGCGGTAATCATTGCCCCCATGCTCAATAAAAATTTCTTTTCCTTCCATGGCAATTTCTTCGAGCGTCTCCAAGCAGTCCGCCGGAAATCCAGGGCAAAAAATATCCACTCGAGGACATTGCTCTTTTCCGAGCTGCTCGAGGGTAGGCGCGGTATAGGGCTTTAGCCACTCGGCCTTACCAAAGCGCGATTGAAAGGTCACGATGTATTGCCCCGGAACGAGCCCTAAGGCTTCACCCAGCAAGCGGCCACTTTTGAGGCACTCACAATGATAGGGGTCGCCCTTCAATAAATTCCGTTTGGGTAGGCCATGAAAAGACATCACCAGGCGCTCGCCTTTTGTAAAGTCAGGGCGGCCTTCTTTTTCCCAAAACTCCGTTACTTGTTGACGTAATGCTTCAATGTAGGCGGGGTGGTCATGGTAGTGCTTAACCATGCGCACTTCTGGCTGATTGCGCCATGAGCGCAGCACACGAAACACTTCATCAAAACTCGATGCCGTAGTCGTCGCCGAGTACTGCGGATAAAGGGGCAGCAGCAGCAAGCGCTCCATACCTTGCGCCTGCAATGCATCTAAGGCTTCTTGGGTGCTGGGTTTGCCATAGCGCATTGCTAAGTCCACCAACACGGTTTGGTTTTGATTGGCGTAGTTTGCCGCCAATGACTTGGCTTGCAGTCGCGAGTAGTGCAGGAGTGGCGATCCCAACTCAGGCAACCAAATTGTGGCGTATTTTTTAGCAGAAGCGCCACTGCGAATCGGCAAAATAATGCCATTCAAAATAAACCACCAAATGATGCGCGGAATTTCCACGACCCGCGGATCGGAAAGAAATTCTTTTAAATAGACTTTGACTGCGCTACGGGTAGGCGCCGCTGGCGTGCCTAAGTTCAACAGCAAAATGGCTGTCTTGCTGGGGCGCAGATGGGGGTTTTGATTCAAAACAAATCCTTAGGAGTGGCTGAGGGCGCCAGAAAGCAATTTCGAGGTGATATCAACAATCGGGATAACGCGATCATAAGCCATGCGCGTTGGCCCAATCACCCCCAAGGTGCCGACGATGGTGCCATCGACACTATACGGCGCACTGATGACGGCCAAATCTTCGTAGGGTAATAAATCGCTTTCACCGCCAATAAATATCTGAATGCCATCAGCATGGCTCGATACATCAAGTAATTGCATCAAGACCGATTTTTGCTCGAGCATATCGAACATCTTGCGCAATTTGTCTAGATTAGAACTGAGATCACCTACATTGAGTAAGCGGTGCTCACCCGAGAGCACCATGCCGCTGTAGCCCATATCGCCAATGGTAGAGCTGCTATCGAGCGCTAAGGCCATCAAACCAGAGATATCGGTTCGCAAATTATCCAAATCCGCTTTAAGCCGCAGACGGACCTCATCAAAACTGCGGCCCGAGAATTGAGAATTAATGTAATTACCGGCCTCGATCAATTGGCTTGGGCTGTAATCTTGGTTGGTAGGCAAAATGCGGTTTTGCACGTCGCCTTCGGGGGTCACCACAATCAGCAAAATTTTGCCTTCACCCAGGCGCAAGAATTCAATGTGCTTAAACACGTGGGCACGCTTTGGGGTCATCACCACCCCAGCAAAGTGAGTCAAGTTCGATAGAATTTCTGCGGCAGAATTAATCATGCGTTGCGGCGAGTCCGGTAATAAGTGCTGCTCTAAGTCGCGAGCTGCTATCGCCTCGAGGGGTTGCATGGTCAACATCGTATCCACAAATAGTCGATACCCCCGTGGGGTTGGAACACGACCGGCCGAAGTGTGGGGGCTAGTAACAAAGCCCATGTCCTCAAGATCGGCCATTACATTCCGAATGGTGGCTGCCGAGAGGTCTAGCCCAGAAAAGCGCGATAAGGTCCTGGACCCAATAGGCTGGCCCTCCTCAATGTATCGCTCAATGAGGGTTTTTAAGAGGGCGCGGGAGCGGTCATCCATGGTGGGCTTTATTTTATGCCTATGGTTTAATCTTGATATGGTAAGCCCTTCTTCCCCAAATCACCCAAAAGGCTTC
>JBIIGG010000195.1:0-5039 GCA_044236575.1 Polynucleobacter sp. | reverse complement strand
CTAACTTGCGAACACCAGAGCTTTCACCCTAAATAGTGTCGTGCGATTATTAAACATAAAAACAAAAAAGCTTTATAAATCAAAGCCCTCGAATTGTAGCAGAGATCCGAGGGCTAAAGTGGCAATGGTCAATTCCCCACGATCGGGTCTATTAAAATAAGTCCAATAAAAACAATGGTTTAGCTATTTTTCTAGGGCCAATTTCCTCGCTCACGGTGCCATTTGGGCGTTTAACTTCACTTGACGTGGATCGTGCAGCTTATTTAAGGCTGATAAATAGGCCTTAGCTGAAGCAGCGATGATGTCGGGGTCGGTACCAACGCCGTTCACAATCCGCCCGCCTTTGGCGAGGCGTACAGTGACCTCGCCCTGGGACTGGGTGCCGGAGGTAATGGCATTCACGGAGTAAAGCAATTGCTCCGCCCCGCTTTTCGCCATCGCCTCAATGGCATTCAGACTGGCGTCCACTGGGCCATTGCCTTCGGCCTCAGACGTGATCTTCTCGCCCCCCATGTGAAAGACTACCTGGGAGCTTGGGCGTTTGCCCGTCTCCGAGTGCTGACTCAAGGAAACAAAGCGATAAAACTCGCTTTCCCCAGCCGAGGCAGAGCCAGTTGTAATCGAAATAATGTCTTCATCAAAGATTTCGGACTTTTGGTCGGCCAAGGCCTTAAAGCGGGAAAATGCATCGTTGAGCTCTTCTTCGGTCTCAACCGTGATGCCGAGTTCCTGCAAGCGTTGTTTAAAGGCATTGCGACCCGATAACTTGCCGAGCACAATTTTGTTTGCTGACCAACCCACATCTTCAGCGCGCATGATTTCATAGGTATCGCGGGCTTTTAATACGCCGTCTTGATGAATGCCAGATGCATGTGCAAACGCATTGGCACCCACCACCGCCTTATTGGGCTGCACCACAAAACCGGTGATTTGCGAAACCAACTTCGATGCCGGAACGATTTGCGTTGCATCGATGCCCACGCTTAAATCAAAATAATCCTTGCGGGTACGCAGCGCCATCACAATCTCCTCGAGGGCCGTATTACCGGCACGCTCACCCAGACCATTGATGGTGCACTCCACTTGCCGCGCCCCACCGATCTTCACGCCTGCCAAGGAGTTGGCAACGCCCATACCCAAATCGTTATGGCAATGGACTGACCAAATGGCCTTATCAGAATTGGGGATGCGGGTACGCAAGGTGCGGATGAACTCGCCGTAGAGCTCAGGAACCGCATAGCCAACGGTATCGGGCACGTTAATCGTGGTTGCGCCCTCCGTAATAACTGCTTCGAGCACGCGGCATAAAAAATCGACTTCCGAGCGGTAGCCGTCTTCGGGCGAGAACTCGATGTCAGCGGCTAAATTACGGGCAAAGCGAATCGATTTTTTGGCTTGCTCAAACACTTGGTCCGGGGTCATGCGCAACTTCTTTTCCATATGCAATGGACTGGTTGCCAAAAAGACATGGATGCGTTTTGCATTGGCTGCCTTAAGCGCATCGGATGCGCGGGTAATGTCGTTTTCATTGGCACGGGCCAAGGAGCACACTATGGAATCCTTCACTGCAGCCGATACCGCCGAGATAGCGTCAAAGTCGCCTTCGGAACTCGCCGCAAATCCTGCTTCAATCACATCGACCTTGAGGCGCTCGAGTTGGCGAGCAATGCGGACCTTCTCATCTTTGGTCATGGATGCCCCTGGCGATTGTTCGCCATCGCGCAAGGTGGTATCAAAAATAATTAATTTATCGGTCATCACTGCTCTCCAATTCACTGCAATCATTTAAAAGGGTAAGCAAATACAGGTATTGCACAATCCAAAACAAAAACCCCAGCAATTTGCTGGGGCCGGTAAGTCTGCTTGATGATTTACTGCACTTGCATCACCTAAGCGTTACCCGCCCCGAGCCGAAGGCTCAGTGCTAGAAGTAGCTCAATCGCGTGCGTTTTATTCATCACCATGAATCTAATATACCTTAATTACCCGTTTAGGTCAGCTTACGGCCGCTAAACCGTTCCCAGCCCCAAATGACATAACCTGAAATGGCATAAATCACGAAGATGCCAAACAAGGTTAAGGGGGGATTGGACGAAATCAGAACAAAGGTCAAAATCATCAAGACCATGACGCCAAAGGGAACGCGGTAACGGATATCGAGGGCCTTGCCACTATAAAAGCGTGCGTTCGAGACCATGGTTAAACCAGCATAGATGGTAATCAAGAACATAACCCACGGAATGGCACTGTCACGCACCGGAATCTTATTGTCGTCAGCGAGCCAGATAAATCCGGCGATTAATGCACCTGCTGCTGGACTGGGCAGGCCTTGGAAAAACTTTTTATCGACAACGCCCGTATTGATATTGAAGCGCGCCAAGCGCAAGGCTGCGCCAGCGCAGTAAGTAAATGCAGCCAGCCAGCCCCATTTACCAAAATCTTTCAGTACCCACTCATACGCAACCAATGCGGGAGCTACACCGAACGACACCATATCAGCAAGCGAATCATATTGCTCGCCAAATGCGCTTTGCGTATTGGTCATTCGCGCAATGCGGCCGTCCATGCCATCCAATACCAAGGATGCAAAGATAGCGATTGCCGCCGCCTCAAACTGGTGGTTCATCGCCTGCACGATGGCAAAGAAACCGCAGAATAAAGCCGCAGTTGTAAATGCATTGGGCAGCAGATAAATACCCTTGCTGCGAGCGCGGGGCTTAACTAATTCAAGTTCCTCGACCTCAAAATCAACGGAGTCATCAGACTGGTCCGGTGAATCAGCACGATTACGCCCGCGTGAAATGCGCGTGCGATCAAGGCGGTTACGACGACGAAATGGAGTCAATGCGCTTCCTATATTTACTCAAGTAAATCAGGTGAATCAATCAAGGCCAGGTAAGCGAGCTAGAGCGGTACGGGTTGCAGACACTTTCTCGCCCACGCTGACCAAAGGCTCAGCGGTTAACGGTAAATATACATCGACTCGCGATCCAAAGCGAATGAAGCCGTAACGGGATCCCCGCTTGATGTGCTCACCCACATGGATATAGCACAAAATACGACGCGCAATTAAGCCGGCCACTTGAACCAGGGTAACGGTTTGACCATTGGCATCAATCACCACCGCATTGCGTTCATTTTCAATCGAGGCCTTATCCAGCGCCGCATTGACAAACTGCCCCGGGAAATACTGCACCTCTTTGACAAGGCCATTGACCGAGCAGCGGTTGGAGTGCACATTAAAGACATTCATAAATACGCTAATCTTGATTGCCTCGCGATTGGCATAGGGATCTTGGGTCTTTTCAACTACAACAATGCGGCCATCTGCAGGCGATAGAACCAAGTCACGACCGAGCGGCGCAATGCGCTGGGGGTCACGAAAAAACTGCAGAACAAAAAAGAAAACAATCCACAGGGGCAAAGCCCATGCAAAACCAGCGTACTGCTGGACTAGCACGGTTGCCACCCCAACGGCTGCCAAATAGGGCCAGCCTTCTTTCGCAATAATGGGGTGGGGATACATCATGGGTGCTTTGCGCCTTTAGGGTGATTGTTTAGTTCTTTGACTGATCGACTAATTTGTTCTTCGCGATCCAAGGCATCATCGCGCGCAGTTTCTCGCCGACGATTTCAATTTGGTGCTCTGAATTCAAACGACGACGGGAGATTAAGGTGGGCGCGCCAGCCTTGTTCTCGAGGATGAAGCTCTTGGCGTATTCACCCGTCTGAATGTCTTTGAGGCACTGACGCATGGCGTTCTTGGTATCTTCCGTCACAATGCGCGGACCGGTCACATACTCACCGTACTCGGCATTGTTTGAAATTGAGTAGTTCATGTTGGCAATGCCGCCCTCGTAGATCAGATCGACAATCAACTTGAGCTCATGCAAGCACTCAAAGTAAGCCATCTCTGGCGCGTAACCGGCTTCAACCAAGGTCTCGTAACCGGCCTTGATGAGTTCGACAGTACCGCCGCAGAGAACAGCCTGCTCACCGAATAAATCGGTTTCGGTTTCCTCACGGAAATTGGTTTCAATGATGCCGGCACGGCCGCCGCCGTTGGCTGTTGCATAGGACAAAGCGAGGTCACGTGCAGAGCCCGACTTGTCTTGGTATACCGCGATCAAATGGGGAACGCCGCCGCCTTGGCTGTAGGTGCCGCGCACCGTATGGCCTGGGGCCTTTGGGGCAATCATGATGACGTCCAAATCCGCGCGGGGCTGTACTTGACCATAATGCACATTAAAGCCATGGGCAAAAGCTAAAGCCGCGCCCTGCTTAATATTGCCATGCACTTCATTTTTATAGACCTCTGCAATTTGCTCATCGGGCAAAAGCATCATGACAATGTCAGCATCCTTCACTGCCTCGGCTACTTCTTTCACGGTCAAGCCAGCATTGGCTGCTTTTTTCCACGATGCGCCATCTTTGCGCAAACCAACCGTTACTTTGACGCCTGAATCGTTTAAGTTCAATGCATGCGCGTGGCCCTGTGAACCATAACCAATGATGGTGACTTTCTTGCCTTTAACCAGGGATAAATCCGCGTCTTTATCGTAAAAAACTTTCATGCTATTTCCTTATCTTTGAATCGTAATAAATGAGTTAAACAAATGGGGTTATGCGTACATTCCGAATGAAGCAAATTAGACCTTCAAAATACGTTCGCCGCGGCCGATGCCCGAGCCGCCAGAGCGGACGGTTTCTAAAATGGAAGCGCGATCAATCGAATCAATGAAGGCATCGAGCTTGGAGCCATCACCGGTCAATTCAATGGTGTAGCTCTTGTCGGTAACATCAATAATGCGGCCACGAAAGATGTCGGTGGTGCGCTTGAGCTCTTCGCGCTCTTTACCAACGGCACGGACCTTGATCAACATCAGTTCGCGCTCAATGTGCGAGCCTTCGGTTAAATCAAATACTTTCACGACTTCAACCAAACGATTAAGGTGCTTGGTGATTTGCTCAATCACATCTTCAGAGCCAATCGTGACAATTGTCATGCGCGACAACGATGGATCTTCCGTCGGCGCAAC
>JBIIGG010000099.1:0-5074 GCA_044236575.1 Polynucleobacter sp. | reverse complement strand
CACCTTGCATCATTGCGGCCTGCTCTTTTGTTGCGTACGTTGCTGCATCCCATAACTCAAGGTGACTACCCATGCCAAGCAGAATGACTTCACGCTGAATGCCTGCAGCAGATCGCAGTTCGGGGCTGACTAAAATTCGGCCCGCACTATCCAAATCGAGTTCGGTTGCATTACCTAGAAAAATTCGACGCCACCAATGGGCATCCATTGGTAATTGCGCTACACGCGCTCGAAATGCTTCCCACTCAGGTCGTGGAAAAAGCATCAAACAGCCATCGGGGTGTTTTGTGAGCGTTACTCTTCCCTCACCTTGCACGAGCAAGGCGTCACGATGCTTTGCCGGCACAGACATGCGGCCTTTTGCATCTAAATTGAGAGATGACGCGCCTTGAAACACTATTTACCCCACTTTTTCACACTTCTTCCCACTTTAGAGGAATGAATTCAGAGGGTCAAGTCTTTTAGTCGTTTTTTTTGGATTTTCTCTAGTGTTTACAATCACTTAGCGATGACTATTAACCTAAGCATCAGAAAAATAGTCACCCAAAACAAGGGCTTGCAAAATATACTTAAGAAGATATCTTAGATATATTACTTAATTATCTAAATTAATACTGTTTATATGTACAGTATTAATAGACTTGGAGCAAATAATATCGCAGTTTTATTGGGTTTAGATAATCAAACCCGGTTTAGACCCTATATGCTGCAGTGGTCATAATTTTGGATATGGCCTCCATGGCATTTTTGATAGGCTGCGGCAAAGGCTGGCCGCCCGCATCCCATGCTGATTGCCCGTGCTCAATTTCATCCATGCGCATTTGATCCACGATAGCGCGTGAACGGAGATCTGTTTGTGGCAAGGTTTCAAGATGGCTATTGAGGTGTTTTTCCACCTGCTTTTCAGTTTCTGCAACGAAACCCAGACTCCATCGATCACCCGCTAAGCCAGCTAATAGGCCGATGCCAAAGGATCCGGCATACCAGATTGGATTTAAATAACTGGTGTGCGATCCCAGCTCAGACAAACGTTCCTCGCACCAGGCCATGTGGTCCATTTCCTCTTGCGCTGCATGGTCGAGCATGGCACGCGTTTCTGGGCTACGTGCCACGATTTTTTGCGATTGATATAGGGCTTGGGCGCAGACTTCGCCTACGTGATTGACACGCATGAGCCCGGCCGCATGGTCCCGCTCAGTAGCATCAAGGGTGGCTGTATTTTCTGCTGTCGGCATGGCGCGATGAGCCTGAGCGCCGCCAGCAAGGGATCGCAAAGCGACATCAAACTCCGTAATGAATCGGTCCAGCAATGACATAGGCATAGACAA
This sequence comes from Polynucleobacter sp., assembly GCA_044236575.1. Taxonomy (GTDB): domain Bacteria; phylum Pseudomonadota; class Gammaproteobacteria; order Burkholderiales; family Burkholderiaceae; genus Polynucleobacter. The sequence continues at coordinate 3,746 of JBIIGG010000099.1, read as the reverse complement.
AACTATACCGTTACTTCCGCCTTCACGTGTTGCTTTGTCTTGAGACCCAGCTCGGCCAGCAGTGCACGATCTTCCTCGGCTTCTGGGTTACCCGTTGTCAGCAATTGATCGCCATAAAAAATGGAATTGGCGCCCGCCTGAAAGCACATCGCTTGAACGGCTCGACCTAGCTCTTGCCTTCCGGCTGATAAACGCACCCGGGCTTTGGGCATAGTGATGCGTGCCACGGCAATGGTTCGCACGAACTCCAAGGGATCCATCGGTGGCTGATCCGCCAGTGGCGTACCGGCTACCGGAACCAAGTGATTAATCGGCACTGACTCGGGATACGGACTCAAATTAGCTAGGCGGGCAATAAAGGCAGCGCGCTGCTCACGCGATTCGCCCATGCCCACAATACCGCCACAGCACACCGACATACCAGCAGCACGGACATGTGAAATCGTATCCAAGCGATCCTGATAGTCACGGGTCTTAATCACCGAGCGATAAAAATCTTCGCTGGTATCCAGATTATGGTTATAGAAATCCAATCCCGCGCCCTGCAGAGCCTTAGCCTGTTCTGGCTCCAACATACCGAGTGTGGCGCAGGTTTCGAGACCCAGGGCTTTGACACCCCGAATCATGGCGGACACCTTTTCAATATCACGGTCTTTGGGTTCACGCCAGGCTGCGCCCATACAGAATCGATTGGAGCCGGCGGCTTTGGCTGCCTTCGCCGCCTCAAGTACTTCCTCTAAATCCATCAGTTTGTTGGCCTTAACATCGGTGTTGTACCGCGCCGCTTGGGGGCAATAGCCACAATCTTCCGGACAGCCGCCGGTCTTAATGGATAACAACGTTGCCAATTCCACATCACCATCTGGGAAATAAGCCCGGTGTACTTCTTGGGCACGAAAAAGCAAGTCATTAAAAGGCAAAGCAAACAAGGCTTCGACCGCTGCTACTGTCCAGTCACCCTCAGAAACACTTGCTTTAGCGACCGATGCCGACATTGCTTGAATCAGGGGTTTTTCGAGGACTTGACTGTGGGACATAAGGAAATTCCAAAAAAGGTGGGAATAAGCCATAAACATAACAGATGAATCCACTTCAAGCCGAAAACTAATGGTCAAATATCACTCATGACGACATCGGTAAGCCAGACCAAACCAACGGACGAGTGGATTTCGCGCAGTCTTGCGTCGGTCTGGCACCCGTGCACACAAATGAAGCATCACGAGCATATGCCCTTGGTGACGATTGCCAGGGGGAAGGGTGCTTGGCTGTATGACGATCAAGGCAAGCCTATTTTGGATTGCATCAGCTCTTGGTGGACCAATTTATTTGGGCATTCCAACCCGTTTATTAATCAACGCATTTACGATCAGCTCGAAAAAATTGAGCACGTAATGCTGGCGGGTTTTACGCACCAACCCGTTGTTGAATTATCAGAGCGCCTCTCCGCTTTAACGCAGCATCGCTTAGGGCATGCTTTTTACGCATCGGACGGCGCCTCTGCCGTTGAGATTGCTTTAAAGATGAGTCACCACCATTGGCAACTCACCGGTAAGCCTGAGAAATCCCGCTTCGTCTGCTTACAACATAGTTACCATGGCGAAACCCTAGGGGCTTTGGCTGTAACCGATGTGCCTTTGTTTCGCACTGCGTATGGATCACTGCTATCGGATGTATTCACGGTAATATCACCGGACAGTCGCCAAGGGCAGGATGGAGAATCGGCTACCCAAGTTGCACTGCGCGCCGCGCATGAATTAGAAAAGCTTTTGCAACGGGAGCACCAGCACATCGCTGCGCTAATACTCGAGCCGCTAGTGCAATGCGCTGGACAAATGGCGATGCACTCCCCAATCTATCTTCAGCGTGCCCGTGCGCTGTGTGATCAGTATGGTATTCACCTCATCGCCGACGAAATTGCGGTGGGCTGTGGCAGAACCGGCCGATTCTTTGCCTGTGAGCATGCGGGCATCTGGCCTGATTTCATTACCCTCTCCAAAGGAATCAGCGGCGGCTATTTACCGCTATCTCTGTGTTTGACAACTGACGCCATTTATCAAGCCTTCTATTCGGATGACACGGCCCGAGGATTTTTGCATTCCCACTCCTACACTGGTAATCCATTAGCCTGCGCTGCGGCACTTGCCTGCCTTGATTTGTTTGCATCAGAAAATGTTTTGGAACGCAATCTGCAGCGCGCGCACGATCTGGCATCTGCATTTGCGTGGACACAGTCAGATGACCGTATCGAGCACCAAAGGCAACAAGGCATGATCTTGGCTTTTGATGTTGTCCATGGCACATTGAATAAACCAAGCACGTTTGCGCGTGAGGTATTTACACGCGGTATTGAGGAAGGTGTTTTGGTAAGGCCGATTGGCTCTACTGTCTACGTCATGCCACCCTACATATTGAGTGCGGATGAAACCATGGAAATGGGTCGGCGCATTCAGCGAGTAGTGGAAGACGTTCTGCACGCACAAAAATCATGAAGCCCAGCACAACCCCATTCACTGCCCTTGCGCTTGCGCAGCAACAGCTGGATACCTTGGATGCCGCACTATTGCGACGTCGCCTCAAGCAAACACAGAGCCCCTGTGATGTCGAAGTCACGGTAGCGGGTCGCCTTCTGAAAGCATTTTGCAGCAATGATTACCTGGGTTTTGCTAATCACCCGCGGCTTGTCGCAGCGATGGCTGAAGGCGTAGCGCAATATGGCGTTGGTAGCGGCGCATCTCACCTCATCAGCGGTCATAGCGTGGCGCACGACTTACTTGAAACGGAATTAGCCCGTACCCAAACGGAGCACATCCACGATGCGCGTGCGCTCTTCTTTTGCACGGGCTACCTTGCCAATATCACCGCAATTACTGCGCTAGCGGGATTGGGTTTACAAGCAGTAAAACAGAATGCTGGCATTAGCATCTATTCTGCCAAGTTAAATCACGCATCCCTCATTGATGGCATCAAACTGGCAGCGGCGCAGACAAAAGCAAGTGTTCATTTATTCGATCACACGAAGCTAGCTGATTTAAACGAAATGCTTCAAGCCGATTCATCGGTGCACAAATTGATTGTGACCGACGGTGTCTTTAGTATGGATGGAGACTTGGCTCCGGTAGCCGATTTGTTAGCGATTGCAGAAGCCCACGATGCTCTACTAATTGTCGATGACGCCCATGGCTTTGGTGTGCTCGGAAAATACGGTCACGGTATTTTGGAACACTGCCAAATCCAATCGGATCGCATTGTTTATATTGGCACCCTTGGTAAAGCCGCTGGCGTTAGTGGCGCCTTTGTCTGCGCTCATAAAACACTGATGGAGTGCTTGATTCAAAAAGGGCGGCCCTACATTTACAGTACCGCCACCCCTCCCGCCATTGCGCATACGGTGCTGGCGAGCTTGCATTTGATTGAAGGCGAGGAAGGCCAAGCACGACGGGCGCACTTAAATCAACTGATTGCCATTTGGCATCACGAATTGCAACTTAAGCACTGGCAAATGAGTTCGTCAAAGACACCGATTCAGCCGCTGGTATTGGGTAGCAATGCGGCGGCGCTATTGGCATCACAGCAATTAGACGAGGCAGGTTATTGGATTCCGGCGATACGTCCACCGACCGTTCCGGAAGGCAGTGCGCGCCTGCGGATTACTTTCTCGGCCAATCACAGCACCCAGGCAGTGCGCGAACTTATTGCCGAGTTACAAAAAATAGAAGCGCACTGCCTGGGTGCTGTGATTGGCCGAG
>JBIIGG010000098.1:0-5133 GCA_044236575.1 Polynucleobacter sp. | reverse complement strand
ACCTCGCGCGGTATCCGCATTGCGCAGCAGCACAGCGGGCTTTTTCAATTTGGCCGATCCCAGCAAATGTCTCTACCTTCTGGAGCGCTTCAGCAACTCACACTTCCATTGATTGGTCGCGTTGCAGCGGGCTCGCCCATCATGGCCGTGGAGCACATTGAAAAGCACGTCCCGATTGACCCGAGCTTGTTTAGCAAAGGAGCGGATTACTTACTTAAAGTAAAAGGGATGAGCATGCGCGACGCCGGTATTTTAGATGGCGACTATTTAGCGGTGCACAAGACAACGGAAGTACGAAACGGCGATATTGTGGTGGCTCGCATCGATGATGAGGTCACTGTTAAACGCTGGCTGCAGAAAAAAGGCAGCAATGGCATGGTGATTGAATTGCAGGCCGAGAACCCAGACTTCAAAAACATCACGATCGATGCAAGGCAGCCCAATTTCGCGATTGAAGGTCAAGCCGTTGGCCTGATTCGGGCAAACGGCCTTTAATAAAAAGGCTCTACAGTCTAGCGCTTGCTTGGCGCGACGACATTGGCATTTTTAGGCGAAGCCGTAATGATGATGATCGACTTTGGTCCGGTTAAAGAGCCTTCATTGATCTCAACCGTCGAAGTTCGTTCGCCTTTGGTAAATACCAAAATACTGGTCTTTGATTTAACGGCTGTTACAGTAGTCCACCCCGCCTTGGGATACTCTGCCTGGAAAAAAGCATAGATATCCGTTGGGCTTTGCAAGCCATTCAAAACCACACGACCTACCCAATTATCACCACGGCCAATAATTAAAGAATCAGTGCCCATGATGCGCGCTCCAGCTGGAAGCGGCATATCACCCAATAGTTGTACCTGAATCTCATTAATTTCATCTGGTGTACCAGTGGGAGAGCCGCCCGAAGAGGCGCAACCACCCAGTAACAAGATAAGGCTAGCCGCAATGGCCGAGGCAACGTTACTTTTTAAATTGGGTGTTGTTGTCATGATTAGAGCGTCCGTCCATTGGAATCAGCAATAGTCATATTGTAGGTTAAGTAACCCGCAGGTCAATAGATCTAAGGCCTCATTCGTATGCTGGAGGCGCGTGAGGGAATCGAACCCCCGTACGAAGCTTTGCAGGCTCCTGCCTAACCACTCGGCCAACGCGCCACATACTTTGAAACAAAATGGGAAGCTTTTCAGGGCTTCCCATCGAACTTGGAGCGGGAAAGGAGGTTCGAACTCCCGACCTATACCTTGGCAAGGTATCGCTCTACCAGCTGAGCTATTCCCGCATAACAGGGCAACAGTTTAGCAAACTATTGAGCTCTACGCCGTATTTATTGCCCATTGTGAAATTTATACCCCTTGCGTCTTATGCAATTAAGGCTCTAGTCCGACTTGCCGAGTAATTGGGGTAGTGCTTTTTGCAAGTAATAAAACATGGACCATAGGGTTAAAAATGCCGCCACCCATATGAGCCATGTACCAATTAAAGCGGCATTCAACCAACCAAACAGGGTGCCATTAAATAGCAGAAATGGAATTGCTACGAGCTGCGCGGTGGTTTTTAATTTACCAACCATATGAACTGCCACGCTTTTACTCGCACCCACTTGCGCCATCCATTCCCGCAAAGCAGAGATGGTAATTTCGCGGCCAATAATAACCAAGGCTACCCACACTTGTACCCGGCCCATATTCAACAGTACCAACAAAGCAGCAGCAACAATCAATTTATCGGCGACGGGATCTAGAAATTGCCCAAAAGCCGATTCTTGTTTCATGCGGCGGGCCAAATAGCCATCGAGCCAATCGGTGACTGCCGCAAAAATAAACAGGCCAGTAGCCAATGCATTTTTTTCCGGCATGCTAAGCCAGCTGCTAGGCAAATAAAAAATAGTGACCAAAAGTGGTATCGCTGCGACGCGCAGCCACGTTAAGGCGATGGGAAGATTAAACGGCATGGCGCTAGGATAACCGAAGACACTGGTCTTGCTTAATGTAATTGCTGGTAAATCTGCTCCGCCAAGGTCAAGGAAATACCATCTACCGTGGCCAACTCTTCCATGCTGGCATTGGAGACGCCGCGCAGCCCCCCAAAACGGGCGAGCAAGGCTTGCCGTCGTTTTGCGCCGATACCTTCAATTTCTTCGAGGCGTGAGACGGTCCGTGCCTTTGCCCGCTTTGCCCGCATTCCGGTAATGGCAAAGCGATGTGCCTCATCCCGTATTTGCGCAATCAGCATCAGTGCCGCACTCTCGCGCCCTAGCTCGAGTGATGGGCGGCCATCGGCAAAGATGAGGGATTCGAGACCAACCTTTCGGGCCTCGCCTTTAGCAACACCCACAATGAGTCCCAGATCCATACCCAGCTCTACAAACACTTGACGAGCGATTTCTACTTGGCCTTTACCGCCATCAATGAGTATGAGCTGCGGCATTTTATCTGCGGGAATCTCTTGATAATTGGCATAGCGGCGTTGCAATACCTGCCGCATTGCTGCGTAATCATCGCCCGGTGTAATGTCGTTGATATTAAAGCGACGATACTCGCTCGATTGCATTTCATTTTTTGCGTAAACCACGCACGAGGCTTGAGTCGCTTCGCCGGAGGTGTGGCTTATATCAAAGCACTCGACGCGCAATTGCTCGATGCTTTCTACATCTAAAGCAAGGGTATCAAGCAAGGCACGCGCCTTGGCCAGTTGGCCGCCGGTCTCAACCAAGCGCTTCGCTAAGGTAATCTTGGCATTCCCCTCTGCCATACCAAGCCAGTGACGGCGCTGGCCTTGCGGCTGGTATAAAAAAGTAATCTTTTTTCCTGCTTGCAGATTTAAGCTGTCTTGCAGAAGTGATGTCTCATCGCCAGTGGAGATGGCGTGACTCAAAACAATGACGCTGGGTATTAGCTTGGCATCACTTGCTTCACCATCTAAATAATGTTGCTGAATAAATGCATTCAAGATTTCAACGGGGCTAGGTAGCTCACCTGCTGCTGAACGCAAATTTTTAGGAAAGTAGGTGCGATCGCCTAAATGCCGGCCACCGCGCACCATTGCCAGATTGACGCAAATCATTCCCTCAAGTTCGGCGGTTGCCAAGATATCAACGTCACCCTCACCATCGGCAACGGTATCCATCGATTGTTGCTGCAGCACGCTGGATAGATCGGCAATTCGATCCCGAATCACCGCAGCCATCTCAAAATCCAGTGCATCGCTGTGAATCAGCATTTCACGCTCGAGTTCAGATAAAACTTGACTGTGATCCCCTTCTAAAAAGCGGGTTGCTTGATTTACATCACTCGCATATTGCCCGGCAGTCAGCATGCCAACGCATGGCGCGCTGCAACGGTGAATTTGGTGCAAGAGGCAGGGGCGTGTGCGATTTTTAAAGACCGTATCTTCACAGGTACGTAAGCGAAATACTTTCTGCAAAATCTGGACGCTGTTGCGTACTGCCGATGAATTCGGGAAGGGTCCAAAATAGCGGTTACGCCGATCCACTTTGCCGCGGTAGGATGACAGGCGCGGAAACGCATGCCCTGTCAGCATCACATAGGGGTAAGACTTATCGTCACGGAACAAAATATTGAAGGGCGGCGCCAACTCTTTAATTAAGTTGTTCTCCAGAATGAGGGCCTCGGACTCCGTCCGCGTGACCGTAGTTTCATAGCGCGCAATTCGGCTCACCATGCGCTCAATCCGCGGCGATAATGCAGTTCGTTGAAAATAGCTGGATACTCGCTTTTTTAGGTCGCGGGCTTTTCCCACGTAAAGTATCTGATCCGCTTCATCAAAAAAGCGATATACCCCCGGCAATCCGGGAAGCCGTTTAATGTCTTGCTTGAGGGTTTCAAAAAGCGAATTACGCATGCGTTGGGATATATTCTGCCAAATCGTTGATAACTACGGTGATGCCGGTGTCTGTTGGCGCCTTGCCCGCAGCCTAGCTACTCGCCATCAGCAACAGGTCCGCTTATTTTGCGATGATCTACCGACCCTTAATTTACTCGCATCCGACTCCTCGCGCACGCCACAGGTCGAGATTCTGCCATGGGAGGCTAGTTATGAAAATGCGCGGCACCCGCTTGATCCGCCGGATGTGGTGATTGAAGCCTTTGGCTGCCACCTGTCAGAGCGGTATCAAACCGGTTTATTGGTCTCCACCAAAAAACCCATCATTCTCAATTTAGAGTACCTTAGTGCTGAGTCTTGGGTTGCAGAGTGCCATGCTAAAGCCTCGCCACAGTCCAGCGGCTTATTAAAGTATTTTTTCTTTCCCGGATTCGGGCCGAATACCGGTGGACTATCACTTGATCCCATTCCGCTAGAAGGTAGTCAGTCTAGCGCTGCCATTCCTGCCAGCCTTGCGCCGAGCTGGACCCTACTCCGCCCTGAAGCAGAGCGTATCAGCCTCTTTTGTTATCCGGGAGCGCCACTACGACAATGGCTTGAGGATCTTGGCAATACACAAGCGAAGATTGATGTGCTGCTGACCTTTGGTCATGCTGAAATGATTGGGCACAGTATTGGCAGGCCTTTAGATCTGCCTTCATCGATTCAGCTGATTTCCCTCCCCTTTATGCAGCAAGACGACTACGACTGGCTCTTATCGCAATGCGACTTCAATATTGTCCGGGGTGAAGATTCCTTTGTACGAGCGCAACTCGCTGAAAAGCCATTTATTTGGCATATTTATCCGCAAGACGATATGGCCCATACCGTGAAATTACAGGCCTTTTTGGATCTGTACCTTGAAAAAGCCAGACCATCGACCCAAGAATCCTGCCGACTGGCCATGGACTGGCAGATGCCGTCGCGCTGGTGGAATCAGCGAACCGAGTGGCAGACCCATGCCTGTCAGTGGCGCAAAACGATACTGGAGGCCAATCAAGACGGTGGGCTTGCAGCCAGAATGCTGCGTTTTGTGACCTAAATCCCCTTGGAGGGGGTCTCACTGGGGCGGTTACAATGTCACCTTTATTAAATACTGCAGAATTCGGTTCTGCCTCCAGGAATACCACAGATGAAAACAGCACAAGAACTCCGCGTAGGCAACGTAGTGATGATTGGCGCCGACGCCATGGTCGTACTCAAGGCCGAATATAGCCGCTCTGGCCGTAACTCCTCGGTCGTCAAAATGAAGTTCAA
>JBIIGG010000097.1:0-5166 GCA_044236575.1 Polynucleobacter sp. | reverse complement strand
ATGTTGGGCAAAGTAACGTAACGCGGCTCATTCAGGCGCAAATCGGTCGTAATTACTGCCGGTAGACCCATGGAGATGGTTTCTAGCCCGCCGTCGACTTCGCGTGTCACGCGAAGGGTGCCATCTACAAAAGCCACTTTCGATGCGAAGGTGGCTTGCGGAACATCCATCAGGGCGGCCAACATTTGACCGGTCTGATTGCTGTCATCATCGATGGCCTGCTTGCCCAAAATAATCAATTGGGGCTGCTCTTTGGCGCACACGGCTTGCAACAACTTGGCTACGGCCAAGGGCTGCAAATCAACATCGGTTTCAACCAAAATGGCGCGATCAGCACCAATCGCGAGTGCGGTTCGCAGAGTCTCTTGGCATTGCTGACTGCCTGCGGAGAAAACCACGATCTCGCTTGCAATGCCGGCCTCTTTTAAGCGAATGGCCTCTTCCACTGCAATTTCATCAAACGGATTCATACTCATCTTCACATTCGCAGTGTCAACACCGGACTGGTCAGATTTGACTCTTATCTTGACGTTGTAATCAACAACACGCTTCACCGCAACCAGAATTTTCATGGCACTTTCTTTGTCTCTTCTATGGGGTAAATAAACTGTATTTTACTCGCCCGCAGGGTATTTGGCTTGAGCGCCTAGAGGTCTGCTAAGGCCTTCACGTGGGCCACCACACTACGCCCTAAAGCAGACAGGTTATAGCCTCCCTCAAGGCAGCTCACAATGCGGCCGCCCGCGGATTCCTTGGCAATCTCTTTGAGGCGCTGGGTCATCCAAACGTAATCATCTTCGACCAAGCCCATTTGACCCAAATCATCCTCACGATGGGCATCAAAGCCTGCAGAGATCAAGATTAATTCGGGCTTAAATTCCCTTAAGCGTGGTAGCCAGGTTTCCGTAATCATCTTGCGCACCACATCCCCTTTGGTCGAGGCGGGCATCGGCATATTAACCATATTATCGGAATGCTCTAAGCCGCTGTAGGGATAGAAGGGGTGTTGAAAAAAACTGCACATCAGAATTTTAGGGTCGTCATAAAATGCCGCCTCAGTACCATTGCCATGGTGGACATCAAAATCAATAATGGCTACCCGCTCAATGCCGTATGCACTGATAGCGTAACGCGCCGCAATCGCCACGTTGTTAAAAACACAGAAACCCATCGAGCGTGTTGGCTCCGCATGATGACCAGGTGGGCGGATGGCACAAAATGCGTTTTCGACTTCGCCTTTCATGACCGCGTCGACGCCAGCAATCGCTGCGCCAGCAGCACGCAATGACACGGTCAAGGTCGCTGGGTTCATGATGGTGTCGCCGTCGAGCATAAAGTAACCCGATGTTGGCGAGTGATCGGTGACATATTCCACGTGGTCAGCGCTATGGACGAGCTCGACCTGCTCAGTTGTAGCTAGCGGAGGTTCGATCCGCTTTAAAAAACCATCGACGCGGCTCAAAATGAGTTGGTCTTCAATTGCCTGAATGCGCTCTGGGCACTCCGGGTGATGGCTGCCCATTTCGTGCCTTAAAAAATCACTGTGGCTTATGTATGCTGTTGTCATTCTTCTCACCTCTTTATATCGTCCATCCAAGCGCTTTTATCTATAAAATCAGTTGGTGAACCTTTTTTTAATTCTTCCCCGTATTGGGTCTTACTTTAGTCATAGGGGAATCTACCTCCTACTTGCCAGTATCGCCATCGCCTTCTTATCCGCTTGCGCCTCGGCACCACCCAACTCCGAAGCAACGCCGCCCAGCAAAACCGTTCCCGACACTTCTATCGTAAACCAAGTGGGCGGAGAAACTGCAGAGCAGCAATCCAGTCAAAATCTCCAAGCCATGCTGGCACAGATTAGCAAGGCTGAGGGCATCCCACTCAGCACGCTAGAGACTGCTTTTGCAGACAGCAAAAATCTAGCTCAAGTTCGTAAATTAGTCATGCCCGGCCCGCCTGGATTTAAAAAGAACTGGGTTGCCTATCGTGGACGCTTTATCGAGCCCATTCGAATCAGGGCAGGGATGGTCTTTATTGAACAAAATCGCCTCTACTTGGATCAAGTGGAGCGCGAAACTGGCATCCCAGGAACGGTGATCGCTTCGATCATTGGCGTAGAGACCATCTATGGGCGAAACATGGGCAGCTTTAAGGTCAAGGATGTTTTATCCACCCTTGCATTTAATTATCCCGATACGCCGAACCGCGCCAGCCGTGAAGTGCTCTTTCAAGATCAGCTCAAGCAACTGATCCTGCTGTGTTGGGCCGAAGCCGGTGGCAATGCAATGCGGAGTACTAAAACCCCGTCGATCAAAGCCAATGCATTTGACCGCTGCCTTAATCAGACCAGCTCCTATGCTGGGGCGATTGGCTTGCCCCAATTTATGCCGGGTAGTATCCGCAATTTCGCCAAGGATGGTGATGGTGATGGCGTAATAGATCTAAGGCATAGCCGCCCTGATGCCATTGCCAGTGTGGCGCGCTTTTTACGGATGCACGGCTGGCAACCCGGGATGCCAATCTACTTTCCAATCACAGAAACAGAACAGAACCAGGCCGCTATTCTACGCTTAGCCGATGGCATGCCAGATGCAAAGCACACCGTACAAGAATTCATTGATTTGGGTATCTTAGATAGCCGCTACGGCGATCTTCAGACGGGTGGCGTAGCACCCCAAAGCAAAGCCCTCATTATCGATCTGCCGTTTGTCAACTCGCAAGGCAATGATGAAGTGCGCTATGTTATTGGCCTGGAGAACTTTATTAGTATTGTGCAATACAACCGCAGCTATTTTTATGCGCAGAGTGTCGCTGAGTTTGCAGAGGCACTCGGTTACGAAAACCAAAGCGTAGTCCCTAAAACCCCAGCAACACCGATCGCTAAAACCAAGAAACCGGCTGCAAAAAAAGCACAAAAGCCTAAAAAGCCCAAGCCCAACTAGGCCGGAAATACCCCAGTCGAAAGGTAGCGGTCCCCGCGATCACAAACGATAAATACAATCGTGGCGTTCTCGACTTCCTGTGCGATCCGTAAGGCAATCACCAGAGCACCCGCTGCCGAGATGCCACAAAAAATACCCTCCTCAGCAGCCATACGACGAGCCATTTCCTCCGCCTCACCTTGGCTAACGTACTCAATGCGGTCTACTCGGTCTGCTTGATAAATCTTAGGTAGGTACTCTGGAGCCCATTTTCGAATACCCGGAATCTGCGATCCCTCGGACGGCTGCGCGCCAATAATCTGAATCGCTGGATTCATCGACTTTAAATAGGTAGAGACGCCAGTGATCGTACCGGTAGTACCCATGGAGGAAACAAAATGCGTAACCTGCCCATGGGTATCACGCCAAATCTCAGGGCCAGTTGTCTCGAGGTGCGCGCGGGGATTATCTAAATTTGAAAACTGATCCAGTAAGCGGCCACGCCCTTCTTTTTGTAACTGCAAGGCATAGTCACGCGCCAACTCCATACCTCCGGTTGCGGCCGTCAGAATCAGTTCAGCCCCATAGGCTGCCATGCTTTGGCGGCGCTCAAGACTTTGATTCTCGGGCATCACCAGCACCATTTTGTAACCCAACATCGCAGCCGCCATTGCCAAGGCAATACCCGTATTGCCGCTGGTCGCTTCAATTAAGGTGTCGCCCGGCTGAATCTCGCCGCGCTCTTGTGCGCGCACAATCATCGATAGCGCGGGACGATCCTTGACTGACCCCGCTGGATTATTGCCTTCGAGCTTACCTAAAACCACATTGCCGCGCGCAATGATGTCCGGAGCCGGTATCCGCTGCAAACGCACTAAGGGTGTATTACCAACCGTTTGGGAGATAGTCAAGTAGGAGGAGTGGTGATTGGCGGGCGAGTTCATCAAACTATTTTAGCCACAAGCCCGCCAATTCGGTGAATTGAACTACTATTACGCTATTTCAGATTGGGGCGGCGTTTATTCCCAGTTTTTTTGGCCTTTCCCCCTCTTGGGTGCGGGGTACTGATCTTGCGTTTCCCGCGAGCGCCCTTGCGATCGGCTCGCGCGTGAAGTGGATTCGCCTTGTGTGCGTGAGCTTGCTTTCGAGCCATTGCGGGTTTCACGGTATGCACTGGGGGATTCAATGGTTAAGCCGTTATCAACCATCTTTTCAACCGATTTCATCCCAATACCCCGCACCCGCTTTTGTAAGTCATTGGCATCGCGATAAAAGCCACCATCCTCTCGCTCTGAAATAATAGCGCGAGCTTTGGAAGGACCCAAGCCTTTGATGCTCTCAAGCTCGGACTGGCTTGCGCTATTGACGTTAACCGGCGATGCGTTTGCATCCGACAAACCCAATCCAATTACAGGCACTAACAATGACATCAGCGCCACTTGAAATGCATATTGACGCACATACGAACTCAACTTTTGAATCATATCAACCCCTTTTGATCGTTAAAAAATCCTTGGGCTAAATGAATAGCGCGCAAGGACTCCTCATAACGGTCAAAAGATGGAGTGGTTGACCAAAACAGTGTGGACTACAGGAGAACTACAGTGAATTCAGTAAATAGAATCAAGGGCTAAGACAATGCCGACAGCTTTGTCAATTAAGCTTGATGAAGGCATCCCTTAGAAACACGGGTAGATCGATTACGGGTGGGCGATAGGACGACTCATACATCATCTGCGCAACATAACCTCGATGATAGGTTTTATGATTCACAACATGAAGCAGCATATCGCCCCGAGTCATCTCTCCTTTGCCGCCATCCACAAAGGTAAATGCTAGCGACTCATCGTGGATCTGCGGTGTCAGCATATTGGCATAGTCAATATACCAATTATCGGAAGCGAATTGCATTGAGCTCAATTCATTCAGTGATGGAATATCCAATAAATTACGCGTTTGATAGCCATGGCTCTGTCCCAGCAGATGCCCCTTCCATATTTGATCGATTGCGTAGATATGACCTAGGGTTTTAAGGAGACTACCAGCACCGGTTTTTCGTTCCTCGATCACCATTTCATTTGGCAGCAATTTCAAGGCATCAAACAGCGTTTGATTGGCCCATTTAGTGTACTGAGTCAACATCTGAATATTGCGGATGCCGAGCATTTTAAATAATCGACTATTTATCTAGCGGGGTTGCTAAAAAATCAGCATTGGCAGAAAGCCAATCAATATATCGCCCAAC
>JBIIGG010000096.1:0-5175 GCA_044236575.1 Polynucleobacter sp. | reverse complement strand
CGCGCAGCATCTGCGTCAATGCAAAGCGTAAATCAAATACCCGAGCAAGCGCTTCTTTTTCTTGAGCCGCCTCTTGCAGCCTAGAAACTAAGTTAAAGGGATTACCAAACCAGATCGAGCGATCACTGCCAACGTGCTGGACATGTAGGCTGGCTAGCCCATGGCTTGCCCAGTAGCTTCCAAGGTAGCTATAGCCTAAGCGCGAACCGCCGATGCCATGGGAAAAAATAATCAGGGGCGTGGGAGCCACAGAGGATGATGCAATTGGCTGGTAAAGCCGAACCGGGACAGGGCGTTCACGGGCATCATCAACCCAATCGAGATCGTGGATTTGAAATTTGGCAGCCGAGGCAAATCCGTGCAGTGGATAAAAAGCGAGCGAGGGCGCGGCTACCGCTAACCCAGCAGCAGGAAGCCGTTTTAGAAATTGCCGTCTAGAAAAATGAACCATGGTGCATTCTATTTTGCTTTTGCAAATCCAGCGGCAGGGCTACTGATTAAGCTAAGCAAGGGCCTATTGCTTATTGCGTCGACGCCGTGCCAGGAATTGCACCAAACGAAAATGACCATAGCCCATAACCAGTGCAAATACCGCAATCGAGTACTTAATCTCAATTCCAGTTAGCGACTGCGTAATGGTAGAAAACAGCGCAGACCACATCATGATGCTGAGGTAAGACACCACAATTAAGGGCTCTTTGAGGCGCGAGCCATCAAATGCTTTGGTATATGCAATAGCGATGGGCGCCAGTGAAAGGAGCAGGTAGAGGAATATCTTCATGAATAAGGATAATGGTATTGCATTTGATCGATTGGATGCGCTGATTACTTATTGCTATCCAAAATCCACTCGGCGAGCTTTTTGGCATCTGCCTCACTTATTTTGGTATTAGCAGGCATCACCACCACACCCCATGCACCGCCACTACCCAGTCGAATTTTCGTTGCCAGGGTATCCACCATCTGTGCCCGCGGTTGACTCTGATATCGAGCCGCGATCGCCTTATAGGATGGGCCAACTACCTTACGATCCATAGCGTGGCAACCCATGCAGGTATTCTTTTTGGCTAACTCGGTCGATGCCTTAGCTGTGGCCGAAAAAAGAATGAAGGCGATAAAGCCAATACCAATAATTCCGCGATTTAAGTTACACATAATGGAAGTTATATTGCTCATAGAGCAGTTATTCAATTGGGGATCCACCTAAAGCCAGGTAGAGGTTGACGCGCTGCGCTAAGGCATCTACCTGCCCTTGTCGCCAATTCATTTCAATGGCGTTAGTGCGAATAATTTCCTGCTGGACCTGGCGTTGATCAATTCTGCCAATACGAAACTCTGCGCGGCGATTGTCCATTAGGCGCCGCTGCTCATTCAGTTGGCTTTGCAATAGCGTGCTGCGCTCTCGCCAAGTTGCTTCGCCACTAAGTGCATTTTCTACATCGTTGAATGCATTTAATGCGACTTTTCCGTAATTGGCGATGGCTGCTTGCGCTTCCGCATTTTGATAGGCAATTTGCGCCTCGATGGCGCCACCCTGAAAGAGTGGAATAAATACATTGGCGCCCGTACCCAAGCTTGTGCTTGGTCCTCTGGTTAAGGCAAAGACTTCGCTATTAATGTATCCAAATCCAGCAGTGAGGCTAATTTTAGGTAGGCGCGCTAAACGCTTTTCTTCGCTTGCGTAAAAGGCGCTGTTCACTCGCGCTTCGGCGGCAATGATATCGGGTCTGCGCTCCAGTAGATCTGTCGGTAGTCCTGGTGCTACTGGCGCTGGCAATTTAGGTAAATGCGTTGTGCTTAAGGGTTTTGCGTCTGGGTATCGGCCAACCAATACTTCCACAGCACGCAAAGCCTGATCTCGTGCGAGTGCGGTGCTGAGTGCCAGCTCTTTTGCTTGTGAAGCAGCTAGTTTGCTAGCAGAAACATCGGCCTCCGATGATGCGCCAATCTTTTCACGGATCACAGTCAGATCGGAGACCGTTTGTGCGGCGACTGCATTTTCATTGGTAAGGCGCGCTTGCTCTTGCAGGACCCTGGCGAGCCAAGCGGTTTTCGTTAATGTAGCAATTAAAGATAAGCGTGCTGCGTCTTGATCTGCATTAATTGAACGAGCATTTTGGCTTGCGCCTGCAATCGAAGTACGTACGCGGCCCCATAAGTCAAGCTCCCAGCCGGCGCCAACGTAATAGCCAGTCAGTCCAGTTCCACTGGATCCCACTTTTCCACCGGTGTTGCCAAATGCATTTACACCCGGATACTGAGCGCCACTTGCAGCATTGATCAAGGATTCTGCCTGCAATCGCCGAGCTGCAATTACTTGAATATCGGGGCTATTGCGTAGTGCTTCAGCGATTAGTTGATTGAGCTCTTCATCTTGAAACTGTTTAAGCCACGCGTCATCGACTTTGACAAGATTCGTAGGACTACTACTTTGCTTACCTTGCATTGCAAATTGATCGGGCACTTTTACCGTCGGTAGTGCTTTGCTTCTGAGATCCTCGCCCTGTATTGGCGGCTTAATGCTACAGCTGGTCAATAGTAGGCCGCTGATCAGAGCCGATATTGCTAATGGCAGGCGAAGGCAAGATGAATTGAAACGGCTGAGCATACGTTTAATGTAGCTTTGGAATGATGTAGTTCAGTTTTGTGCTGACCCGCAACATGACCTTACGAATAATGTGCAAGAAGGCGAGGTGGTCGGTATAGACCGCTCCATCGCCGACTGCACCTGCAGGCAGAAGCAATTGATTGTTGCTGTCATCCAAACGCAGTTTCACTGCAAACCGGTTTGCCGCAATCTCACGAACACCAGTATTGGGTAGATTGCCGCTAACGCCAAGCTGGCCCTGGCCTTCAGCCAAAATCACGGACTCTACTTTTGCTTTCAGAATTTGACCAGGTAAGCTCGGTATATAGAACTCTGCTTCATTTCCAACTGCAATTTGGTGCAATTCATTCTGATTAAATAGGGCATAGATCTGGGGTGTATCTTCCAAAAAGGTCATGACCGATGCGATCGGAAAAGCGGCAACATAGGCTCCTGGTCTGAGCTGAACATGGACTACGGTGCCATCGCTTGGAGCGAGCATGGTGGTTTGTGCCAAGTCGTATTCAGCGCTAATCAGCTGTTCTTTGAGTTCGGCGTAATCTGCCTCGGCTTTTTCAAGATCAAACCGATTACCCGCACCACTTTGGACTAAGGCCTGATTTTCAGTTAGACGTAGTTTGGCTAAATTCAGTTTCGCTCTGACTGCATTAGCAGTAGCTTGGTATTGAGTGGAATCAATCTTAAAAAGAACGTCTCCCTTTTTTACCTGCTGATTAATCTTGACTGGCACTTCGATGACACGTCCCTTGACCTGACTAACGATACCAATCGAATTGCGCACAACCAATACATTACTTGATGAAGGTGAAAATACATTGAGTAGCAAAATCAGGGTAATCATTCCGACTACCGGAATAGTAAAAACAATGACCTTAGATACGGTGTTCCATGGCAGCAGTTTGAATTTAAAAAAGATTAACCAAACAATGCATGCGTATAGGCCGAGAATGATGGCTTCCATGATTATTTCTCACTGCCATTGATATCCGCATCGTCGAGCGGTTTGTACTTATCGGTACCGTAAGCCAGCTTGTACATGGTTGGTTTGGTATAGGCCCATAAATACGCAAACGGCCAAAGTAGGCCGCCAAAGAATAAAGAAAGAACGCACAGGGCATGAATGGCGTCACGCTGCGGATGTTGGCGCTTCTTTGCAACAGTATCGGGCCAAATGTGTACAAACCAAAATAATGCAATTGCTCCTATCGGGATCAGAATCAACACAACCCATGAAATAACATTAGCAACCCCATCAATTAAATCGGGCGGCAAAAATGAGGCGTGAGTCATTGTGGGTAAAAGTAATGCGATACCAATATAAAGTTTCAAAGCAGTAGGTAGCATTGGAATCCGATCCTTGAACTGAAAAGTCTGAGCTTGTTTACAGCAATTCGTTTGCATAATCATATAAGAGTAGGTACAAGGGTAATCCAAAAATTAGGGTACAGCTATTTACCCAAAGGCTAGCGGTTTATTCTTGGTATTAGTCGGAGAAGGTAACGACGTGATCCGCACCTAAGCGGATACCAATCTTCTCGCCAATGTGGTGGTCGTGGTGGCTTGGGACGTACGCAAATACCTCTTGGCCTGATGCGAGCTTTAGGGTGTATAAAAAATCAGCGCCCCGAAAGGTTTTGCGAATCACTTCTGCCAATAGTGGGCTGGCATCATCGTGCTGAATATCATCGGCACGCAACAGCACATCCACTACTCTGCCAATCGGATCGTGGTGATCATTGTCTAATTTGAGTTTGCCGAGCTCGATTTCAACCATGGCATTGTCTTGAATCGCGCCTTTTACAAATACCCCACGGCCAATAAAGTCAGCTACATAGCGGTTGACGGGCTGATGATACAAATCATAGGGCGTATCCCATTGCACAATATTGCCGTCATTCATAACGCCGATGTGATCGGCAATCGCGAATGCCTCGAATTGGTCATGCGTTACTAAAAGCGCAGTCACCCCATTGCTTTTTAAGATCTCACGCATTTCAGAAGCAAGGCGCTCGCGCAGGTCGACATCTAAACTAGAAAATGGTTCATCGAGCAGAATTAAATCGGGCTCGGGCGCCATTGCCCTGGCCAATGCAACCCGTTGCTGCTGGCCGCCGCTAAGTTCATGTGGATAAGCTTGGCTCTTATTGGCGAGCGAGACCTTCCCGAGCCAATCCATTGCAACTGCCTGGCGCTGGTTTGCGGGAAGGGCGCCAAGACCAAACATCACATTCTCAATCACGGATAAATGGGGAAACAAGGCGAAATCCTGAAAGACCATTCCCACCCGGCGCTGACTAGGGGCTAGGTTCACTGTAGGGGAACTCACCACCTTGTCGTGCAACTTAATTTGCCCATGCTGCAGGGGCTCAAAGCCACAAATAGCCCTTAAAACGGTCGACTTACCGCAGCCCGATGGCCCTAATAGGCAGGCAATGCCGCTCGGCTCAAGCTGAAGACTAAGGTCATGCACGATACGCATCCAGCCCTGGCCATCCGGTTTGGGATAGGCAATTTCAATTTCTTCAAGCGAAAGTAGGGGTGGAGTTGAATTCATCCCTATAATTTTC
>JBIIGG010000095.1:0-5177 GCA_044236575.1 Polynucleobacter sp. | reverse complement strand
TCGGGGGCTTGAATGCTTTTCGCTTCATCGCGGCTATTGGCAATCACGCCAATGCCAGCTACTGGCGCTAAGTTATCGACCTTGAAGCGACCCACGCCATCTTGTTGGCGAATAAAGCACTCCTCATCAAAAAACAGCCGGTCGCCATTGTTGTCAATTTCGTCGGAATCAATCGATGCAAAACCAATAATCCCCCGAACATCATCGAGTGAGCCTGGAATATCGCTGCCAGACACGGTTTTTAAGCTTGGATTAATCACATAAACTTGCATAAGCACCTTTCATCTAAAGTAAGCTCTAAACAAATTATCGCCCTAATATTTTTTTCGTGTAGATCGCAACCGATTATCGCTAAATAGTGTTAGGGTGGTAAATGGCGTTGTTTCATGCTCAAATTGACGACACTAATATAAGGACCCAATATGAAAACGAAGATTAAGCCAAGTAATATGACCCCTCCCGCCATCAATATTGGAATTAGTGCGGCCGACCGGAAAAAAATTACGCAGGGCTTATCGGCATTTTTGGCCGATAGCTACACCCTATATCTCATGACTCACAACTTTCATTGGAATGTCACGGGCCCTCAATTTACCAGTTTGCATCAACTGTTTATGACGCAATACACCGAGCAGTGGACTGCGCTAGATCAAATTGCAGAACGCATTCGAGCGCTGGGTCATGCTGCACCGGCTACTTATACTGAATTTCATAAATTGGCTTCCATTAAAGAGGTGAATGGTGTTCCTAAGGCTGAGGAGATGGTGCGTCACTTAGTTATGGCACAAGAAGCAACTGCGCGAACGGCGCGAAATTTATTTCCGCTAGTAGATAAAGCCAATGATCAACCTACAGCAGATCTTTTAACTCAGCGTATCGAAATCCATGAAAAAACCGCTTGGATGCTACGTAGTATTTTGGAATAACACCAAAGGGAGTTATCGTTAAAAAGCCCCAATCGGGGCTTTTTTATTGGAATTAAAGCAGTACCTTTTAAATCTTATTGATAATCATTCTTATTATGATATAGTGGAGACTAATACAAAAACCTGCTCTGCTGGAACGAATAATGATGAGAAATAGACTGATCGCTTTGCCATTCGCTTTACTGCTTGGATTTCCAGTACATGCAAACGCACAGCCCAGCAATGAGAAAGTCCTAAATCTGTATTCGGCGCGTCACTATCAAACGGATGAGGCCTTATATTCGAACTTCACCAAATCGACTGGGATCAAGATAAATCGCATTGAGGCGGATGACAATGCATTGATTGAGCGCTTAAATAGTGAAGGCAGTAAAAGCCCGGCTGACGTCATTCTCTTGGTTGACGCAGCACGATTATGGCGAGCCCAGGTCAATGGCTTTTTTAAGCCGATCCAATCCAAATACCTGAACGATCGCATTCCAGTAGATCTACGTGCGAAAGCCGCAGCAGATGGAACAACGTGGTTTGGTTTTTCAACCCGTGCGCGGATTGTGGTCTACAACAAAAACAGCGTTAAGCCTGGCGATGTGAACACCTATGAAAAATTGGCTGAGCCGATGAATAAAGGCAAGGTATGTACGCGCTCAGGATCGCATCCCTATATGCTTTCTTTGCTGGGCGCCTTGATTGAGCGTAATGGCGAAAAGGCCACCGAGGCTTGGGCAAGTGGCATGGTGGCTAATATGGCGCGTAGCCCAAAGGGGGGCGATACCGATCAGATCAGGGCAGTAGCATCGGGTGAGTGTGGTGTTGCATTAACCAATTCGTATTACTTGGCTCGCTTAATGCGCTCTACTAAGCCGGAAGATATTGCAGTCATGTCCAAGATTGGCTTTGTTTGGCCCAATCAGAATGCGGGTGGAGTCCACATCAATATCGCGGGTGGTGGTGTAGCCAAAAATGCCCCTCACCCTGCAGCAGCAGTGCAATTTCTCGAGTATTTGGCCAGCGATGCTGCACAAACGTATTTAGCAGACGGAAATAATGAATGGCCGGCTGTTGCTACCGTACGCGTAGATAATCCTGCGCTCAAGGAGCTCGGACCTTATCAGGTAGAGAAGGTTTCTGTCGCCTCGATTGGATTAAATCAAATAGCAGCTCAGAAGATTCTGGACCGTGTTGGTTATAAGTAAATAATCACAGCAAATTCTGTAGATGAATAAAAACAATCTGAAAGTCAATACCCAATGGAGTGGTATCTCAGTAAATGGCTCAGCCAAAATCTATTCCAGCTTGGATTTGTTTGGGGCCAGCAATTCGGTCATCATTAACCACTATGGCGTTTGTTACACCTTGAGG
Organism: Polynucleobacter sp.; assembly: GCA_044236575.1. Classification (GTDB taxonomy): domain Bacteria; phylum Pseudomonadota; class Gammaproteobacteria; order Burkholderiales; family Burkholderiaceae; genus Polynucleobacter. The sequence goes on along the minus strand of JBIIGG010000095.1, from coordinate 2,892 downwards.
ATTACGCAGCTTGGCAAGCTGATACTAACCAAGTAAGGGTGTTTCGATGCAACTCATCCCCTGGAAACTAAGCCTAGTTGTCTCTTTGCTGCATGCGATTATATTTGCTTGCATTGCTCACTTTGGATTGGAGCCACTGGATTACGGCACTCGGTCAGTGCTACCGATTCAATTGGTCGAATCGAAATCGCTCGCCTCTGTAAATAAAATTGCTAGTCTGCCCGTAGCTGAGCGTCCCCTCACAAAGTCTCAGGGAGCCATTCATAATCCATCGGCACTTGGTGATGGCATATCCATCGCAGATCAAGGCAATACATCGAAGTTAATGTCGGCGCCAATTACACCACCTTCCGCTGATGCATATGCGCCACTTAACCCGAAGCCGCCTTATCCGATTTCGAGCAGAGAAAATGGAGAGCAGGGAGCTGTAATGCTATACGCCTGTATTACGGATCATGGCAAAGTAGAGCGACTGGATTTAGCTCAAAGCTCAGGCCATCCGGCTCTGGATCGGTCCGCTCTCAACACCGTTCGCCATTGGAGTTTTCGGCCTGCACAAGAAAGTGGTAAATCAATTCCGATGTGCTACCGCCTGCCCATTCGCTTCCTGCTATCTTCATCCGCTTTACTTGCAGTGCTTGCCTGATGAAAGAGAATTGCAGTATTGATTGACAGTCTAATTAATAATGATTATCATTTAGTTTAACTAATGTAGTAAATCATTCACTGCATCAATGCCACAGCCCGCCGCCGCTAGCTAGTGTTTCAACGAACTAGGGGATATATGAACAGCGGGTTAAAGAGGGGCGCATTGGCTTTGCTAATGCCAATAACGGTTGTGTCAGTGACCGCAAAGGCACAAATTCCATCACGCGACCATGCAGAGTTAGCCAATCAACACCAAGGTGGCGCACTCGATAGTAAAGACCTCAAAGAGGTCACTGTATCTGCCACGCGATCTGAACGGAAAGCCGACAATGTGCCGCGAATCGTTACCGTTACGACGGCTGAGGAAATTCAGGAGTTGGGCGCTCGAAACGTAGGCGATGTATTTAAAGATTCACCGGACATTACCGTACCTCAGCAAACAGGACGATTTAGCCTTGCCATCGGCTCACAGGGTCGGGGCGGACAAGAAAGTATCAATATTCGCGGTCTGCAGGGAAACAATGTACTGCTACTGGTTGATGGCATCCGCGTACCCAATCAATTTTCATTTGGCAGTCTATCGTCGGGCCGGGGAAATTTTTTGGATGTCGATGGCTTTCGAAAGATTGAAGCCGTTCGTGGACCATCATCAACGCAATATGGCAGCGATGGCCTTGCTGGGATTGTTCATTTTCAAACCTTTAATCCAAGTGACTTTATTCAAAAGGATGCGGATAAAGGTGGATTTGCTCGGACTGGTTACTCCAGTATTGATAACTCGTCTAATACGACATTCGCTTTTGCTGGCAAAGCGCAGGATATACAGGGCATGGTGCTGGGCAATATTCAATCTGGCCATCAACTCGAAAATCAAGGATCCAACTACTCCATAGGGATTAATCGAAGCGCGCCAAACCCAGCTGATTATCGCAATTGGTATGTACTGTCAAAGGCGTTGGCACGCATTAACTCTGCAAGCAGCGTAGGAATTACCTATGAATCGCAAAATGTTACGCAAAATGTCAATAATCTATCGGATCTATCAAGGGCTGTAGCTACATCAACTGCATCGGACACTACATCCCGAGATCGGGTATCGGGCGAATATCACTATCGGGATTATGCAAACGAGGTGATTCAGGCGGCAAGAGTCATGCTTTACCTTCAAGATGCATCGGTAACCCAAAAATCGTATCAAGAATCCACCGTAGGAGGCGGTAGGCCCTACCCCTGGCGGTCAAGGACGAATACCTATAGTCAAAACACCAAGGGAATCAACACCAGCTTCGAGAGCAGTACTACCAATTTCATCAATCAACGCTTCACTTATGGGCTGGATTGGAGCTCTGCCGACATATCCAGTCGTATCAATGCAGCTGGGAATGGCACATCAATTACACCTGCGCCATCATCAAAATATGACCTAGGCGGTGCATTCTTTCAGGATGAAATGGAGTTTGGCGACCTTACACTGATACCGGCGATTCGCTATGACAGCTATTCCATCAAGCCGCAAACCGGCTTAACTACTTCCAATAGTGGTTCTGCAGTTTCTCCTGCGCTTGGAGCGGTATGGAATTGGGCAACAGCATTGCGGCCATTTATCAATTGGGGCAGGGCATTTGGCGCGCCTACCCCAGATCAGGCCTTAGCAACCCATGCCAATACTGGCCCTGGTTCGAACTACCGTGTCATTGGCAATCCCAATTTAAGACCCCAGACCGGTAATGGAATCGAACTCGGTTCTCGGGGCAGGGTAGGCGCTTGGCGTTATCAGGCATCAGCCTATGCCAATCATTACGATCACTTTATTGCACAAGTGACAACACAAGGCTCTTTACTGAATCCAGTTAACCCTGCCATTCTGCAATACCAAAATCTAAGCAGCGTATCGATCCGGGGTTGGGATGTTAGGACAGACTGGGCATTTGCAGAGCGCTGGCAAGCCAATGCAGCCATGGCGTATAGCTATGGCCAGCAGACACAAGATGGAGTTACTGCGCCCTTAAACACGATTCAGCCGCTACGCGCCGTCTTGGGGATGCGGTATGACGCAATCGAATGGGGCGCGTTTGCCAATCTCATCTGGAATCAGGGTAAGGCAGCAAGGGATGTCAATTTTAATTCCAATACGGGCGGAACAGCCAATCAGTTTTTGACACCAGCATCATCGATCCTGAATCTGACGGCCTATTGGAAGCCATCCAATCAAGTAACGCTGAATTTCAATCTAAACAACGCATT
>JBIIGG010000015.1:0-18722 GCA_044236575.1 Polynucleobacter sp. | reverse complement strand
AAATTGGAAGGCAGCAACTCGTACTCCAGCAATGCTATTCCACTTATTCTGCATGTCTTGCTGAAAAGCAGATGCACTCCGACTTCGCTCGTTCCAATCCTTCATCAGCACGCCGCCAAAACTGCTGTTTGCACTCGTAATTTGGAACATCTGCAAATACTCCGGCTCCGCAGCAGCAATTTTTTGAATCTGATCGGCATAGGTTTGCATTTGATTAACTGTGGCATTCGGCGGGCCAGAGGCCTGCATCAGCACAATGCCTTGATCTTCAATTGGTGCTAACTCCGAATGGGCGGTGGCATACAGGTACGCAACCCCACCCAGTAAAAAAACGCCCATCACAATAATGACCTGCCAGGTACTCAAGAGGTCGCGTAAGAGAGTCTGATAGCGGTGATGTACGTGCTCAAAAATCGCATCAATCTTTTTAACAAAGGGGGTAGTCTCTTGCCCTTCGGTAAAAATGCGGGAGCACATCATCGGGGACAGCGTCAAGGCCACCACGCCAGAAACCGCTACCGCACTGGCCAAGGTAAAGGCAAACTCGGTGAATAACGCGCCGGTAAGACCGCCCTGAAAGCCAATGGGGATATACACAGCAATTAAAACCACCGTCATTGCCAAGATCGGGTTACCGAGTTCTCGCGCTGCTATTAAGGATGCTTCGAGCGGTGATTTGCCCTCTTTCATATGGCGATCGACGTTTTCCACCACGATGATGGCGTCATCGACTACCAAGCCGATCGCCAATACTAAGGCAAGAAGGGTGAGCAAATTGATGGAATAACCCAAGATCTGCATTAAGAAGAAGGTGCCGATGAGCGATAGTGGCATCGCAATGACCGGCACTGCAACTGCGCGAAAGCTTCCCAAAAACAAAAAGATAACCACGGTGACAATGAGGAGCGCCTCAAGTAAGGTAGCCACTACCTCGTCAATTGAGGTTGTAATGAATTTAGTGGAGTCGTAGACAATATTGCCAACTAAGCCCGTTGGTAATTGCTTCTGAATATCGGGCAAAACTGCGCGTACGCGTTCTGCAACATCAAGCAAATTGGCATCGGGTGCTACTTTGATACCAATAAATACCGACTGCTTACCGCTAAACGCCACATTGGTGTTGTAATCATCTGATCCTAGGCTGACTGTGGCCACTTGATCTAGATACACAATGTCCGCACCATTGCGCTTGACTACCAATTTACGGAATTCATCCAGGGTGTGTAGATCAGTGCCCGCCACTAAATCCACGGCCACCATTTCACCTTTTGTGCTGCCAACGGCAGAAAGGTAATTATTGGCTGCGAGTGCGTTATAGACGTCATCCGCTCCTACGCCTACACCAGCCATGCGGTCGCGATCCAGCCAAGCACGCAAGGCAAACTTACGACCGCCTAAGATCTCGGCATTTTGCACGCCTGCGACCGAGTCAAGCTTTGGCTTAACTACCCGCAAGAGGTAATCGGTTGTACTGTTGTTCGGAATAACGTCACTGTAAAACCCGAGGTACATCGCTGCAGTGGTTTGACCGACTTGAACGGTTAGAACGGGCTGCTGAGCCTGCGGTGGCAATTGATTACGAACGGAGCTGATTTGCGTATTAATTTGCGTCAGCGCTTTATTGGCATCGTAGTTGAGTTGCAAGGTTGCAATAATCGTGGAGATGCCACTAATGCTGGTTGATGAAAGGTAATCAATTCCTTGGGCTTGCGCAATCGCCGCCTCTAAGGGCTGCGTAATGAAGCCGGCAATCGTTTCTGGATCTGCACCAAAATATGCCGTTGTGATGGTAACAATGGCATTTTGAGTTTGCGGGTACTGATTGACCGGTAAGGTACTGGCGGACTTCAGCCCAAACACCAGAATGAGCGCACTCACAACCAGCGCCAAGACGGGTCTGCGAATAAATAGATCAGTCCACTTCATAAATTAGTCAGTTCGCTCGATTTATTGTTCTTGTGGCTTTGGATTGGGATTAAAGCCGGGCTGGACCTTATTGTTAATAATCAATGGCGTACCATTTTTTAATTTGAGCTGTCCGCTAGTGACCACCATCACACCCGGCTCAAGGCCTTTGACAATCGCGACCTGATCGCCCCGGGTGAGGCCTGTTGTCACAAATACTTGCTCAGCTTCAATCAGCGGCTTACCTTGCTTATCCATACGATCGGTTTTGCGAGCAATAAAAACGGTGCTGCCGTAAGGGTTGTAGGTAATCGCTGTTTGGGGCAGGGTGAGGTATTTAACGCGATCACCCAAGTTGATGGTGACGTTGGCAAACATGCCAGGTAATACTTTTTTATCGGGATTACTCACCATTGCCTCAATTTGCATATTGCGTGTGTTGAGCTCAACCTTTGGGCTCACAGCCGTAATCTTGCCTTTGAACCCGGCATCTTTAAATGCATCGGTCTTCATTTCAATCTCTTGCCCCACTTGAATCATGCCTGCTGTACTTTGTGGCAAGGTGAAATCCACAAAAATAGGGTCAAGTGTTTGCAGGGTCAACATCTTATCGCCTGCATTGACATATTGGCCTGGGTTAATCGCAATGATGCCGACGCGGCCACCAAATGGAGCCTTGATACTCTTCTTTGCAACTAACGCAGCCTGCTGCTCAACCTGAGCTGCTTTTGATTTAGCATCCGCTGCACTGGTATCAAAAACGTTTTTACTAATGGCCTGAATCGCGAGCTGCTGTTTATCACGTTCATTAATTACCTTAGCCAAATCAGCCATTGCTTTAAAGGAATTGAGTTGTGCAATATCCGCTGCATCATTGAGCTGAATTAATAAATCGCCCTTCTTCACATCCATTCCGGATTTAATGAACACATCTAATACTGCACCGCCAGTCTCGGCACTTAAATCAACTCCGCGAAACGCGCGGATATTGCCCACACTACTTAAGGTCGGCTGCCACTCAGCCTCTTCCGCTGCCATGGTAGATACCGTTGCAGGCGGCAAGCCCGCACTGGAGATAAAGTAGGTAATCAGTGCGGTTTTAAGTGTGTTAAAACCAACCAGTAGTCCAAGCAAAATGAAAACCGAAATTAGCATAACGATCATGCGGCGACGCAAAGGCGTCATCGCCATCAGCTTGGCATAGGTTTTTGTGTTCTTGAATCGTGCGCGTAGGCGAAGGGTATTGCCAATACGACTAAAGAGTTGATTGATTGCGTTCCAAGCCTTGCTTAGGTATCCCATTAGTTTCCACTCATGTACTTTAGACTTCAGTGTTTGAATAAATTTCTGCAATGATTTCATTGCGCATTCCTTGCAACATTCGATTGATATGCTGGACCATCTCGGTTCCACCAGCCTCCGCCTAGTGCGGCAAACAATGCCGCCGTATCCGCAAAGCGTACTGCCTGCGCCTGTACAAACTTGACCATAGCTTGCTGATACAGGTTTTGGTAATAGAGCACAGCTAAGTAGCTACTGGTTCCTAGCTTGTATTGCTCTTGGACTAAATCTAAGGTTTCTTTAGAGTAGCGCGCGGCATCGGCAGCAGCTTTTAATGACTCGGCGCCGGTCTCGAGGGCACGCAAGGCATCCGCTACCTCCTGAAAGGCAGTGAGAACAGTCGCTTGATACTGAAACACTGCCTGTTCGAAGCCGGCAATTGCACCGCGCCGCTGCGCTAGCAGTTGCCCGCCCTGAAACAAAGGTTGAAAGACCCCGCCAGCAACACTCCAAATTGCGGCCGAAGGTCCAAATAAGGCTCCTGAGGAAAGTGCAACCGACCCTACGCTGGCACTTAGATTAATTTGTGGCAACAGATTGGCCGTAGCCACACCCACTAAGGCATTGGTTGACTTGAGTAAGGCCTCGGCTGCCCGAATATCTGGGCGCTGCCGCACTAGGCTCGATGGCAGAGAGAGTGGGAGCTTATCGGGTAAATGTAAATTGGCTAACTCGAATTCAGCAATCTGTGCATTGCTTGGAAATGCCCCGGTATATACGGCAAGTTGATTTCGAGCAAAAGCAAGGTTCCGTTCATAGGTCAATAAATCAACCTGGGAGTTCGCCACCAAGGTTTGCTGCGATGTCAGGTCTACCCGCGATACCGTACCAATGGCAAGCTGGCGCTCGGTTACATCGGCAAAATTTTGCTGGGCTTTTAGAATCTCGGATGTGGCAGCGTACTGCGCGCGCAGTGCAGCTTCGCGAACGGCTGCTGTCACGATATTGGCAGTTAAAGCGAGGTATGCGCCTTCGAGCTGAAATTGACTGATTTCTGCTTGTGCGCGGGCGCTCTCCACGGCTCGTCTCGCAGCGCCAAATACATCCAAACGGTAACCCACATTAACGGAGGTGTTGTATACGTTGTAAATGTTTTGACCAGGCAATCCAAATGTAGCTAGAGATTGCTGTTGGCGAGTTGTATTGGCCCCCAAACCAACGCTCGGGAAATACTGCCCACCAATTTGCGCATTCACATTTTCCTGAGCAACGCGCAGGGCTGCATCCGCCGCAGCTAGATTGGGATTTTGCTCCAAGGCTGTTTTAATCAACTTATCCAACTGAGGTGATTTAAATAAGGTCCACCACTCCGCCGGGATATCGGTATCTGGAATAATCCGCTGCTCTGTTCCTCCAGCCACATTGGGCGCAGTCGCTAGTGTGGTGGCAGTCGGCTTTTCAGTAAAGCGAGCTACTTTTGGAGCATCCGGCTGCTTAAAATCAGGCCCTGCCGCACAAGCAACCAGGCTAGCTGCAAAGAGTGTGACTAATGCACGCTGAGCTAAGTGCATGCGTCTTTGAATATCGGGTGAGGGACTAAGTATTGATTCGCTCATGGCAACCCTTATTTGAACACAGATAAGGGGCTTTATTCGGTGCTCTAAGCCTCTCTGAAGCCATTAGGGCTCGAATGGTAAAGACTTAAAGGTAATCCAACCGCACGAAGTGTGAGGACTTATTCGACGGTGACACTTTTTGCTAGATTTCTTGGTTTATCCACATCGGTTTCGCGAGCGCACGCCGTGTGATAAGCCAGCAATTGCAGTGGCACCACATGCAAAATGGGTGATAAATCTCCATAGTGTTCAGGCAAACGAATTACAGCAATGCCATCACTGCTGACGATTTCTGTATCTTGATCCGCAAATACATACAAACGACCGCCACGGGCCTTCACTTCTTGCATATTGGATTTCAGTTTTTCAAGCAATGCATCGTTTGGAGCCACCGTCACCACAGGCATTTTTTCTGTGACCAATGCCAATGGACCATGCTTTAACTCGCCTGCCGGATAGGCTTCCGCATGAATATAGGAAATCTCTTTCAGCTTTAAGGCGCCCTCAAGGGCAATCGGGTAGTGCAGGCCTCGGCCTAAGAAAAGGGCATTTTCACACTGCGCAAACGCCGCGCTCCAAGCGATGATTTGCGGCTCTAAAGCCAATACTGCAATCAAGGCCTTGGGCAAATGCCGCAATGCCTTTAGTGCGCCCTCCTCCTCTGCATCACTTATACGACCCTGGCGCTTAGCAATCGACATGGTCAATAGATAGAGCGCAAGCAATTGGGTAGTAAACGCTTTGGTTGAAGCCACTCCAATTTCAGTACCCGCCTTCGTTAAAAAGCACCAATTCGTTTCACGAATCATGGCGCTGCTGGCCACATTACAAATCGCCAAGGTCATCGTATGGCCAAGTTCTTTGGAGTGACGCAGGGCGGCTAAGGTGTCCGCCGTCTCGCCCGACTGCGATACCACCACAATCAGTGTCTTGGGATTCGGCACTGAAGTGCGGTAGCGGTATTCGCTGGCAATTTCTACCTGCGTCGGCATACCAGCAATCGATTCAAGCCAATACTTGGCAACGCAAGCCGAGTAATAACTAGTACCACATGCCAAAATCAGAATCTGATCAAACTCCCGCCATGCCTGTGGATCGGCATTAAAAAGATCAGGTCCAAAATGCGTAATGTTAGCAAGCGTATTAGCAATGGCTGTGGGCTGCTCAAAAATTTCTTTTTGCATGTAGTGCTGATAGGGGCCTAAATCAACGGAGTCCGCTTGGGCTGGCATGGGTTTATGCACGCGCTGAACCAATTGACCATTGCCATCGGTAATGCTGACCTGGTCGGCCTTTAAGACAGCAACATCACCTTCTTCTAAATACAGCATCGTCTTTGCATGCCCTGCAAGGGCCAAAGCATCAGACGCAATAAAGTGTTCATTCTCACCAAAAGCAACCACCAGTGGAGATCCAACACGCGCGCCAATTAAGGTATCGGGGCAATCTTGCGCAATCACTCCAATCGCATAGGCACCGTGCAAGCGTGGCAATACCGCACGCACAGCAAGCGCAATGTTCCGACTGGACTGTGCAACATAGGTTTGGTGGATTAAATGGGCAATGACTTCCGTATCAGTCTCTGACTCAAATACATAGCCTGCGGCCATCAGCTCGGTGCGCAATACATCGTAGTTTTCAATAATGCCGTTATGCACTACTGCAATTAACTGATTGGATATATGCGGATGGGCGTTATGGGTATCCGGCTTGCCGTGGGTTGCCCAGCGTGTATGGGCTATACCTAAAGTGCCCTGAAACTGATTGCCTTGTTCGGCCAGTTCAGCAACCCGTGCAGTTGTCCGGGCGCGCTCGATGGGGTGCTTTGCATCAGCAGCATTAATTACCGCAAATCCACATGAATCATAGCCACGGTACTCAAGGCGACGCAAACCTTCAATAAGGATAGGAACAATATTTGTGCGTGATGCCGCGCCAACAATACCGCACATTATTTTTTGGCCTTTATCGTTTTTTTAGGAGTTGCTTTTTTGGCAGTCGCTTTTTTACTGACCGCTTTCTTTTCTTGCTTAACGGGGCGCTGCCACTGGATCGAGAGTTGCTTGGCACGCGATACCGTTAACTGATTAGCAGGCGCATCTTTTGTTAAGGTCGTGCCTGCACCCAAGGTCGCTCCACGTCCCACTCGAACCGGGGCAACAAGCTGTGTGTCGGAACCAATAAAGACATCGTCCTCAATAATGGTCTGGTGTTTATTGACGCCATCGTAATTGCAGGTAATAGTGCCAGCACCGATATTGACGCGTGCGCCCACAATCGAATCACCAACATAGGCCAAATGGTTTGCCTTGCTATTGGAATCAATCTTGCTGTTCTTAACCTCGACAAAATTGCCAATGTGTACGTCATTCGCTAAATCAGCACCAGGACGTAAGCGGGCATAGGGTCCAATAATCGAATTGGCTCCAACCACAGCGCCATCTAAATGGCTAAATGCCTGAATCGCAACCTGTTTACCAATTGCACTATTACGGACGATGCAATAGGGCCCGACGCGCGTGCCGGAGTCCAGCGTGACCTTGCCTTCAAAAACACACCCGACATCGATGACCACATCCGAGCCGCAGCTCAAGGTTCCACGAACATCGATGCGGGCCGGATCGAGCAAGGAAACGCCCGCCTCCATTAATTGCATTGCAATTACGTACTGATGGGTTCGCTCTAACGCTGCCAATTGATCGCGGCTATTGACGCCAGTGGTTTCCCACTCAAAATCTGCTTGGGCTGTACGAATCGGAACATTGTCTTGCGCAGCCATTGCAATCACATCCGTTAAGTAATACTCGCCCTGCGCATTACTCGCCTGCAATGATTTAAGCCATTTCTTGAGTCGGCCACTTGGCAACACCATCATTCCCGTATTAATTTCGGAGATGTTTTTTTGGTGGCGATCTGCATCCTTTTCCTCAACGATACCCGTGACAGCACCTTCAGTGTCACGCAGGATGCGGCCATACCCTGTTGGGTTTTCCATTTGCTGCGTTAGCAAAGCAAGAGCGGAGTCGCTTCCACGCTTACCGTCGGCCAACGTTACTAAACGCATTAGGGTTTTTTTGGAAATTAAGGGAACATCACCATAAAGCACCAGGGTGGGCTCATCTAGATCAAGCTTGGGCAGCGCTTGCAACAACGCATGGCCTGTGCCTTTTTGCTCTTTTTGCATCACCGTCACTGCATCAGTAAGTCCTGGATGATTTTTTTGAATCTGCTCTAAGTAAGCAGTGATGGCACTAGCGCCATGGCCAATCACAACGACGGGTTTAGTTTTAGCTTTAGCGACGAGCTGATTGGCGGTGACGAGAACATGCTCTAGTAAGGGTTTACCGGCCAAAGTTTGCAAGACCTTCGGCAAAGCGGATTTCATCCGCTTTCCCTGTCCTGCAGCCAGAATGACAATATTCATGCTATTAATTATAAACGCCGCGTATCAGAGTCCCGCAGGCAAGTTCATCGAGTTCAGACTCATCGATTCCGCGATCACCCGGGGATCTGGCCCCTAAGCTACCAAGGGCTCCACCAATGCTGCCATCGATCTCTAAATTGGCGAAATCAAATGCCTCGCGGTCCATTAAATGGGACGGCACAATGTGGTGCATCGCCCGAAAGAGATTTTCTACTCGGCCTGGGTGTTTCTTTTCCCAGTCGCGCAGCATTTGCTTCATCGCACCGCGCTGCAGATTGGGCTGGCTGCCACACAAATCGCAGGGAATGATGGGGAACTGCATATCCTCGGCATACCGCTCGAGTAGTTTTTCAGGAACATAGGCAAGTGGCCGAATCACGATGTGCTTGCCGTCATCGGATCTCAACTTGGGTGGCATGCCCTTCAATTTACCGGCATAAAACAGATTAAGCATTAGGGTTTCAAGGATATCGTCGCGATGATGGCCAAGGGCAATCTTCGTTGCGCCCAATTCATCAGCAACCCGGTACAAAATGCCGCGCCGTAAACGGGAGCATAAACCGCAGGTTGTCTTACCCTCTGGGATCACACGCTTCACAATGCTGTAGGTATCCTGCTCTTCAATATGAAATGGCACACCTAAAGAGCTTAAATAATTCGGCAATGTTTCTGCTGGAAAGTTCGGCTGCTTCTGATCTAAATTCACTGCAACGATTTCAAACTGGATGGGTGCCCGCTCTCGCAATTTCAGCAGAATATCGAGCATGGCGTAGCTGTCTTTTCCGCCAGAGACACAAACCATGACTTTATCGCCATCCTCGATCATGCCAAAGTCACCAATCGCCTGACCAACTAAACGAGACAGTTTTTTCTCGAGTTTGTTTTCTTCAAACGCGGCTTTACGTGGATCGCTCACAAACTTACCTTACCGTAACGAATCTTTAATACGAAACACCTCGACGCCCACCGAGTGGCAGTCGGAGTAAACGTCTGGCTTAGCAGTAGAAACGCGGGCCGCCATCACATTCGGGTGGGCCAGCATGGCAGCAACAATGTCGTCGCAGAGCGTTTCTTGTAAATGAATGTGGCCTTTCTGAGCCCTTGTCCGAATGGTTTCGCGCATGAAGTCGTAATCGAGTACCTCATCCAAGGTATCTTTTCTTGGTGTGTTGAGCGCAAACGGAATATATAAGTCAATATTCAGAATCACCCGCTGCTCTGCTTTTTTCTCAAAGTCATGCACGCCGATATTGATATAAATCTCATAATCCCGCAAAAACAAACGGCGGCAATCGAGTAAGGAGGGGTGCTGCATCGCATCTAGCATTCTGTAAAGCCTATTCAGTTTTAAACATAACATCGCGTGATGATGGCATTAAATGCTGGCCTCCATCGACGTAAATTGTTGTACCCGTAATCGCATTTGACTCTGCAATAAAAACGGCTGTCCTTGCAATATCGCTTGGGGTGGATGAGCGTTTTAATGGTGTCATTGTATGGGCGGCTTTAAAGCCATCCTCAGACTGCGGACCGGATGGCAAGGAAATACCGGGCGCCAATCCAACAACGCGCAGATAGGGGGCGAAATCCATCGCCATCATCTGGCTTGCGCACTCCAGTGCGCCCTTCGAGAGGGTGTATGAAAAATAATCGGGATTGAGATTAATCAGCTTCTGATCAAGCAGCTGGATCACTGCTGGAATATCGCCACCAGACAAAGGATCCACTGCTCTGGATTTTTGCTGTCGGTAGAGCAACTGCGCCAAGAGGACCGGTGCTAAAACATTCACTTGCATCATCTTCTGAAAAAAAGCCGTATTAATGAGCTCAGGCTCTGCGCTAGCCCGGTCATACTCAAACTGTGAGGCACTATTGACGATGCAATCCAGGCTGCCCAGATTGGCTGTGACAGCCGTAAACAGAGCAGTAATTTCTGACTCGCTGGCTAAATCCGCCTGAAACGCCATTGCCCTAGAGCCTAATTTCTCAATCGCAGTAACCGTTTCATCGGCTTCCGCTTTTGACTTCCCATAATGAACGGCCACATCCCAGCCTTGTTCTGCAAAATGAATGGCAATAGCCTGCCCCACGCGCTTTGCAGCGCCAGTGACCAAAACGCATTTTTTGGCCTTGGGTGAGGTGGAGGAGCTTGAATTCACGTTTTTCTCTTAGACTAGCGAGTTATGGATATTACCTTGACCGACACCGAAAAAGCGTTTAGCGCACGCTTAAGCGCAGAAATTGCCCTGGAAGTAGCATCGCACGGGGGTTACTTGCCTTTTTCGCGCTATATGGAGATGGCCTTGTACCAAGCAGGTAGTGGCTATTACAGTGCTGGTGCCCATAAATTGGGAAGCGGCGGGGACTTCACTACTGCCCCGGAGATTAGCCCTTTTTTTGGTATGGCACTGACCAATACCATCTTGCCGGTCTTGGAGGCATTTCGGTCCCAAGGCAAACCAACCCGAATTCTTGAGTTTGGGGCTGGAACAGGCAAGTTGGCTGCCTCCATCCTTCATCGCTTAGCGGAGCTCAATTTTCCCTTAGATCACTATGGCATTCTCGAAATCGCTCCCGATTTAGCACAGCGTCAGCGCACCTTATTAGAAGAAACGAAAAATGATCTGCAATGCTCAACCTCAATCGACTGGCTCAGCGCCCTGCCAATTGATTTTGAGGGCGTCATGATTGCAAATGAAGTGCTTGATGCAATGCCGTGCGAACGCATTGTTTACCAAAACAGAGAATGGCGCCAGCAAGGGGTAGCCATTCAGAATGGCACCCTTGCTTTAGAGATCGGGCCAACAGTCGATCGGCAACTTTTATCAGACCATCTCCTAACCCACTCCTTCGCTGAAGGCTACACCACCGAAATCAATCCACAAAATGTGGCATGGATTGCGGCTGTAACTCAGGCGCTGACGAGCGGTCTTTTTGTTACGCTGGATTATGGATTTCCGGCGAGTGAGTTTTTTCACCCGCAGCGTGAGCAAGGAACATTGATGGCCCACCACCGCCACCATGCCATTACAGACCCCCTCTATCTGCCGGGCCTGTGCGATCTAACGAGCCATGTGGAGTGGTCTTCGATTTCGCGTGCAGCGCTTTCTGCTGGAGCAGACGAAATCTATTTCAACAATCAAGGTAACTTCTTATTGGAAGCGGGTATTGGCGATTTAGTTTTGGAAAAAATGGATCCGGCTAACGCGACTGCTTTTTTACCGGTCTCCAATGCCTTACAAAAATTGTTATCGGAAGCAGAGATGGGGGAGCTCTTTAAAGTCTTTGCGTTCAAAAAGAATCTGCCCGCACTCTCGCTCGACATGCTTCCAGGCTTAGGTGGCCGTAACCGACTCCACAGCCTGTAATCGTGCTGCATCGATTGCGGAGCGAATGCGTTCACCCTGCTGCTGATCTGCTGCTGAAAGGCCCTGAATAATAGCTTGGCTATCGATGGCCAGCGCTGCTGCTAGGCCGGTGCTGAACCGCTGTACCTGAAAACCCAAAATACCAGCCAGCGCGATTAGTTTTTCTGCGCGCTCGGGCTTACGCCACGCATCGGCTCGATTAAACCAAGCCAGAATGTCGCCTGCGCTATAGCCTTGTTGTGTCACTCGTTTTTTTAGCGCTGAGAATAGTTCAGCAATATCCCGGGTGCCATGGGGCATGCGGATTGTTTCAGACCATTGCCGAATAGCGTCTTCACTGAGATCGGCCAATAGCACGGCACAAACGGAATCGACTTCTGCTGCTTTGTTTGCAGCTAACAAATCAAGGTCGCTTGCCAATTGTTTTTTGAGGTGCGGATTCTTGTAAACAGTAATCAATTGCTGCGGCAAAAATTGCTCTGCAGCGCCGGTCTCCAAAAGTACCTCCACCATGCGCAGTGGATCTGCCGAACGCATACCGCGATCAAACTCTTGCCATACGCGCTCAAGCGATAGCGCCGACAACTCACCCGACTGCACAATGGCGCGCAGCGCCTCTTGTGTTTCGGCTGCAATCGTAAATGCTGGAAAGCGCGCAGCAAACCGAGCAATGCGCAATAAACGTAATGGGTCTTCTGCAAATGCAGCGGAAACGTGGCGAAATACCTTGGCCTCTATATCGTTTTGCCCGCCATAGGGATCGATGATGGGGCCTACTAACGCGCCAGTATCATCAACGCGCTGGGCCATGGCATTAATCGTGAGGTCACGCCGCTGTAAATCTTGCTCTAAGGTGACCGAAGGATCGGCATAAAAATGAAAACCTTGATAACCAACACCTGTTTTTCGCTCGGTTCGAGCTAATGCGTATTCGGCATGGGTCTGGGGATGTAAAAAAACTGGGAAGTCTTTACCAACCGGCTGGTAGCCTAGCGCAATCATTTCCTCTGCACTACTTCCAACTACAACGTAATCAATGTCGTTCACCGGGATACCCATTACAGCATCCCGTATTGCTCCGCCAACGGCGTATACGTTCAAGCCAACAGACTCCGGATGGATTGGCGCGATATGCCGAAGGTGGTTATCAAGTCATCAGCTGCAGTCGGTGGTAATACATTAGGCAATTGCATGGACGCAATGTTGTCACGGGACATCAAGGTGGGCACGGGCAAGAATTCGAACATCAACGCCTGTAGATAGCCGACGATGGCTGGCATCGGAATAACCCGCGTCGTAGTTTGTGCTTTTAAGGCCGCAAAACGAACTAGCTCTGCCATGCTGAGCACCTCAGGCCCAACCAAAGAATAGGTTTGGTCAATGGTTTGCTTCATCGTGATCGAAGCAATAAAGGCGGCGGCCACATCATTGACGCTTACCGGCTGAAATAGCGCTTGAGAATTTGCTAAGGGAATCACTGGAAACACTTTTGCCAAGTTAGCAAACAGATTGATGAATTGATCCTCTTGTCCAAAAACGACGGAAGGCCTAAAAATAGTCCAATCCAATCCGCTGGCTCGGACCGCGGCCTCGCCATCGCCTTTGCTGCGTTGGTACATCGATGGTCCGTGCGAGTCTGCGCCCAATGCGCTCATGTGCAAATAGCGTTTGATGCCACTAGCTTTCATTGCAGCGATGCAGTGGGTTGGTAGCAATACATGGGCGCGCTCAAATACCTTGCCATAGGGCTTGGCTGGACGATCGTGCAAGACACCGACTAAATTAATGACGGTGCCACCTGGCTTAACCTGACTACATAAGTCATTTAATGTGGTCGGGTTATTGACGTCAGCCTGCACGAGATGAACGCTTGGCAACAAACGAAAATCCCGCGCTGCAGCCAAATGGCGCGTTGGTAATAAGACCGAATAGCCTTCGCGCTGCAATCTGCGCACTAGCACACCACCAACAAATCCATTACCGCCAATAACGAGTACGTCGTATTTCATGGCAACTCACTTTGTATTGCAGCCTTGGGAGCAATCGTTCCAAGGCGCTGTTTTAAAGAAATGGTTTGGCCCGTCATCACACCCGAGTAATAACTGGCATTGGACATTACATTTTTAACGTAGACTCTTGTTTCATGAAAGGGTATTGTCTCTGCAAATATCGCGCCCTCGACTGGAGTATTTAAGCGTTCGCGCCATAACTTAGAACGGGATGGGCCGGCATTGTAGGCGGCTGATGCCAATACCCACGATCCATCTAAATCCACTAACACCATATTGAGGTAATTGCTTCCCAAGGTTAAGTTGGTATTCGTGTCTTTTAACTTTTCTTGCGTATATGAGGTCATACCAATTTTCTTGGCCACGTATTTAGCTGTATTCGGCATGACTTGCATCAAACCGGAAGCGCCTACGGAAGAAGTGGCATTCATAATGAAGCGCGACTCTTGCCGAATTAATCCATAAGCCCACGCTAAATTGAGATCAATTTGCTTAGCGATAGGAGTGAGCTCATCCCGGTACGGCGTTGGAAAGCGCAAAGTGAAATCATGTTCTGCTTTTGTTCGATCTGCCGTATTGACGGTCCGATCATAGAGCTGGATACGTTTGGCGTATTCGGCAGCAGCCAAGAGCTCTTTATCGCTCATGCCGCGCAACTCCCAATTCCATTCTCGGTTGCCCTCAAAGCGTAAATTCATGGCATAGAAGCGCTCGCCACGAATAAAGCCTTTGCGCTCGGCCATGGGCTTGATCTCTTGATCCGTTACCCGAACTCGCGTTGGAATTTGGGTTTTCTTACCAAGCTCTTCGCGCGCCAATTGCCCATAAAAATTAAATTGCTCATGAATAAGCTCATACTGCTCTTTGCCTTTAGCGGCTTGCCCAGTAGCCTCGAGTGCTCGCCCATACCAATAGGTCCACGCAGGGTCTTTTGACCGCACTGCCGGATTCATGGTTTCAATCGCATCCCTTACTAAGGGCCAATCTTGCGCGCGCAGTGCTGCTCGCACTTTCCATTCTTGACTCTCGGTCGAGAGCAATTCACTAAAGCCCAAGTCGTGCTGCATCCGGAACACATCATCTGCTCTGAGGTCTTGGCGCTTGGCCAAGAACTGACCGATGACACCCCACCCCGCCGCTTGGTTTTCTTTGCTATACCGCGTTGCGCTCTGAGAAAAGTCACGATAGGCTTTCACGGGGTCGGCTCTGGCTGCCTTCACAATCTCGCCAATGGGATCTTCTCCGGCCATTTTCCGGCCCATGGTCTCGAGTCCCATTTCAGCAGCACTACGGCCATAGGCTTTTGCTTCGGCTGGTGTAATGGCCCCAGCATTCAATAATAAGGGCACCAACTCCTGACATCCCTGACCATAAAACTTGGGGTCTAACATGACGAGGTGGGCATCGCGAGCCGTCTTGGCGGCTATCTCGCCTTGAGCCAAACGCGATTGCAAGGCATAGCATTTCACCGAGGTATCGTCGTCCAAGGCAAACTTGGGGTATTCCGCATCAAACGCACGCCAGTCTTTGCGCTTGCCCAAAACCAGCAACCAGTCATTGCGCATGCGATCAGACAATGCAGTGCCTTCATATTTATTCAGAAATCCGATGACCTGACTGTCTGCATTTGTATCGGCACGCGCAACGCCGCCTGCATCAAATAATTGGGGTTTTATTTTGTAATACTCAACATAGTCGCCAAATACATAATTAGGCAAACTGGCAGCCAACTGCTGAGCCCGAGCTGGATCATTTTTTCGTGATGCCTCCCGTAACTCGATGAATGTTCTGTCCGCCTCAGTCAATTCCAGTGGGTTAGCAGTTGGTTTGGCAGGTTTTTTTGCGTGCACACTCTCCTGAGCAATGAAAAGTCCACAACAGATCAAAATGGCTGTTAGCATCCACTTAAGAGAGCGGATGAGGGGTAGTGCTGCAAAAAGTCGATCAGTACAAATAAATGGTGTCATCCCTATAGTCTAACTTTTATTTGTTTTTTCATTCATAGCGCTCTTGCTTGATACTATTTCGTATGCCGAACCCAGACTTAAAAGCCCTTCGAAATCGACTGTTACTGGAACGCACTGCGTACGCGCAAGACTCTAACGCCTCTTCTAAAAGCCAAGTAGTGGTAGCAGCCTTAAATCAAGCGCTCGCAACAGAGCTGCAGTCCATCGAATCAATTGCACTCTATTGGCCGATTCAGCAAGAAATTGATTTACGCCAGTCCCTAACCCACTGGGCCAAAGCAAAGCATGGCAGGCAGCTAGCCCTACCCATCATGCGCGCTGATAAGCAGCTGGATTTTTATAGCTGGCAGGATGGAGACGCACTGGTAAGCCAGCAACATGGGATTTCAGAGCCCAATCCAAATGACCCCAAAATTAAGTCGATTGAGCCCGACTGCATTTTGATCCCCTGCGTCGGCTGGTCTTGGGCTAGCAATACCCACAGAGATCCACTGCAAATGCATTACTGGCGACTGGGCTATGGTGGTGGCTATTTTGACCGAACACTAGCCCGCTTGCACGCCACTAAGCCAAACATGATCTCTATTGGAGTGGGGTATGACTGGCAGCAGTTAAGTCCTGCGCAGTGGCAGCCAGAGGCCCATGATGAGCCGCTCGATGCCATGCTGACTGAATCTGGCTTGCGCTTTAAGGGCGACTAGTTTGAGCCTAGGTTTAGGTTCTCAGCAATCGCCAATACCGCGTCGGCTTGGTTTAGCGAGTAAAAATGCAAACCAGGCGCGCCGGTAACCAGCAGCTGGTCACACAAATCGGTTACGACGTCCTCGCCAAAGGATTTAATGGATGCCGTGTCGTCGCCAAAGGACTGCAAGCGCAAGCGAATCCACCGCGGTACTTCAGCGCCGCATGCATCTGAAAAGCGTAATAACTGACTGCAATTGGTGATCGGCATAATCCCAGCAATAATCGGCTGGGTGACACCCAAGTCATACGCATCTTCCACAAACCGAAAGTACGCATCCGAATTAAAGAAGTATTGCGTTACAGCTGAATTGGCTCCCGCCTTCATTTTTTCTACAAAAAACTGGAGGTCCGAAGCAGGCGACTTTGCTTGTGGATGGGTTTCTGGGTAGGCCGCGACATCAATATGAAACCAATCGCCCGTCTCTGCCCGAATGAACTCGACTAACTGATTGGCATGCGAGAACTCACCATATTGACCCATGCCAGATGGCAAATCACCGCGCAAAGCAACGATGCGACGTACCCCTAATTCGCGATACTGATGCAGCATCGCGCGTACGCTGTCACGCGAACTGCCAACGCAGGATAAATGTGGCGCTACAGACTCACCCGCCGCATGAATTTCGCCAACCACCTTTAAAGTACCAGACTGGGTTGATCCCCCAGCGCCAAATGTAACGGAGTAGAACGCCGGCTTCAGTGATTCACTAAAGCGCTCACGCACCAGACGGAGTTTGTTTTCTCCCTCAGGTGTTTTTGGTGGAAAAAATTCGACGCTCAATTCCATTGCATTTGACCTATCTAGTACAGCTGCGATTAATAACGGTAATGCTCTGGCTTGTAAGGGCCTTGCTTAGTTACCCCAATGTAGCTGGCCTGTTGATCGCTCAACTCGGTCAGTTGCGCATTCAGCTTCTTCAGCTGCAAGCGCGCCACTTTTTCATCTAAGTGTTTTGGCAAGGTATAAACGCCGACGGGGTATTTCTTCGTGCCAACTGCGCCCCACAACTCAATTTGCGCGATCACTTGGTTCGCAAACGAAGAGCTCATCACATAAGATGGGTGACCTGTACCGCAGCCCAAGTTAACCAAACGGCCCTTAGCCAGAATGATGATGCGCTTTTCAGGCATGCCATTCATGGCAGGGAAAATGACGTGATCGACTTGGGGCTTAATTTCTTCCCAGCGGTATTTTTCAACGCCTGCAATATCAATCTCATTATCAAAGTGACCGATGTTACAAACAATGGCTTGGTCTTTCATGCGCGCCATGTGGTCATGGGTAATCACATGGTAATTGCCGGTTGCCGATACAAAGATATCGGCTTTGTCTGCTGCGTAGTCCATCGTGACAACGCGATAGCCTTCCATTGCTGCCTGCAATGCGCAGATTGGATCCACTTCCGTTACCCAAACCTGAGCGGACAAGGCGCGCAAGGCTTGTGCTGAACCCTTACCAACGTCACCATAACCCGCAACCACGGCAACTTTTCCAGCGATCATGACATCGGTAGCGCGCTTGATCGCGTCAACCAACGACTCGCGGCAGCCATACAAGTTATCAAACTTGCTCTTGGTAACCGAATCGTTCACGTTAATTGCAGGGAAAGCCAATTCACCTTTAGCAAACATTTGATACAGGCGATGCACGCCGGTTGTTGTCTCTTCCGTAACGCCTTCAACCTTGGCTAAGCGAGTCGAGTACCAAGTTGGATCAATCGCTAGTTTGCTCTTAATGGTCGAGAACAAAATGGTTTCTTCTTCGCTGCTGGGGTTACTCAAGACTGCTTGGTCTTTTTCTGCCTTTGTACCCAAGTGCAGCAGTAATGTTGCATCACCGCCGTCATCCAAAATCATATTGGTGAAGCCACCATCAGCCCACTCAAAAATGCGGTGGGTGTAATCCCAATATTGCTCTAAGGTCTCGCCCTTAATCGCAAATACGGGAGTACCATTGGCGGCAATTGCTGCGGCTGCATGGTCTTGCGTTGAAAAAATATTGCAGGATGCCCACTGCACTTTGGCGCCTAAAGCTTCAAGCGTCTCAATCAGTACTGCCGTTTGAATCGTCATGTGCAGTGAACCCGTAATACGGGCTCCGCGCAGCGGCTGGGTTGCCGCGAATTCATCGCGAATCGCAACCAGTCCCGGCATTTCGGTTTCGGCAATGGCAATTTCTTTGCGGCCAAAATCAGCCAGGGTGATGTCGGCGATTGCGCAATGCTTTGCTACAAAATCATTTAAATTGAAATCAGATGCGGTGTTCATACATGCTCCAGCTAAGAACGGATCAATGCTGGGGCAAGAAAACTCGCCAACCATTGAGCCATGGGTTAGCGAGCGCAGTTGCAATAAGCAAATTCCTGTTCGGATCTTGCCCCCTCAAGCCTGGGGAATCATTGGTTCGC
>JBIIGG010000093.1:0-5274 GCA_044236575.1 Polynucleobacter sp. | reverse complement strand
AGAGCGGATTCACGAATCGCGCGACGCTCGACTTGGGTTGAGCCGCAAGGTACGCAAATGATGATGCGTGGACTGGGGCGCAGCAATTTGCTTTCATGCACCATCTTGATGAACTGCTTGAGCATCTGCTCGGTAATCGTGAAGTCGGCAATAACGCCATCTTTCATGGGGCGAATGGCTTCAATATTGCCTGGAACACGCCCAAGCATGGCTTTGGCTTCGGTGCCAACTGCCAAAATAGTCTTTTTGCCATTGGGGCCGCCTTCTTGACGAATTGCAACCACTGAGGGCTCATCAAGCACAATACCCCGATCACGCATGTAAATTAAGGTGTTGGCAGTGCCTAAGTCGATCGCTAGGTCGTTTGAAAAATAGTTGCGAAAAAAACCAAACATAATGGAAGTGGGAAAATAGTAGAGTTAATGAAATTACAATCCAATGATACCCTAGCGCCTCATGAAACTTGACGATGTTCAGCGCATAGCGCACCTCTCCCGCCTGGAGTTAAGCCAAGCAGAGGCAGAGCTTGTATTGCCCCAATTGCAGGCTATTTTTTCCTTAGTGGAGGAGATGCAGGCTGTTGATACCAGCAATTTCGCCCCTTTGGCGCACCCGATTCTATTTTTACGCGATTTAGCCCAGCCACTACGCCCAGACCAGGTTACCGAGCCGAGTAATCGAGAGCAGAATATGCAATCGGCACCAGCCCAGCAGGACGGCTATTTTCTGGTGCCAAGGGTAATTGAATGAGCTGGCATTTATCTTCAGTAGCCATGCTGGCTAAGGCTCTAGAGGCTAAGGCAGTCTCAAGTGCTGAATTAGCGGGCTATTTTTTATCGCGTATTCAGGCGGGGACTCGGTGGAATGCCTTCTTGGACGTCAATCCAGACTTAACCATGGAGCAGGCTGCCAGCGCCGACCGTATTCGGGAGGCTGGCAAAGCCGGTAAGTTAACCGGCATCCCCTTGGCTCATAAGGATGTTTTTGTTACGCGCGGATGGAAGTCAACTGCCGCCTCAAAGATGCTGCTGGGCTACCAAAGCCCATTTGACGCAGCAGTAGTTGAGCGATTGGGCATGCCCAGTGAGCAAAATCCAGGCGGCGCAGGCATGGTTTGTTTGGGTAAAGCCAATATGGATGAGTTTGCGATGGGCTCCTCCAACGAAAATTCAGCCTTTGGTCCGGTCCTTAACCCATGGAACCCAGCATGTGTGGCTGGTGGCTCATCTGGCGGCTCTGCCGCCGCGGTCGCTGCTGGCTTAGCGCCGATTGCAACAGGTACCGATACGGGTGGCTCGATTCGTCAGCCGGCCGCACTGTGCGGTCTTACCGGAATTAAGCCCAGTTATGGACGGGTATCCCGCTACGGCATGATTGCCTACGCATCATCCTTAGATCAAGCGGGCCCGATTGGTAAAACGGCCGAAGACTGCGCTCTATTACTGAGCGCAATGTCCCACCATGATCCACGGGATTCAACATCCTTGGCCGATTCGGGCGAGGACTATGGCCGGTATCTCAATACCGCATGGGACGCTAGTGCCCCAGCAGCAAAGCCGCTAACTGGATTGCGCGTGGGCTTGCCAGTAGAATTTTTTTCCGAAGGTTTGGCAGATGGCGTTGCTAAGTCGGTGCGCGAGGGTGCAAATCAATTGCAGGCCTTAGGCGCGACCTTGGTTGAGGTGAGTCTGCCCAAAACAAAACTCTCGATACCAGTTTATTACGTGCTTGCACCAGCTGAGGCATCGAGTAATTTAAGTCGGTTTGATGGTGTTCGCTATGGCCATCGTACAAATGAATACCGCGATTTGTCTGAGATGTATAAAAAGTCACGGACCGAAGGATTTGGAGCGGAAGTCAAGCGCCGCATCTTAATTGGCAGTTACGTTTTGTCGCATGGCTATTACGATGCTTACTATTTGCAAGCCCAGCGCATTCGCCGCATCATCGCTGCCGATTTTCAGACCGCGTTTGCGCAGTGCGACCTCATTCTGGGCCCCGTCACGCCAGACGTTGCTTGGAAGTTTGGTGAAAAATCAAACGATCCCTTGCAAATGTACCTGGCTGATATTTATACCTTGTCTACCAATCTCGCCGGCTTGCCAGCGATGAGCGTGCCGTGTGGATTTAGTCAAGACTTGCCGATCGGCATGCAACTGATTGGCAATTATTTTTCAGAAGCGCGACTCTTACAAGTGGCGCATCAATTTCAGCAGGCCACCGATTGGCACCTGCGCCAACCCAGCGAGGTGCTGTAATGCAATGGGAGGTCGTGATTGGTCTGGAGACGCATACTCAACTGCGTACTGCATCGAAAATTTTCAGTGGGGCAAGTACGCAGTTTGGTGCGGACGTCAATACACAAGCATGCCCCGTAGATTTGGCTTTGCCCGGCGTGCTGCCAGTTTTAAATCGCCAAGCAGTCGAACATGCCATTCGGTTCGGTTTAGCAATTGGCGCAGCAATTGCACCCGTCAGTATCTTTGCACGAAAAAATTACTTTTATCCTGATCTTCCGAAGGGCTACCAAATTAGCCAGTATGAAATTCCAGTTGTATTAGGCGGTCACTTAGAAATAGGCGTTGGCGACACCACGAAGGTAATTGAGTTAACGCGCGCCCACTTAGAAGAAGACGCCGGCAAATCAGTGCATGAGGATTTTATTGGCCCGCATGGTGAGCCCTCCAGTGGCATTGATTTAAATCGCGCCGGTACACCGCTTTTGGAAATTGTGACTGAGCCCGTGATGCGCAGCGCTGCTGAGGCAGTGGCCTATGCGAAAACCCTGCATAGCCTGGTGGTTTGGCTTGGAGTATGCGATGGCAATATGCAAGAGGGCTCCTTTCGGTGCGATGCCAACGTATCGGTGCGTCCCATGGGGCAGGAAGCGTTTGGCACCCGCTGTGAAATTAAAAATTTGAACTCCTTCCGCTTCTTAGAAGAGGCCATTCAATACGAAATCCGTCGGCAGATTGAGTTGATCGAAGACGGCGGTACAGTGGTGCAAGAAACGCGCTTGTATGATCCCGACAAGCAAGAGACACGCAGCATGCGCAGCAAAGAAGACGCGCAAGATTACCGCTATTTTCCGGACCCCGATTTGCTGCCGCTGGTGATTGATGAGGCTTGGATTGAGTCGATTCGTTCGACCATGCCGGCCCTGCCAGCGCAGCTGAAACAGCAGTGGCAAGATGCATTTGGTTTGAGTCGCTACGATGCCGAGCTATTAACGCAAGATCGCGCTACCGCAGCACTCTTTGAAGAGTTGCTGTTGATACTGGGCAAGCCCTTGGCAAAGGCAGCAGCCAACTGGATGACCGGTGACTTTGCATCGACCTTAAATCGGGCCGGGATGTCGGCAGCCGACTCACCTTTAAATGCATCGCATCTAGCCCCGCTGATAAGTCGTGTGGCCGATGGAACTATCTCTAATAAGATTGCGAAAGATATTTTTGCGGACTTATGGAAAGAAGCGCTAGAGGGTCAGATTAAGAGCACAGTAGATTCGATTATCGAGTCAAAAGGCCTCAAGCAAATTAGCGATAGCGGCGAGCTCGGCACCTTGATTGATCAGGTGATGCAGGCCAACAGCGCATTTGTTGACGAGTTTCGTGCCGGCAAGGAAAAAGCATTTAATGCGCTGGTCGGGCAGGTTATGAAGGCATCGCAAGGCAAGGCAAATCCACAGCAGGTGAATGAATTGCTGCGTAAAAAATTGAGCTAGGAATAAGCATGAGTGAGATTGATTCAACCCAAGCAGAGCAAGAGGCGCTGGTAGCCGAATGGTTGCGTGCAACCCCGGGATTTTTTGAGCGCTATGCTGAGCTATTAAATGATATCCGTTTAAAGCACCCACACGAAGACCGCACTATCTCTTTACAAGAGCGTCAAATGTCCTTGTTGCGCAATCAAAATACAGAACTCAATCGTCGCCTGAGTGAAATGCTGCATTTTGGTAGCCGTAACGATAAAACCCAACAAGGCCTAGTAGCCTGGTTGCTGATGTTGATGAAGGCGAGCAATCAAGCGGATGTAGAGCTTGCGGTTACGGCCGGTCTTGCAGCGGTATTTGAAGTAGATGCAGTGCGTATTCTGAGCCCCAATGCAGCCTATGCCCCTTGGGTTGTAAAGCCCTTATGCGGCCCAATTGCCGAGTTACCCCAATCGAGTATCGATCTACTGTCGCAGTCAGCTCCATTGGATGCTGCATGGCAAAGTATGGTGGCAATTGGCTTACCCTTGCAGGCTCACCCGCCTGCTGTGCTGCTGTTAGCAAGTCACGATGCTACGCGTTTTACCGTGGATATGGGCGCGTTTTATCTGCAGCAGATTGCACAGCTCACTGCAGCCGCCCTAGACCGAGTTGGAGCCTATGAAGCCCCCTTCGGCTAAGCTGCATCCCCAAGTGCAAGCGTATTTGCACGAGCTGCATGTATTGCGGCAACTTTCGCCGCACACCATCAAGGCCTATCAGGCCGATTTATCCGAGTTGGAGCATTTCACGCAAGAGGATGGCATTGCCTTAGTTGCCGTTACCAATAGCCACATTCGTCGCTGGGCAGCCCGTTTGCACTCCAAAGGTAAATCACCCAGGACAATTGCGCGCACCTTGTCAGCATGGCGAGGGTGGTACGACTGGCTATCCCAGAAGCAGGATCAGCCGACTTTAAAAGCAAATCCCGTGGACGATGTAAAGGCACCCAAGCGGGCGCGGGCGCTACCCAAAGCCTTGTCGGTTGAGCAAGCGCTGGCATTAATTAATCAAGCAATCGTAGAGGCCAAAGCCAATCCTGGCTTAGAAACCGTCCGCGATGCCGCCATCCTTGAGTTGCTGTATTCCTCTGGCCTGCGCTTATCCGAGCTTTTGGGAATTGATGTAGCCCCTAGTCAGGATCGTACATACGAATCTGCAGGTTGGTTGGATTGGGATTCGGCGGAGGTGACGGTCTTGGGTAAAGGGGGCAAGCGCAGAAGTGTGCCTGTCGGAACGGCCGCGATGACTTCGCTTAGAGCATGGCTAGAGCTACGCCAGCAGTTGCAAGCTGCACAGGCTACGCCCGCACTATTTTTGAGTGCCAGTATGGCGCGCCTATCGCCCAGAACCGTTCAGGCACGCTTGCGCAGCTTAGCGATCCGCGCCGGCTTACCAACCCATGTTCACCCGCACATGATGCGGCATAGCTTTGCTAGCCACGTCCTGCAGTCATCCCATGACCTGCGGGCGGTTCAGGAAATGCTGGGGCATGCCAGCATTGCTAGTACCCAAATTTATAC
>JBIIGG010000094.1:0-5274 GCA_044236575.1 Polynucleobacter sp. | reverse complement strand
CAAGATGGGTCCTGGATCCGATCCCGGATATCTGCATTAGGTGCGGCGATCCAATCGATCCAGCAGAGAGAATGACCTGGTCTTTGGCTAGGGCTGTTTTGCGAACGCCATCGTGCAAAAAATCCAATCCATACACTTCGGTTTGGGCACCGTGCCATGCGAATTTAGTAAAACGGTCCTGGCTCAAGCTTGAGGGACTGATGGCACGGAGTTTTAACTGCAAGACCTGGGCTTTGGTCAGGATGGTCAGGTTCGGTCGATGCCGAATGGGGTGCAAGTAAGCATCGGCCATGGACCAACGCTCGCCTCGCTTTTGCGTCATCTGAAAGTAGGCACAGCCTTCGTTATCGCCCCGATTAAACTCCTCAATCTTGGGTATGCCTTGTTGATTGGCCGCCTCGCGCCACGCATCCAGAATATCCCACTGCACACGGGGCCGCTCTACTCGCATCTCGCCTGCGTCGCCATGCCATGCGTTGGCGCCCGCATAGTAATCTTCCAGTGATTTATAGGTCTCTAAGGTTTGATCCCACTGCCAAATGGGATCCCCAGTCAGTTCTGACCAGCGCGCATAGTCACTGGCTTGGCCGCGCATGTAAATCATGGCATTGATCGACGATGACCCACCAATGCCCTTGCCTCTGGCGTAATGAATCGAACGTTGATTTAGGCCCGGGTCAGTCTCTGTCTTAAAACACCAATCGGTTCGTTGATTATTAATCGTAAATAAGTAGCCCACTGGAACTTTGATCCAAAACCAGTCGTCCTCCCCACCCGCTTCCAGTAATAAAACCCGGTGACTCGGGTCAGCAGATAAGCGGTTGGCCAAGAGGCAGCCGGCACTACCCGCCCCCACAATAATGGTGTCAAATTCAAGGGCTGAGGTAGGTAGGCTCATGGAGCACTGATCTACTTAATGACGGATAAGAGGCTACTGTAATCATCGCGCCACAATGTAAAGCCCTTGGGATCATCGATCTCGTCGGCATTGACAAATTGAATATCCCGAAAGGCTTTTTTGTCTTTACTAATCAAAGCCCACTCAGAGCGATAGCCCACCTTGGTTTCTGAGGCAGCAAAACGCACTACCTTTACGTCTTGATCAAAGGCATTGGCAGCCGTTTTTACTACCGGCTTTAAATCTAAAAAGCGATTGGTAATGTGCAGCGCAAGAATACCGTCGCTCTTTAAGTGTCTAAAGTATTGCGTAAATGCTTCCTTGGTCAGTAAATGAATCGGTACCGAATCACCTGAGAAGGCATCGATCACCAGCACATCAAATTGCTGATTGGGCTCTTGCTCTAATCGCAAGCGCGCGTCACCTAAAACATGGTCGATGCTTGCGGCGCTATTGGATAAAAACGTAAAGTGCTTTTGAGCAGCGTCAATGACGTCCGGATTAATTTCATAAAAGCGATACTCATCGCCTTTGCGCGCATACCCGGCTAGGGTACCAACGCCTAAGCCTACCACGCCCACTTTAATTGGCTGATTGGATTGGGATTTCACTAAGATCGCCTGACCTACTCCACTCTCGCGCACGTAATAGGTAGTGGGTTCTTGCGCTTTCGCAGGATCAACAAACTGACTGCCATGACTAATCTGGCCATGCTGCATGGTTTTATAACCACGCGCCTCATCGACATATACCTTTAAGGTGCCATAGAAATTACGCTGACTCAGCTCAATGCCGGCAATGTCATGGGAATGATCCTCGATACGAATCACGCTAATCAGGACCAGAAAGGAAGCAATACCGGCGGCGGCTGTGAGCTTGATTTGCTTCGTTTTGAACCGGGTATTTGATAAAAATACTAAGGCAACGACGATGCCAGATAACACTATTCCAATCGATAGCTCATAGTTTTCTGTGAACCAATATGGCGCAATAATGCCCACGAAGAAACCGCCCATCACACCGCCAACGGCCAGCATGAGGTAATACGTAGTCAGGTAGCGCGAATTAGGCTGCTGTGCTGCCAGCTCGCCGTGGCAAACCATGCACACCACAAAGAATGAAAATAAATTAACCCCTGTCGAAATCATCACGGGTAATTCATTTAAGCCGAGGGTCGGCAAATAAGCCAGAATGAAGAGTGCACCTAACAATAAGGGCAAGAACAACTTCCGTTGATACCAACCGCTTCCCTCAAAGCAAATAATGAAGGACAAGAGGTAAAGCGCTAAAGGGGCTACCCAAATCATCGGAACCGGTGCTATGTTCTCGGTCAAGAAACTGGTATCAGCCACCATCAGAATCGAAGGACACGCTGCCAACAGTATCCAAGTCAGTAAATGAACTGCAGTGGGTGCAGGCACTGGTTCCTTTTCTACCTCAACGAGAGCAATGCTATTGCGATTGCGCCATGCCAAGATGCCACAGGTCAGCACAAAGATGGCATACAAAGTAGACCAACAATACGATTGCCACTGAGTTGGTAGCATAGGCTCAAAGGCAATGGGATACGCCAATAAAGCCAGCATGGATCCAAAATTAGATAGCGCAAACAAACGATAGGGAACGCCACCCGTACGCTCACGTGCAAACCAAGCCTGAATCAGCGGTCCAGTTGTTGAAAGAACGAAGTACGGCAAACCAATGGAAACAAATAACAAACCCAGAATTTGCAGTGTGGGATTTTCACTTCCGGTAGGCTTCCATGCCTCGCTAGCAGCAAGGGGTAGCAACGATAAGCTAATTACCAGTAGCGCAATGTGGAGCATGCTTTGCCGGTAGGGACTGAGCGCCTTCACAATCCAATGCGAATAGATATAACCGAACAGTAGTATGGCTTGGAAAAACAGCATGCAGGTTGTCCAAACCGATGCAGAGCCACCAAACCATGGCAGGATCATTTTTCCAATTAGGGGCTGTACTTGGAATAATAAAAATGCGCTCAAAAATATAGTGAGGCCGTATTGAAAAGTCAGCTGTACGTTGTATTTCATGTTGTTATATTTTTGTGGTGGTTTGGTATTTTTTTAATGAAATGGCTTGGTATTGCGTTTCGTATTCTGCGGCGACCTGCGCCCATGGCCGTAGGTATCCCGTCATCGACTGTGTATTGCGGAGCAATGCATCCCCGGCTTGCGCCCATTCGATGACTGAATTATGCAGGGACAGAACTGTTCCATGGCGCTCGGATACATCCACTGCTGCCCCGCAGGCATCCGATACCAATACCGGCACATGGCAAGCCATGGCCTCAGCAATGACCATGCCATAAGCCTCGCTGGACGCTGGGTGAATGAGTAAGTCCAGCTCCTGGAAAAAAGACTCGCTAGATTGCCAGCCTAAAAACGCAATCGCGCCGGGATAATTGCGGCACTGATCGGCCACCTCGGCCTGCTCTGGGCCGAGCACGACGAGCCGCAAATGAGGGCGTTGCTTTTGCAACTGCGTTGCGATTTGCATAAAAAGAGCGAAACCCTTACGGCCCCACTCTTTTCCAATAAAACCGATCGTGCCGCCGTCCATGGGGACGATGCGTTGTGGCCGTTGTGGCATGGCCATGACGCCCGGAGAAACGGGGGCGGTGATTTGACTTACTAAAGACGGGTAATAGCGGGCGATCGCATCCGCGATGACAGTGGACACTGGGACAATACGCACTGGGGGATATGGCGGCGCACCTAGTTCACGCGCCTCCATACGTAAATAAGCCCAGACCCGAATCGATAGCCGCCGCCAAATGGATTTATCCTTTATGCCAGCAAACGGCATGGAATGGAAGGTTGTTAGATCATGGCTAATACAACGTTCATGGCTATGCACGATGCACTGACTACGGCTCAGAATCGATTGAACTACAGCCTCGACTTTATTTGCAAAACGCCAATACAAAATCCAACGTGGTTTTGGTGGCAACAAACCCGTTTCAATGACCTCAATATTGCTGGCAGTCGTTACTTCATGGGCTTTTTCACAAACAACCGTAATCCGGAAACTCAGTAGTGCCAAGGCATGGCTTAAATGCCAAACGTAAGATTCCATGCCGCCAACGTGGCCCCAATTGCGGACAACCTGAATAACGTGCTGGCTAGTAGGTGCTGGCTGGGGTGGGTTGAGGCCGGTTTGCATGGCTCAGATCATACACTTTGGGGACGGCAACCCAGACGATTAATAGCCAATCTAAAAACTTCCCCTAGCAGCCAATATGATTAAGCCAAATGCCCTACTTTGACGTAAATAAGGGCGCCCTCTTCTTTGGTAAAGGGGGCATGTTTGCTGTAGCGGGGACTGCGTATCCAACTTCCCTTGGGGTAGACCCCAAACTCATCGTGAAATACGCCATCCAGGACGTAAATTTCTTCGCCGCCCGGATGCACATGGGGATTAAATGCTGTATTCGGAGCCCAGCGCACTAAGGCTGTACTGATGCCATCATGTTCATGTAAAGGCATTACCGACAAGCCCGGCACAAGCCCTGGATACCAATCGCTGGCTTTGGTGTTAAGCCGAAGCGCTTGGCTATCGGTCTGCGCAAACTGCCGTAACTTTACAAATAGAGTACAGCCGTCGGTTGAGTAAGGGGCATGCTCACTCCCGGGTGGGTTACGCAAATACGTGCCAGCCGGGTAATCGCCTCTTTCATCCAAAAAGCAACCATCCAGCACTAAGATTTCTTCTCCCCCATCATGGGCATGTGGGGTAAAAACGGTATTGGGGGCATATCGAACAATGGAGCTTGCGCGAGCTACTTCACCGCCCACGCGATCGAGGCATTTGCGGTCAACCCCAGGGACGGGAGACGCTTGCCAGGCCAATTGATCGGCATGCAAAACAATGCGCTGCTTAAAGTCAGTATTGATATCCATGGCTCAAGCATAAATCAAAGCCAGTCGTTGGCATGAAGATCGTACAATTCAGTGATGACTGACCAAAACGCTCCGGCACAACCTGCGAAACCAAGCCTGCGCCATCGGATCAAAGATGAATTTGTTCAGGCCTCACTATTGGCCCTGTATTTTGCAGCGTGGTTTTGTGCCATCGCTTTTTTCTCCTTTGCGCTCCTGCGGGAGGCAGCAATACCGATTACCCCTTTTGGTCTGGCCATCATTAAAGCGGCTTTATGCGCTAAATTCATGATGATTGGTAAAGCAATCTTTCCATTGAAAGTAGATGCCAATCGAGGCCTGATTAAATCGATCTTTTGGCACTCGATTGTTTACTTACTTATTGTGATTGCGCTAAGCTTTCTTGAGTCTGGAATTGATGGACTTTTTCATGGCAAATCATTTCTAGAGTCCCTATCTTCATTTGGACACGGTGAC
>JBIIGG010000092.1:0-5284 GCA_044236575.1 Polynucleobacter sp. | reverse complement strand
TTAAATCGAGAGGTTGTTTTTGTAGAAAAAAAGAATCATCCGCAAGCCCATCTAACTCATAAATTATTTGATGAGCATTTAAAAATATAAAAAGAGATATTTTTTTAGTCTGATATATTGGGCATCATAATCTAGCTTTCCTCAAATCTAGACCAAACGACTCTTTCAAAATAAAGGCAATTGAACCTGTGAATACGGAGTTGCTCATAGAACCTCAGCCTGCTGGCCGCTTTCGCGCATTATTCATTTTGTCGATCTGCATCGTTTTATCAATGACAACGTGGTTTTCAGCAACCGCTGTTATTCCTAAGTTACAGTCCATTTGGAATTTAACGCCAACGCTATCCGCATGGTTAACCATTGGGGTTCAGCTGGGGTTTGTTATAGGCGCTATTGGCTCTAGCATCGTTAGCCTCTCCGATGTTATTTCCAGTAAAAAACTAATGGTGTATGGATCCATTGGGGCTGCAGCAGCTAACCTTGGATTGTTGCTTGTGGACAGCGCCTACCTTGCTATTTTCCTTCGCTTGATGACTGGGGTATTTCTTGCGCTGGTATACCCACCGGCGTTGAAGTTAATATCAACCTGGTTTAGAAGGGGGCGTGGGCTTGCCATAGGCGCCCTCGTCGGATCAATCACGCTGGGTGCAGCAGCGCCTCACTTTATTAATGCAATTGGCGGCCTTGGATGGGAGCTGGTTGTTATCGCAACAACAATTGCAACCCTATCCGGCGCTATTATTATTGGATTACTTGTCCATGAGGGCCCATTTCCATACCCGCGTGCACCATTTCATCTCGGACGAATCGGACACGTTTTTAAAAACCGCGGGGTGCTTTTAGCCAGCGTTGGCTACTTTGGCCATATGTGGGAGCTCTATGCGATGTGGGCATGGTTTCTGACATTTTCCCGGATGGCTTTTATTGAGCTAAATATCGACAACCCAAGCGCAGCATCCTTTTTTACATTTGCCGCAATAGGGATAGGCGCCTTAGGTTGTATCGTTGGCGGGATTATGGGGGATCGATGGGGAAGGACTGCAACCACCAGTTTGATGATGTGTATCTCCGGCACATGTGCTCTTCTGGCAGGTTTTGTATACGATGGACCATTGTGGATGTTAATTGCCCTAGGCCTTATTTGGGGCTTCACAGTCATTGCTGATTCCGCTCAATTTTCGACAATCGTTACAGAGCTTAGCGACCCCATGTATGTTGGTACTGCATTAACTATGCAGTTAGGAATCGGTTTTATGTTGACGGTTGTCACCATTTGGCTTTTGCCCCTTGCAGCAGCCAATCTAAATAGTTGGCAATGGGTATTCTTAATACTGATACCAGGCCCTTTAATCGGAACGTGCGCAATGTTGTTTCTGCGAAGAATGCCTGAGGCGGTAAAAATTGCGAATGGAAATAGATAGCATTTATGGCTTCAAAGGCGTGCAAATTCTTTAAACTTCAAAACAAGCCCACCACCTTGCCATCGATTAGATCAATCTTGGCGGCCGATGGCACTTTTGGCAGTCCCGGCATGGTCATGATGTCACCGCAAACCATCACCACAAACTGAGCGCCAGCCGCAAGACGAACTTCACGGATGTTAATGACATGATTATTGGGGGCGCCGCGTAGCTTGGCATCCGTTGAGAAGGAACTTTGTGTCTTGGCAACGCATACTGGATAGTGGCCATAGCCTTGCTCTTGCAAACCTTGGATTTGCGCTCTAATTTTAGAGTCTGCGGTTACCTCACTTGCACGATAGACCTTCTTCGCAATGTGATTCATCTTATCCCATAATGAGTCAGACTCTTCATAGACAAACTGCATTTTGGAAGGGGAGTCACAGAGCTGCACCACCATCTTCGCTAGGTCCTCTGCACCTTTACCGCCATGGGCCCAATGCGAAGCAATCACCACTTTTACATTGAGTTTCTCCATGCGTTTCTTAATGAGATCAATCTCCGCAGGCGTATCATTTAAGAACTGATTGATGGAGACCACGCACGGTATTTGATAGACCTGTGTGATGTTCTCTACATGGCGCTCTAGATTCACAAGACCTTTCTCTAGGGCGGAGAGATTCTCTTTGGTGAGATCAGCAAGCTCTGCATAGCCGTGGTATTTCATTGCGCGAACAGTAACCACGATTACTGCAGCGGCAGGTCGCAATCCTGACTTACGGCACTTGATGTCAATAAATTTCTCAGCCCCTAGATCAGCGCCAAATCCAGCCTCGGTTACCACATAGTCGGCTAACTTTAATGCCGCTTGGGTTGCAATCACCGAATTACATCCGTGCGCAATGTTAGCAAAAGGTCCGCCATGCACAAAGGCAGGATTGTTTTCAAGGGTCTGCACTAAGTTTGGGGCCAGAGCATCTTTTAGTAAAACGGTCATCGCACCGTGGGCATTGAGATCTTTGGCCAAGATTGGCTTGAGATCACGCGTATAGGCCACCACAATATTGGAGAGTCGCTCTTTGAGGTCTTCCAAGGAAGTGGCCAGACAAAAAATGGCCATAACCTCAGAGGCCACCACAATATCAAAGCCATCCTCACGGGGGTAGCCATTGCCCGGTCCACCCAAGCCATTGCTTATATGACGTAGCGCACGATCGTTCATATCCACCACACGCTTCCATTGAATGCGCCGGCTATCGATGCCTAAATCATTGCCATGAAAAATATGGTTATCAATCAATGCGGCCAGAAGATTGTTAGCAAGAGCAATCGCACTAAAGTCTCCCGTAAAGTGCAAATTAATATCTTCCATCGGCACGATCTGTGCGTAACCGCCACCCGCAGCGCCACCTTTGACGCCAAACACTGGACCCAAAGAAGGCTCACGCAGACAGATCATTGCTTTCTTGCCAATATGATTTAGTGCGTCGCCTAGACCTACGGTAGTCGTGGTTTTGCCTTCGCCTGCTGGAGTGGGGCTAATGGCAGTTACTAATATTAGTTTGCCATCTGGCTTGCCCTTTAGGGTCTCTAGAAAGGGTAGTGATACCTTCGCTTTGTAATGGCCATAGGGCTCTAGATGATCATCCGAAATCCCTAATTTCTCTTTAGCAACTTGTGCAATGCGTTTCATGGTTGCTTTTTGGGCTATTTCGATATCGCTTGGCATTAAAGCTCCTAATTTAAGGGTTAATCCTAGTGGTAACAGTTGCTAAACAGGCTTGCATTCATCTAATATGTTACTAATATATATCAAAAGTACTAGCCACTCAAGGAGAATTCAGTGAACACTTTTTCTAGACCCATGGTGATGACAGATCGGCAGAAGAAGTTTCGTGAGAGCTATGTCAATCAAATTAGCCCCTTCTATAACGGCTTATTTCATATCGGAGTAATGTATACCGCAGGTATTGCGGCAATCTATTACTGCGCTACACAACTCGACAATCCCACATGGGCATGGCTAACCATTATCCCGGTGGCAATCGCCGGTAATTTTGTGGAATGGGGTATGCATAAATATGTGATGCATCGCCAAATCGATGTCTTTGCACTGCGCGCTATCTATGATCGCCATACGCGCCAACATCATCAATACTTTACGGATACCGACTACACCATTGATACGGTTAAAGAGCATCGGATCGTTTTCTTCCCATGGCGAGTTTTAACAGTCCTGGCTGTTTCTGGCACCATCTTTGGCTATATAGCTGCTCAAATCTTCACCCCTAACGTGGGTTATATCTTGTTCATGACCATGGTAGGTCATTACATACTCTATGAGACCTTTCATTATTGCTGCCACGTGAAAGAGAACTGGTTCGTACGTAATATGCCATTCATTAATACGATTCGTCGCCATCACGCAGCACATCACAATCTTGGCATCATGATGCACAAGAACATGAACCTTACATTCCCGATCGCGGATTGGGTGATGGGAACGAGTGATCTAAAGCGCAGTTTGATTGGAACGCTTCTGAATGGTTTTAGCCAAGAGCATATTGATCCCAAGCTAAAGCCCATCATTGAAAAGTTCCAGAGTGGGCGAATTCAGGACGAGAAGGTGACCCTCGAGGGGCCAATTCTCGATCAACAAGAACAAAAAGCACTTCAGTCCTAAGGCAACCATGACCCAAGCCGTGCTCTTTGATGTGCTCCCAAAACCTGGGCATGTCGATCAGTATTTTGAGATGGCGGCCCAATTAAAACCAATCGTGCAACAAAATCCAGGATTCTTATCAGTAGAGCGTTTTGCCAATCTTCAAAAACCAGATTGGTACCTGTCGTTCTCATGCTGGAAAGACGAAGAGTCCCTGGCACAGTGGCGTTGCCAGCCCGATCATAATGGCGCACAGGTATGCGGACGGCATCAAGTTTTTGATGATTACCGCTTACGGGTCTCTGCAGCCAAGGCAAATGAAGAACTTAGCAGCCCACGGTCCCGAGAGCTTGTCTTGCTCCTCATTGGTGAACATGAGGCAATACAAAAGTCATTACAGAAAGGTGTATTGGGGAAGCAGCCAGCCAAATCGTATCAAGGCGTATTAGATCCAAAGCGCGGCTTATCCGTGTGTGAGTTTTCTCCAAATACACCCCCCCATCCAGAACTATTGAAGCTTCAGGATACAGAGTCGATCGATATCCATTGGTTTGGGGTATTGCGCGACTATGGCATGTTTGACCGAGCGGAAGCGCCTACACAGTTTGCATAATGCCTAACCGAAAAACCTCTAACCTTGCCTTAGTCATTAGTGCTGAAGAAGCATCCCTATCCGATCAGGCCTATAGCCAAATCGAAGAAATGATTGTGACCATGCAGTTGCCTCCTGAGACGCCTGTATCAGAAGCACAGCTATCTGCATTTTTAGGAATAGGGCGCACCCCCATTCGTGAGGCTATTCAGCGACTTAGTCGAGAACACTTGGTGACGATCGTTCCCAAGCGCGGAATATTTATATCCGACCTCAATACGCAAAAGCAATTACGTGTACTAGAAACTCGCCGTGAGCTAGAGCGCTTAATTTGTAAAAAAGCAGCCAAGCGAGCAAGCCCAGAGGAGCGCATAGAGCTTGAGCGACTAGCAAAGGATTTTCGCAAGGCCGCCAAAGATAAAAACGACGCTTTATTTCGTAAAGCCGATAAAGAACTCAATGATCTAACCGTCTTAGCGGCACGTAATGAATTTGCAGCCGCAGCAATGTCGCCCCTTCATGGTATGTCACGAAGGTTTTGGTTTGGACATTTTCATCAATTTTCAGGAGTTACAGAGATGGCTAATTTGCATGGCGCATTGGCATCTGCGATTGCAAAAGGTAACGAAG
>JBIIGG010000193.1:0-5300 GCA_044236575.1 Polynucleobacter sp. | reverse complement strand
AATGGGCATGGGACTCAATATTTGCCGCTCCATCATCGAATCCCACCACGGCCGTCTGTGGGCCAAAAACCAGCATGATCCCGATAGCGGCAAGGCAGTAGGCTGCACCTTTACAATACTATTACCTCTAGAAACGGCAGAAACCGAAGCAACCGCTTTGGCATGATGTGTGTTTAGAAATACCAAGCGGAACTGACTGATGAACTTAATGAATACATCCAACCCCAATCCAACCGAAGTTGTCTACGTTGTTGATGACGATGAGGCAGTACGGGATTCCTTAACCTGGTTACTGGAGAGCAATGGCTATTTAGTCCGCTGCCACGCCAGTGCAGAGCGTTTTTTGCAATCCCTGCAAAGTACCGATAAATCCACCATTTCGTGCGTGATTTTGGATGTCCGCATGCCTGGCATGTCGGGTCTTGAGTTGCAAGAGCGCCTCATTAGTGAAAATCTACCCATGCCCATCTCCTTCATTACCGGTCATGGCGACGTATCGATGGCCGTAACCACCATGAAAAAAGGGGCGGTTGATTTTATTGAAAAGCCCTTTAAAGAAAATGAGTTGTGTGCCCTCGTAGAAAAGATGCTGACCAAAGCGCGTACTGATTACAGCCAAGCGAGTCAGCGTAAAACCACCCAAGGCTTACTTGGCAAGTTAACCGGACGTGAACGTCAAGTACTCGAACGTATTGTTGCTGGGCGCCTGAATAAACAAATTGCAGATGACCTCGGTATCTCGATTAAAACAGTCGAGGCCCATCGCGCCAATATTATGGAAAAGCTCAACGTCAATACGGTTGCCGATCTCCTACGTCTGGCTTTA
This sequence comes from Polynucleobacter sp., assembly GCA_044236575.1. Taxonomy (GTDB): domain Bacteria; phylum Pseudomonadota; class Gammaproteobacteria; order Burkholderiales; family Burkholderiaceae; genus Polynucleobacter. The sequence goes on along the minus strand of JBIIGG010000193.1, from coordinate 4,474 downwards.
TCGGATGCCCAGCCGAGTTAATTTGCGGTGTATTTTTAGTTAACGCTCTTTTTTCTTTTTTATGCCAGCCCAATTACTCGACGGCGTTGCCCTCTCTAAAAAAATCCGGACTGAAATTACTGCACGTGCCGCTATCGTTACCGCCAAAGGTACGCGTCCCGGTTTAGCGGTAATTGTGGTCGGAGATAACCCAGCGAGCGCAGTCTATGTGCGTAATAAAGTAAAAGCATGCGAAGAGGTCGGTTTTCATTCGGTGCTAGAACGCTACGAAGCGGAGATGAATGAAGAAGCGCTCTTGGCACGCATTGCCACTCTCAATGCTGACCCAGCCATTCATGGTATTTTGGTACAACTCCCCTTACCTGCCCACATTGCATCGGAGCGTGTGCTTGAGGCCATTGCCCCAAAGAAAGATGTGGATGGCTTTCATGTTGCCAATGCCGGTGCCCTGATGGTTGGCGCACCCGAATTCAAGCCCTGCACCCCCTACGGCTGTATGAAGTTACTGGAAAGTATTGAGTACCCCTTGCGCGGTGCGCGTGCAGTAATCGTTGGCGCATCGAATATTGTGGGTAAGCCGATGGCTATGCTGCTATTGCAAGCAGGCGCGACCGTAACCATTTGCAACAGCAAAACACGGGACCTTGCGCATCACACCAAAGACGCCGATATCTTGGTAGTTGCTACTGGCAAGCCCAAAATGATTACCGGCGACATGGTCAAGTCTGGCTCGGTAGTGATTGATGTGGGCATCAATCGCTTACCGGATGGCAAACTATGCGGCGATGTGGATTTTGATACCGCCAAATACATTGCCGACTGGATTACCCCGGTACCCGGCGGCGTTGGTCCCATGACCATCACCATGCTGCTGATGAACACCTTAGAGGCAGCCGAAAAGGCCTCCAAACACTAGTCTCTTTGCCGAATTACACGCTAGTAGGCGCATTACATTAAGCTAGAGGGATGAATACACATCCCAATACAAGTTCAACGCATTCCGATAATCCCCTACTTCAATTTGGCAGAGGAATTGCGGCCTATTCGCAAATCCAGCCTGAGCACATTGCGTCAGCTATCGATGCCCTCCTAGTTGAGGCCGAATCTGCAGTAGCCATCGCAACTAGCCAAACAACGCCCCCCACCTGGAATGACTTAGTAGAGCCCTTGGAGGACGCGACCGAGCGCCTCAGTCGTGCATGGGGCGCAGTCTCCCATTTAAACAGCGTAGCCGATACCCCGGAATTACGTGCCGCCTATGGCGCCATGTTGCCGAAGGTAACGGCCTTTATGTCCAGCCTTGGTCAGAATCTGGCTTTGTATGAGCGCTTTAAAGTGCTGCGCCAAAGTCCGAGCTTTGCCATGCTGTCACTAGATCAGCAGAAAGTGATTGAAAATTCCCTACGCGACTTTCGCTTGGGCGGCGCCGAATTACCCGAGGACCAAAAGCCCCGCTTTGCGCAAATACAGGATTTGCAGGCTGAACTGGGTAAGGCTTTTTCGGATCACGTACTGGATGCGACCAATGGGTTCTCTTACGTTATTACCGATCCAGCTGAGCTAATCGGGCTGCCCGAAGATGCGATTGCCGCAGCCGCCGATACCGCGAAAGAGCAAGGTAAATCAGGCTGGGCCTTTACCCTGCACTTCCCGTCGTATTACCCAGTACAGCAGTATTCCGAAAATCGGGCATTACGGCAGCGTATGTATGAAGCCTACGTTACACGCGCGTCCGAACTCGGGCCAATATACGGCGATGGTAAAGCGGATTGGGATAACACCCAAAACATGCTGGATCAATTACGCTTACGCAATGAAGAAGCACTCATGCTCGGCTATAGCAATTACGCTGAACTGAGCATTGCGCCCAAAATGGCGCGGACCGTTGACCAAGTCGATCGCTTTCTGGTGGATATTGCGCGGCGCGCAAAACCCTTTGCCAAGTCCGATTGGGAAACGCTGCAGCAGTTTGCTCGCACTGAATTTAATTTAGGTAGCACCAAAGAAGATCCAATACAGCCATGGGATATTGCGTTTCTATCCGAGAAACTCAAACAAGCGCGCTATTCCTTTTCAGAAAATGAGCTCAAGCAATACTTCCCACTGCCCAAGGTTCTAGATGGTCTATTTGGCTTAATTCAGACTCTATTCTCCGTTCACATCAAGCCGGCTGACTTGCCCATTTGGCACGACACGGTTCAGTCTTTTTCGGTCAGCAATCCCGATGGCGAAGTGGTCGCCTATTTTTACCTCGATCCATATGCACGGCCAGGCAAACGCGGTGGCGCATGGATGGATGATGCACGCGGTAGGCGCCTATTACCCAATGGCGAAGTACAAGTACCCGTTGCTTACTTGGTGTGCAATTTTGCAGCGCCAGTGAAGGTCGATGGCAAGCTAAAGCAGCCCACCATTACCCACGATGATGTGATCACCCTCTTCCATGAAAGCGGTCATGGTCTGCATCACCTCTTAACCCAAGTGGGCGCCCTTGGTGTGTCTGGTATCAATGGCGTGGAATGGGATGCCGTAGAGTTGCCAAGCCAGTTTATGGAGAATTTCTGCTGGGAATGGGAAGTACTCGAAAAAATGACAGCGCATGTGGATACCGGCAAACCATTGCCTCGCGATCTATTTGACAAAATGCTAGCCGCCAAGAATTTCCAAAATGGATTGGCAACTTTACGTCAAGTGGTCTTCTCCTTAACCGATTGGCGTTTGCATTCCTCATTTGATTCGGTTCATGCCGAGGGTCAGGCGGTTTTAGGCACTGCCAAAGAGATTGGCGATCAGTTTAATGTCATCCCTCAGTCCACCTTATCGCGCTGGCCAAATACATTCAGTCATATTTTTGCGGGCGGATATGCAGCGGGCTATTACAGCTATAAATGGGCCGAGGTGCTCTCTGCAGACGTGTACGCCGCATTTGAAGAGGCGGCTAAATTAAGTGGCAGCGTGATCGATAAGGCCATGGGCTTGCGTTACCGTACAGAAATCCTGGAGGTTGGTGGTAGCCGTTCAGCCGCCGAGTCGTTTAAAGCCTTCCGTGGACGTGAGCCATCCATCGATGCACTACTTCGCCATGGAGGTTTGATAACAGCCTAAGCCGTTTCTAGAATTGCTTTTCTAAAACCATCGACCATTTGATCAACTTGTGGATGCGTTGTTATAAATGGCGGAGCTAGCACCAATGTATCTCCTGGTGCCCTCGTAAGAACTCCATGCTTAAAAGCAAGCGCCTGAGCATTAAATCCGCGCTCACCGATGGCGCCATCCTTTGGCTTTAGCTCTACACCTGCCGCTAATCCAAAGTTGCGGACACTAACCACCTGGTCTAGATCAGCAAGTGAATGAACGGCTTCCTCAAAGTAAGGAGCCAGGGTATTAACTTGATCCAAAAGGCCTTCCTGCTCTATTACGTCAATCATAGCCAGTGCCGCGGCGCAGGACAAGGGGTGGCCAGAGTAGGTGTAACCATGCATTAATTCGGACATATGACGAGGACCATGCATCAAGGTATCGTGTATTGAACGACTCACAATAACGCCGCCTAATGGAGCAGCTCCATTAGTTACGGTTTTAGCAAAAAGGATCATATCAGGCACAACATCAAACGTAGTTGATGCAAACATATTTCCAGTCCTGCCAAATCCAGTAATCACCTCATCAAAAATTAAAAGTAATTGATGGCGATCACAAATTTCACGAATACGCTTTAAATACCCCTTCGGCGGAACCAAAACACCAGTTGAGCATGCAATGGGTTCTATAACTACGGCCGCTATATTGTCTGCGCCGTGCAAAGCAACAATGCGACTTTCCAGCTCGTCCGCCATTTCATATCCAAGTTCTGGCTGCCCCTTAACAAAACTCTGGGTGGTAGGGTCCCAGGTTGATCGCAAATGATCAGAACGTAATAATGAAGCGCCAAAAGCATTGCGATTATTAATCATTCCACCAACCGAGATGCCACCAAAACCTACCCCATGAAAACCGCGCTCACGCCCAATAAATAGATTGCGATGACCTTGCCCACGGACGCGCCAATAGGCTAGCGCCATTTTCATAGCGGTATCACATGCTTCGGATCCGCTATTCACAAAAAATATCCTATCCAGATTTTTTGGCGCAATCGATGCAATACGTTCTGCTAGCTTAAATGCGCCTGAATGTCCGACCTGAAAACTGGAAGCAAAATCCAGGGTGTCGATTTGAGTCTTCATTGCCTCAGATATTTTGGGATGCCTGTGGCCTGCGCCAACACACCATAGGCCGGAAATCCCATCTAAAACAGTCCTTCCATCAACCGTTTGATAAGTAACACCTGAAGCAGAAGCTAGTAAGCGCGGCGACAGCTTAAAGTCCCGATTGGGAGTAAATGGCATCCAAAAGGCATCTGAATTTGACATCTTAATTTGGTTTTAAAAGAATTTTGGCAGATGAAGTTTTGCCACGATGCAAATCATCAAATGCA
>JBIIGG010000091.1:0-5448 GCA_044236575.1 Polynucleobacter sp. | reverse complement strand
TGGACTCACGCCCACGAAGTTCTGTTCGACTCGGCTAACGGGGAAGTTGGCTTGGTGATTCGACGGCAGAAGGTTCATCATGAAACAGCAGTTCAGCAATAAACAGTGCGCATCTGCACTGTTAGCAGCGCTTTTATTTGGCGCCAATCCACTTCAACATGCAGCGGCGCAAACCCCCAAAGTATCGGTTTCCAACACGGTTGATCCACTCAATCCAGTTATTGTCACGGCGACACGAACACCCACTAAGGCAAGTGATGTTCTTGCAGACAATATCTATATTGGCCCTGAAGAGATAGCACAGGCTGGCCAAACGAGTTTGGTTGAATTACTGCAGAGGCAGCGTGGCGTTGAAATATCGACACAGGGTGGAGCCGGCTCAAATGCAAGCGTATTTTTAAGGGGTACTAGTGGCGGTCAAAGCTTAGTCTTAATTGATGGAATCCGCACCCAATCAAGCCTCAGCGGTACCAGTGCATGGGCGGCAATACCCCTTTCTCTTATTGACCATATTGAAATTATTTTTGGGCCACAAAGTAGTATTTACGGCTCCGAGGCCATCGGTGGCGTAATCCAGATTTTTACTAAAAAAGGGAGCGGCCCATTTCAAGCGGGGGGCTCTGCGGGCTATGGAAGCTACGGCACCAGCATTATTGAGGGAAGCATTTATGGCTCTGTTGATGGTGAAAATAAGACGCGTTACTCGTTCAGCGCTAGTCAGGAACTATCAACCGGATTTAATAGTGTCGCCAGTAACAATCCCTGTAACCCAAACCAACCAAGTTCCGTTCGCCCATCTTATTGCTCAGCAGGCTGGTCTAAGAGCAGAACGGGATATGTAAAAGACAGTGCTACCGGGCAAATTAGCCAAACGTGGGCTCCTGGTCAAGAAATTGGCGCACAGTTCCTCAGCAGTAGACTCAATAATCAATACCCAGCATCAGCATACAAGCCTGATTTCTCTGACTACGCTGTTATTAATAATCGCGTTACAACACTCAACACACTTGCTGCATATTCTAAAAATCAGGTAACTCGCATTTGGAACAGCTTACTTCAGGTTGCAGTCTCTACTGATAACGGTCAAACTCTTGCGCCTAGCTCAAATGCTGTGGCCAATAGTAAGCAAAATATCTATACCTGGCAGAACGACATCAAATTAGGTTCGGATTTGCTGCAATTAGTTGCAGAACGAAGAACTCAATCTGCATTTGCAACCTCCGGCAATATTAGTCAAGATCAAAACACCAATTCGTTGGCTGCGGCTTACCAGTTAAAGCGCGGATCTAATTTGGCTAGCGTCAGCTTTAGGAATGACAGCATTACTGGCTATGGACCGCAAAATACCGGAAGCATTGCGTACGGGTATTTTTTTACAAAGGAGTGGCGAATAAATATCAATCACGGAACCGCGTTTAAGGCGCCATCCTTTTTTGATCTGTATTACCCCGGATATGGGGTCTCCAGTCTTCTTCCTGAAAAGAGTAAAAATACAGAGGCCGGTATTTTTTATGAAAGAAAATCGTTTGATGCTCGAGTTGTTGCCTACAGCAATACGATTACAAATCTCATCCAATATACATCCAGCGGATGTCCTGCAGGCTATGCATTTGGATGTGCTGGTAACGTAGCGAATGCAAAAATTAATGGCATTTCTCTGGGATCAACAGCGCGAGTTCAAAACTACGCTATCAAGGCATCATTTGATCAACAAAATCCAGTAGATCAAAGTACTGGATACGTGCTTGCAAAGCGTGCTAAGCAGTTTGGTAATGTTGGTATTGAGCGCCAAGCCAATAAGCTAATAACCGGGGTAGAAAGCACCCTGCAAGGACGTAGAACTGATTTTGACAATACGGGCAATATGGGTGGTTATGCGCTACTGAACCTATACGCTAGCTATGAACTAGAAAAGAATATAAGCCTATTTGGTCGCTGGAATAATGTACTCAACAAAGATTATCAATTGAGTTATGGATATAACACGCCAGGTTCAAATGTCTTTGTTGGCCTACGTTATGCCATGAAGTAATTTTTGCACATGAAAAGTACACAGCAACAACCAAGAAAAGCTCGAAATAAGAATTTACTGCTTAGTATTGCGGTGTGCTTTTCATTTATTAGCGCTTACGCATCAGCAAGCATTGCTATCAAAGATGATCGGAGCATTGAGGTTCGCCTCGCTGGTCCGACCCAGCGCATAGTCAGTATGCTGCCCTCTCTGACCGAGTCGGTATGTGCTCTGGGTAAGTGTTCTTTTTTGGTCGGGGTTGATCGATTTTCAAATTGGCCGAAGTCGGTTGATGCATTGCCGCGCTTGGGCGGCATTGCTGACGCCAATATTGAGGGGATTGTTCGCCTAAAGCCAGACTTAGTCTTGGTGGAAAAATCATCCCCTCTGATTGCGCGCTTGCAGTCCTTAGGTATCTCAGTAATGGCATTTGATGTGCAGTCGATGGCCGATGTGCAGCGTACCTTACGGCAATTGGATGCAGTTTTAGGCTCTACTGAATCAGGCGCTTTATGGGAGCGCATCCAACTTGATATTGCTCGGGCGAGTCGCGCCTTATCGCCCTCACAAAAAGCAGCCCGAGTTTATTTTGAGGTAAATCCGGCGCCCTTTGCGGCTGGCAAAACGTCCTTCATTGGTGAATTACTTGATCGATTGGGTATGCAAAACATTGCTTCGGAAAAAATGGGTGCTTATCCGAAGATCAATCCGGAATTTGTTGTGCAATCGAGGCCCGACTTGATTATGACTACTGAAGCCTCACCCAAACAGTTGGCGCGGCGCCCCGGCTGGAAATCCATTCCGGCTATTCAGAGTAATCGGATCTGCTTCTTTACGGCGGCACAAGCAGACGTACTGGTTCGCCCCGGCCCGCGCATGGGCGATGCGGCCAGCCTGATCGCCGATTGCGCCATTCGCTCGTTACCCAAGTGATAGTCTGCGATATGCGCCCTAATTTATTGCCCCGCGTTCTTGCTCTGCTGCTGACCAGCATTGCATTGCTATGCTTGGGCGCATTGCTGGGTAGCGGTGGACTAGCCTGGAGCGGTGATGCTGCAATTGTGTTTGATATCCGCCTACCGCGTTCTACAGGAGCGTGGCTGGCAGGCGCTCTGCTCGGCTTAGCTGGCGCAATTGCGCAAGGCGTATTTCGTAATCCATTGGCTGATCCGTATTTGCTGGGCAGTGCGTCGGGCGCCTTAATGGGTGTCGCGCTTGTCTTGGGTTTTTCCCATGCGATGACAGATTCTGGTCTTGCCTTAATTGGACTCAACGGCGGTGCATTTATTGGTGCGCTACTGGGTGTTGTTGCGGCGCTGATTCTGGCTGGCGGATATCGCAGCTCCTTACAACTGTTGCTATCGGGTGTCGTGATTAGTGTCATCCTTGGTGCGGGCAACGCGCTCTTTACATTTATTCGCCCCGATCTCTATCAGCGCTTTCAGGCATTCATGCTTGGTAATACCAGCCTGCTGGATTGGCATGGTGTCTCACTCATGCTCTTAGTTTGGCTTGTCTGCATTGCAGCAGCGCTACTGTTGAGTACGGCACTGAATGCTCTTAGCCTGGGTGAAAGTACCGCTAAAACGCTTGGCCTGCCGATTGATCAAATGCGTTTGGGTTTAATTGCCGTTCTTGCACTAGCTACAGGTGCTGCCGTTGCGCAAACTGGGCTGATTGCATTCATCGGCCTTGCAGCGCCCCATCTGGTTAGGCGTTTTGCCAATGGCTCGCAACGCATGCACTTACTGATGTCGAGCTTGGCCGGCGGCATCCTATTGCTAGCCTCGGATTTACTGGCACGTACGGTCTTGGCTCCTCTGGAACTTCCCGTTGGAATTGTTACCGCAGTGCTCGGTGGCTCGTATTTGCTGTTATTACTGCGGCGTCAGACCTTAGGGATAAGTACATGAGCCAAATAGCGCTGCGCAATGTGTCTTTATCCCGAAATAACACCGTTATTTTGCAAAACATTAACCTGATTATTCCCGGGGGTGAGTGGACTAGCATTGTGGGTCCCAATGGAGCAGGTAAATCTACCCTCGTTCAAGCCCTTGCGGGACTCTTGCTTTATGAGGGTTCGATTCAGATTGGGGGAGCGGAGCTTCGCTCGATTGCAATCAAGGCGCGCGCACAACAAATTGCTTGGCTTGAGCAGGCAACGTCGATACCAGATGGCCTTGATTTTGGTCTGCGGGTATACGACATTGCCATGCTAGGTCGATTGCCTCATCAAAGCTGGCTTTCCATTCCAAGCGCCGAAGATCACCTTGTGGTTAAACAAGCGTTGCGTCAAACGGCTGTATGGGACTTGCGCGAGCGCTTTTTTAGTCAGCTCTCGGGGGGTGAGCGTCAGCGCGTTTTACTGGCCAGGCTCTTTGCTGCTCAAGCCGCCATACTCCTAATGGATGAGCCGATTGCTAATCTAGATCCACCGCATCAGGCCGATTGGCTGCAATGGCAAAACGCACTGTCTAGTCAGGGCAAAACCAGCATCACTGTTTTGCATGAAATTCAATTTGCCTTGCGGGCCGACAACCTAATTCTTTTAGGTAATAAAGGGGTGCATCACCAAGGCAAAAGTGATGATCCACTAACCCATCAGGCTCTGATTGATCTATTTGATGGCCGTATTGAGCTAACGAAGCTTGGCAACCGCTGGGTCGCCTTGGCTCGCTAGTAAGTCTGGCAATTGAGCGCTGCACACAGCCAAATTCAGGGGCTACAATATAACCATGAGCGATTCATTCCCCTCTTCCGAGTCTTCCTTAAGCAATTTAAACCAAGCGATAGCTCGGCTAAAAGACAAACTCACCCTGGCTACAAAAGCTATGGAAGAGGCACGCCAAGATCGCGCGAGGCTCGAAACCAAGATAGCGGATGCGCAAAATCGCATTCAGCATATTCTGAGTCGACTGCCCGAGCAAAGTGACACACGGCAACTGAACTTGCTCGCTACTGACGAACCTAACCCCACTATTTCAGGCGATGATCATGAGCCAACAACGCATTGAGGTCACGCTCGCAGGTCAAAAAATCACGCTGGCCACCACTACCGAGCATGAGCCCCTGTTGCGCGAGGCCTGCGCCCTGGTTGACGAACAAATTCAGCTAGCGATTACCGGAGGTAACCGCAGCATCGAGCGCGCCACCATGATGGCAGCGCTTAAGCTTGCTGGCGATCTAATTTCAAGTAAACGCTTGGCTGCAGATACTGCTGCACACTTATCAACGCAGTCCGTTGCAATCCACCCAGATGAGGTAGCCCGGCTCGAAGCTGAAATCAAAGGCCTCGAGTTACAAGTAGATGCATTACTACAAACCCTTTCCCTGCCTGGCTCGCCAAGGCCAATAGATCTTTGAACCGATGCGCAAGCATACGGAGCGATCTTTGCAATGTGGGCGTGAGCGTTTCGCAACCGTACAGTGGCAGCCTC
>JBIIGG010000090.1:0-5510 GCA_044236575.1 Polynucleobacter sp. | reverse complement strand
ATCCAAAGAGCTTGCCAAAAATAATTAAGGCAAATAAAACGGCTACAGGATGCAGGCCAATGCGCTCGCCCACCAGTCGCGGCGTGAGAAAAAAGCCTTCCAAAGCCTGACCGACACCAAATATGGCCAGCACCCAAATTAACTCAGGACCAAAGCCAAATTGCAGGATGGCTGAGAGAATGCCAATGCTAAGTCCCAGGGTAATGCCAATGTAGGGAATGATGATCATCAGACCCGTGAATACACCCAAGGCAATAGCGCCGTCCATCCCAACGAGGCTCAGACCGATGCTATAAAAAGTCGCCATCACTAAAATAACCAGAATCTGTCCGCGCAGATATTGCGATAGTAGTCCGTCGGCATGCATGCAGAGATGGCGTGCGGTGTCCTTATAGCGCGGAGGAATGAAGCCCTCCAGCAGTTTGAAAAAGTGATTCCAATCGATTAACAAGTAAAACAAGACGAACAAAATCAAAATCAAATTAACAAAGCCATTCACGACTGAGCTACCCGATAAAAGAATCGTGTCGAGCGTAGAGCTGACTAAGGCATCAGCATTCGTACTGAGGTGAGCCGTTACTTTTTGCGTCACGGTTTCGCGCAGTGCGGCCCAATCAAAATCAATGTGGTATTCGGTCAGGATTGGCTCTAACCAAGCTTGGGTGTTTTGCACCCAAATGGGCAACTTGGTTTTAATCAGGGGAATTTCATGGCCAAGGAGATTCACCAGCAGCATGAAGAGCCCAGTAACCAGGCTCAGGCCAAAAATAATCGTCAAGGTGGCTGCCAAGGCACAGGGGATGTGCAGCCCCTCCAGCCGGCTTGCTACCGGTCGCAGGGCATAGGCAAGAATAAAAGCAGCCAAAAAAGGGGTAAAAATTTCTGCCATGGGGCATTGATCCTCTAGAATTCAATGATTCTACCGATCAACGTACGCTTTCACCTTATTTCCAAACGGTCCCCATGAGCTCATCCCCTAATTCCCAAGCCCAAAGCCTCTCGTACCGCGATGCTGGCGTTGATATTGACGCTGGCGATGCCCTGGTCGACCGCATCAAGCCGCTGGCCAAGAAAACCATGCGCGAGGGCGTTCTGGCTGGTATTGGCGGCTTTGGCGCCTTGTTTGAGGTGCCCAAGCGCTACAAAGAGCCTGTATTGGTATCCGGTACGGACGGCGTGGGTACCAAACTCAAATTGGCATTCGAATGGAATCGCCATGACACCATTGGTCAAGACTTGGTCGCGATGAGCGTGAATGATATTTTGGTGCAGGGTGCAGAACCCCTCTTTTTTCTGGATTACTTTGCCTGCGGCAAGCTGACAGTGGATACCGCAGCAACGGTGGTTGGTGGTATTGCCACCGGTTGTGAATTGGCTGGCTGCGCCCTGATTGGCGGCGAGACCGCTGAAATGCCTGGCATGTACCCCGATGGCGAATACGACTTAGCGGGCTTTGCTGTCGGCGCAGTGGAAAAATCCAAGATCATTAATGGCAGCCACATTGTGCCGGGCGATGTCATTTTGGCCTTGGGTTCGAGTGGCGCCCACTCCAATGGCTATTCTTTGGTACGAAAGATCATCGAGCGTGCTGGCGCAAAGCCAAGCGATGATATTGGTGGACGTCCGTTGATTGATGTGGTGATGGCGCCGACTGAAATCTATGTCAAGCCATTGTTGAAGTTAATTAGCGAAGTCGACGTCAAGGGCATGGCCCACATTACAGGCGGTGGACTAGTGGACAACGTACCCCGAGTTTTGCCAGAACATACTCAGGCTGTTTTGCATCGCGACAGTTGGGTTCTGCCCGACTTATTCCGTTGGCTGCAAATGAAAGGTGGCGTGGTTGATGCGGAGATGGTTCGCGTATTTAATTGCGGCATTGGTATGGTCGTTGTTCTTGCCAAAAGCGAAGCGGATAAAGCCCTCGCTTCACTCCGAGCACAAGGTCTAAGAGCATGGGTTGTGGGCGAGGTAGTTGAGCGGGCGCCCAATGCAGCGCAAACGATTGTTATTTAATCGAGCTCAGCTCCTCTAAGCAGTATTGCAGCGCTGCCGGTAGGCCACTTGCATCAAACGGATTAAATACAGTTCGGCCCTCAATTGCCCTGAGCCAGGTGAGTTGGCGTTTACCCAGTTGCCGCGTTGCTGCTAATGCCTTGTAACGCATTTGTTCTGCATTGATCTGCCCATCTAAAAACTCCCATACTTGACGGTAACCGACTGCGCGCATCGAGGGTAGGTCGGCATGGATGCCCGGCTGCGTGCGGAGCGCACGAACTTCATCAATCAATCCAGCTTTGAGCATGGCATCAAAGCGACTCTCTAAATTCTGATGCAGCTGCGCGCGCTCTGCTGGTTCTAATGAAACCAGGCGCAGCCAACTCGGAATCAATGAGCCCGCACGGCCGTCTTCGCTAGGCGATTCTGCAAGCCAGGCTGACATCGGTTTGCCGGTGGACTGCACGACTTCTAAGGCGCGCTGAATGCGCTGCGAATCATTGGGTTCTAGGCGTGCCGCTGTAATGGGATCAACTTTCATCAGCTCGGCGTGCATTGCCGGCCAGCCGAGCGACTTGCCTTGGTTATCGAGGCGCGCCCGAATGACCGGGTCTGCAGGTGGAAGGCTAGATAAGCCATACGCAAACGCACGCCAATACAGCATTGTGCCGCCGACGATCACTGGCACATTACCCCTTTGCCGAATTTCAGTGACGAGCCGCGTAGTGTCGTTTGCAAAGCGTGCCGCAGAGTAGGCCTCGGTTGGATCCAGAATGTCGATGAGGTGGTGCTTTACTGCTGCGCGCTCAGCTAGGGTGGGTTTAGCGCTACCAATGTCCATACCCCGATAGACCAGCGCAGAGTCCATGCTGATGAGTTCAACCGTGATGTTGCGTGCCTGTGCTGCCTCTGCGAGCAACATGGCTAGGTGAGTCTTCCCGGAGCCAGTAGGGCCCGCTATTGACAGGAGGGGCTGTGGACGAAATTCAGTCGGCATCGCGAGTGGAATGCAATCGTTTGAAGCTTAGCGAGCTTGGCTTTCGAGGGTAGCAATATGATTACGAATCTCTTCTGCATCGCTCGCCTCGGGCGCTTCACTAATGTAGTGTTGCATGTCTTGCAGGGCCGGACGTAGGTATTCCAGTTGGGCAAAAATAAGACCGCGATCGCGCACTTCCTCGATGGCGTCGGGCAACAAGATCACCAAGCGCTCCTGAATGCCAAGCAAGCGTTCCCAGCGTTCGTGTTCGGTATAAATTAATTTGAGATTACGCAAAAAGCGCGAGAGAATTTCTCGGCTACTGGACGCGCGCAAGAAAATACTTAAAGGAAGTGCAGTCTCACCCCGATAGCCTTTCGCATCCAGGTAGGGGTCTAGCATGGCTTGCAACTCATCTTTAGAGTAGGTAGCGCCATTGAGCGGATCCATAATGATTTCACCTTGAGGTAAGGAGACGCGCATCATGAAGTGATTCGGAAACGACACCCCACGAATCTTCAAGCCAATTTGCTGGCCGAGCTCGATCATCAAAATAGCGAGGGAGATCGGAATGCTACGACGACTTTCGATCACATGGTGCAGATAGGAATTCTCTGGTGCATAAAAGTCATTTGCGTTCGGACCAAATCCCAGCTCGGTGTAAAAAAAATGCTTGAGCAGCTGTAAGCGTTGTACTTGCGAAGTATCGGCAGTGATGCGTTTTTTTAGCTTGCTACCGAGGGCATCAATTTCATCGAGCGTGTGCTGTACATCCAAATCTGGAAAGGCATGCTGCGCAACCGCAATCGCGGCTTCGGTTAACGGAAAATGATCATCCTCGGCAACGAGGGAAGTGAAGTAATCAAGTTGGCGTGTGGGCATACGGTCTATTTTGCATGACGCCGAAAATGCTGCCAACGAATACCCACAATCCAAAGGGCTATGAAGTACACCACAGCAGCGCCCAGAACCCAAGCGGCTAGTAAGCCAACGCGCGTCCATGGCTCACTCTGCATAGCAATCCACTGGTGTAGGTTGGCGCCATAGTAGAGTAATAGCGATAAAGGAATCAGTGCAATACCAAGTTGAAAAAGGTATTTAGTCCAACCAAAACCGGCCGCAATGGCGCCGCGTCGGTACAAACCAATCCACAGTAGGGCTGCATTTAAACAAGCACCAAGACCAACGGAAAGCGCTAGGCCGGTATGACCCAGTAAAGGTACCAAGACAATATTAGCTAGCTGGGTTGAGATCAGCACCAGCAAAGCAATTCGTACGGGCGTGCGAATATCTTGACGGGCATAAAACCCAGGCGCCAAAATTTTGATCAGAATCAGTCCAATCAGCCCAACACCATAGGCAGCCAATGCTTGCTGAGTCATCACCACGTCAAAAGCAGTAAATCGGCCGTAGTGATACAGCACTGCTGCAATCGGCTCACCAAAAAGAAGTAGCGCGATTGCGCAGGGTGCTGCCAGCAAGAAGGTAAGCTGCAAACCCCAAACCAAAAGCTCACTCGCTTGTTTTGTGTCTTGCTGGGCATTGGCGCGACTGAGACTAGGTAGCAGGACAGTACCGAGGGCCACACCCAGTAACGCAGTCGGAAATTCCATGAGGCGGTCGGCATACGACAGCCAAGAGACACTGCCGGTTTGTAAGCGAGAGGCAATATTTGTGTTGATAACTAAGGAGATTTGCGCAACGGAGACGGCAAATACAGCGGGCCCCATTAGTTTTAATACGCGGCGGGCTTCGGGGTTGATCCAAGCACTCCGAATGGCTTGAGGCAGGATGCCGATGCGTGGCAGCAAGCCAAGTTTTCGGAGTGCAGGAATTTGAATGGCCAATTGCAAAACGCCGCCGACGAGCACGCCGAATGCCAGGGCATAAATCGGTTGATCAAGTTGGGGCGCAAGCCAGAGCGCACTGCCAATTAAGGCTAGGTTCAGTAAAACGGGGGTGAAGGCTGGAATCGCAAAGCGCTGAAAGGTGTTGAGAATGCCGGCCGAGAGCGACACCATCGAAATTAGCCCAATGTAGGGAAACATAATCTGGGTCATAACCACGCTAGCTTCGTAAGCGGGGCTGCCGCTAAAGCCAGTGGCAATTGCCAAAATTAAGAGTGGGGCACCAACAATGCCTAGGCCAACGGTAAGTAAGAGGGCCCAAAA
Organism: Polynucleobacter sp.; assembly: GCA_044236575.1. Classification (GTDB taxonomy): domain Bacteria; phylum Pseudomonadota; class Gammaproteobacteria; order Burkholderiales; family Burkholderiaceae; genus Polynucleobacter. Next base: position 362 of record JBIIGG010000090.1, on the reverse strand, counting down.
GAGGAGGGTGGCCACCGCATTAATCAGGGTTTTAGACTGGGTAGGGTCATCCTTGCTGGAAACTTCCCCCAAAATGGGCACAAATGCCTGGGAAAATGCCCCTTCGGCAAACAGCCTACGGAGCAAATTGGGGAGCCGAAAGGCCACATTAAAGGCGTCCGTCCACTCGGAGGCACCAAAACTACGGGCAATCAGGGTTTCGCGTAACAGCCCTGTAATGCGCGAAAGCATGGTAAAGGAGCTGACCTTGGCGGCAGCGGAGAGCAGGTTCATGGGTCAATTTTCACCTATTTATCAGGCAACTGGGCTTTTTAACTGCTTTCAGGTAAAATCTTGGGTTTTGGTGAGCTGACTAAAGAAAA
>JBIIGG010000089.1:0-5519 GCA_044236575.1 Polynucleobacter sp. | reverse complement strand
AATGTGATTCAGTATGTGAGCGGCCTTGGCACAATTACCGATAAAGCAGTAAGCTTTGAAGAACTGAGTAAGCTTAATTAATCGATTGCCCACGAAAGCCCATTCGCATGAACCGTACTGATTCCCATTTTTTCAATGCCAGCAATGCGTCCGCCGGTGACCTAGAAACCCGCGGTCTTGGCATGGTTCCTATGGTGATTGAAACCTCGGGCCGTGGCGAACGTGCTTATGACATTTATTCCCGCCTCCTTAAGGAGCGCGTAGTTTTCTTAGTTGGCGAAGTGAACGATCAAACGGCTAACTTGGTGATTGCGCAACTCCTGTTCCTCGAGAGCGAAAATCCCGATAAAGAAATCTCGCTCTACATTAATTCGCCTGGCGGTTCTGTTTCTGCTGGTCTGGCTATTTTCGATACGATGCAATTTATCAAGCCGGATGTAAGTACCTTGTGTATGGGCATGGCTGCCAGCATGGGTGCTTTCTTATTGTGTGCCGGCGCCAAGGGCAAGCGCTATGCCTTACCTAATTCACGCGTGATGATTCACCAGCCACTCGGTGGCGCCCGTGGTCAGGCATCGGATATTGAAATTCAGGCGCGTGAGATTTTGTACTTGCGTGAACGCCTCAATCAAATTTTGGCTGATCGCACTGGTCAATCGATTGAAACCATTGCCAAAGATACCGATCGCGACAACTTCATGTCTGCAGATCAAGCCCGTGATTACGGTCTCATTGATAAAGTCATTGATAAGCGCCCCTAATTGAGCGATTCCAAAACCCCGACCTCGGCTGACAAGCTCCTGTATTGCTCGTTTTGCGGCAAGAGCCAGCACGAAGTTAAAAAACTCATTGCGGGTCCTTCGGTATTCATTTGCGATGAGTGCATTGACCTGTGCACGGACATCATTCAAGAAGAGTTAGCTAATCTACCCGCTGATAAAGGCGATGGTGGCCTACCTACACCACACGAGATTCGCGCTGACTTGGATCAGTATGTGATCGGTCAAGATCAGGCCAAGAAAACCTTAGCAGTTGCAGTCTATAACCATTACAAACGTCTGCAATATTTGCCAGCACCTAAAAAAGAGAAGCCAGAAGGAGTGGCCGATAGCAAAGACAATAAATCGGCAGCCGAAACCAAAAAATCAAAGTTGCCCGCAAAGGCGATAGTCGATGGTGTCGAGTTGGCCAAAAGTAATATTTTGCTGATTGGCCCAACGGGTTCCGGTAAAACCTTATTGGCGCAAACGCTGGCGCGCCTGCTTGATGTTCCCTTTGTGATGGCCGATGCAACCACCTTAACCGAAGCAGGATATGTTGGTGAAGACGTCGAGAACATTATTCAAAAACTGTTGCAGGCCTGCGATTACAACGTCGAAAAAGCCCAGCGCGGCATTGTCTACATCGATGAGATCGACAAGATTTCACGCAAGTCAGATAACCCTTCAATTACCCGTGACGTCTCAGGTGAGGGCGTGCAGCAGGCGTTATTGAAGTTGGTTGAGGGAACCATGGCATCCGTGCCTCCGCAAGGCGGCCGCAAGCACCCCAATCAAGACTTCTTGCAAGTGGATACAACGAATATTCTATTTATCTGCGGTGGTGCATTTGATGGCCTAGAGAAAGTCATTCAGCAGCGCACCGCTAAAACAGGCATTGGTTTCAGCGCCGAAGTGCCAGGTAAAGATGACCGTGGCTCCAGTGAGCTGCTCAAAGAAGTGGAGCCAGAGGATCTGATTAAGTTCGGTTTAATTCCAGAGTTAATTGGCCGTTTGCCGGTCCTCACTACCTTGGCCCAGCTCGATGAGACTGCCTTGGTCCAAATCTTGACTGAACCTAAAAATGCTTTGGTGAAGCAATACCAAGCCTTGCTGACCATGGAGGGCGCTGAGCTTGAAGTGCGTCCCGAGGCTTTGTCTGCAATTGCCAAGAAAGCCATTGCCCGCAAAACAGGTGCGCGCGGGCTGCGTTCGATCCTGGAAGGTGCATTAATGGACGTGATGTACGACTTACCATCCCTGCGGAACGTTCAAAAAGTCGTGATTGATGAAAGCAGCATTCAGGGTCAAGGAAAGCCACTGTTGGTCTATAAACAGAGCGAATCCCCTCTTGAAAAGCAGGAATTGTCGAAAAAAGCGTAATTTCGCCTAGTTTTGGCCATTTTTACTCTATTTTTGTCACTTTTCTGTCCTTTTACTCTTGTAATTCAAGAGCCCAAACCCATATAAGTAGTATTCTGATCACTGAATTACCCTCTTTTAAGTAGCTTTTGGTACTTTTGAGAATTTTTGAGCGTTTGACTACTTTGGAGGATCCGCCCCATGCCTGGCCATTTATTACTACCCTCTGAACCGATTCAACTGCCCTTGCTCCCCCTGCGGGACGTAGTTGTCTTTCCCCATATGGTGATCCCCTTATTCGTGGGGCGTCCCAAATCAATCAAAGCACTCGAAGCCGCCATGGAAACAGGCAAAAGTGTCTTATTGGTTGCCCAAAAGACAGCCGCAAAAGATGAGCCCTCGGTTGAGGATTTGTACGATGTGGGCTGTATTGCCAGTATTTTGCAAATGCTCAAATTGCCTGACGGCACCGTCAAAGTATTGGTTGAGGGTTCTCAGCGCGCCGAAGTGAGCCAAATTGAAGATGCACTGGGTTACTTTAGTTGCGAAGCAACGCCCAAAGCAATCGATGCGCTCGATGCGCATGAAACTGAAGCGCTACGCCGCGCGATCATGGCTCAGTTTGATCAATACGTGAAGTTAAACAAAAAAATTCCGCAGGAGATTCTGGCTTCCTTGGGCGGCATTGATGACCCAAGCCGCCTAGCTGATACCATCTGCGCGCATTTGCCAGTGAAGCTGGAGCAAAAACAGCGTCTATTGGAAATGACCGATGTAGTTAAGCGCCTCGAGAGCCTCCTGGCTGACTTGGAGAGCGAAATCGATATTCTGCAAGTCGAGAAGCGCATTCGTGGTCGCGTGAAGCGCCAAATGGAAAAGAGCCAGCGCGAGTACTACCTCAACGAACAAGTCAAAGCCATTCAGAAGGAGTTGGGCGAGGGCGAAGAGGGCGCTGATTTAGAGGAATTAGAGAAGCGCATCAAAGCCGCCAAGATGCCGAAAGAGGCGCTGAAAAAAGCCGAGTCGGAACTGAAAAAGCTCAAGCTGATGTCGCCCATGTCGGCTGAAGCAACGGTGATTCGGAACTACATTGATACGCTGGTTGGCTTGCCTTGGAAAAAGAAGAGCAAAGTCAATAATGATTTAGATAATGCCGAGAAGGTGCTCGATCAAGATCACTATGGCCTTGATAAAGTCAAAGAGCGTATCTTGGAATACCTAGCAGTTCAGCAGCGCGTAGACCGGGTGAAAGCCCCCATCTTGTGCCTGGTTGGCCCTCCTGGTGTTGGTAAAACATCCTTGGGTCAGTCGATTGCACGCGCCACTAACCGCAAGTTTGTCCGCATGGCTTTGGGCGGCGTTCGCGATGAGTCCGAGATTCGTGGCCATCGTCGTACCTACATTGGTTCGATGCCGGGCAAGATTCTTTCGAGCTTGACTAAAGTAGGTGTGCGCAATCCGCTGTTCTTATTGGATGAAGTCGATAAGATGGGCATGGATTTTCGGGGTGACCCAGCCAGCGCGCTACTCGAGGTGCTGGATCCAGAACAAAACCACACCTTCCAAGATCACTACGTCGAGGTTGATTTCGATCTTTCCGATGTGATGTTTGTCGCCACTGCCAATTCCTTAAACATTCCGGGGCCGCTCCTCGATCGCCTTGAGGTGATTCGTCTGGCAGGTTATACCGAAGATGAAAAAACTAGCATTGCTACAAACTACTTGATACCGAAGCAAATCAAAAACAATGGTTTGAAAAAGGGCGAGTTGCAGATTGAAGAAAGTGCGATTCGCAGCATGATTCGCTACTACACCCGCGAAGCCGGTGTGCGTTCGCTGGAGCGCGAGATCAGCAAAGTCTGCCGCAAGGTGGTGAAGCTGTTACTGCTCAAAAAAGAAGCTGCGCCCATTACCGTTGATGCGGATAATTTAGAAAAGTTCCTCTCCGTCAAGATCTTTGATTACGGCTTAGCCGCTAAAGAGAATCAGCTCGGACAAGTGACGGGTCTAGCGTGGACTGAGGTTGGCGGCGATCTGCTAACGATTGAAGCTGCGCTCATGCCGGGCAAAGGCGTCATCACACGCACCGGCTCGCTGGGCGATGTGATGAAGGAGTCCGTGGAGGCTGCTAGAACCGTAGTACGTTCACGTGCTCGTGCACTGGGTATTACCGATGAGGCCTTTGAGAAAAAAGACATTCATATTCACTTTCCAGAGGGAGCAACACCCAAAGATGGGCCTTCGGCTGGTATTGCGATTACCACCGCCTTAGTATCCGTTTTCACTGGCATTCCAGTGCGCTCCGATGTCGCCATGACCGGCGAAATCACCCTGCGCGGCGAGGTCTTGCCGATTGGCGGTCTGAAAGAGAAGCTATTGGCCGCTCACCGCGGCGGAATTAAGCTAGCTTTAATTCCGGAAGAGAATGTCAAAGACTTAATTGATATTCCAGATAACGTGAAGAATGCAATCGAGATTGTTCCCGTGCGCTGGATCGATAAAGTCTTGGAGCTTGCTTTAGAGCGCAATCCTGAAGCGCTGCCCGATCCAAGTCCGGATGAGTTAGCCAAAAAGGCAGCGGAAGCTAGCAAGGCTAGCCCTGCTATTTCGGGCGGGGAAGTCTTAAAGCATTAATTGGATCGATGGGGTGTACCCTTTGGACCTTATAGGTATGCTTATTCTAAAAAATGAGCGCCCATGCTGGACTAAGGGTACAATTTCGGTTGTTTTATGGGGCGCTTAGCTCAGTTGGTAGAGCGTCTGCCTTACACGCAGAATGTCGGCGGTTCGAGCCCGTCAGCGCCCACCATGCCCTATTTGTGATCTCGATTGGATTTCCGCGTATTTCGATTGTTCACCACTCCCCGACATTTTTATAAACCCTACGATCATTAATCGGTAAAGCCATTTCATGTTTGATTCCGTTCGTAAACACCAACGCTTAGGGCAGTTCATTCTGCTGCTATTTATTTTTCCTTCCTTTGTTTTGTTTGGTGTTTCGGGTTACACCGATTTCTTTGAGCAAGAAACCGACTTAATTAAGGTCAATGGCAAGGCCATTACTGCCCAAGAGGTTGATAACTCAGCCAAACGCCAATCTGAGCGCGTTGGGGCTAATTCCCAAATTGCACAAAGCTTACCGTTTCGCCAAGCCGTATTGGATGAGCTGTTACAGCAACGCCTCCTGGCTTTTGCAGTCAACAAGCTGCAGTTACGCATTAGCGATCAAGCGCTGACAAAAAACCTAGCGACCATTCCTGAAATCAAGACCCTCTACAAGCCCGATGGTAGTTTTGATAATGCCCGCTACCGCCAGCTTTTAGCCAATGCTGGAATGACGATTGAGCAATTTGAGGGTGGCCAGCGTTTTGATTTGATGATTCAGCAATTCGTTACCTC
>JBIIGG010000088.1:0-5560 GCA_044236575.1 Polynucleobacter sp. | reverse complement strand
CCAGAGCTCGTCTGGGCAAGTGCGGAGAAAAAAGCATGGCGCGAAGGCTGCTTGTCGGTGCCTGAGTACTACGATGAAGTAGAGCGACCCGATCAAATTCTGGTGAAGGCGCTGGACCTTAACGGCAGACCATTTGAGATCAAGACGGACGGCCTGCTGTCCGTTTGCTTGCAACACGAAATGGATCACTTGCTCGGAAAAGTCTTCGTTGAATACCTCTCTTTTCTAAAGCGCAATCGCATCTCCCTCAAAATGAAAAAGCGTGCCAAAGAGTTGGTAGGCCAACGCTGAGAGAGCGCCCATTATGAGGGTGATTTTTGCTGGCACTCCGGATTTTGCCGCGCATGCCTTAGAAGCGATTGAGGCTGCCGGGCACACCATTGCATTGGTGCTGACTCAGCCTGATCGACGTGCTGGCCGCGGCATGCATTTGCAAGCCAGCCCCGTTAAGGCATTTGCCCTGAGTAAGGGCATCCCCCTGCTGCAGCCAGCATCCCTTAACGCCAATAGCACCGACGCAGAAAAAAAAGCCGACGCAATCGCGGCTTTGCACGTCATCAGCGCAACTCAGTTTGATGCTATGGTGGTGGTTGCCTATGGGCTGATCATTCCGCAGGCAATACTGGACCTGGCCGAGCAGCCTGGAAGGCATGGCGCATTTAACATCCATGGCTCACTCTTGCCACGTTGGCGTGGCGCGGCACCGATTCAGCGAGCCATTGCTGCAGGGGATGCACGAACGGGTATCACCATCATGCAAATGGATGCGGGGTTGGATACAGGCGATATGGTGCTGAGCGAAGCAATTGATATCGCATCCGATGAAACCAGTAGCAGTTTGCACGACTGCCTTGCTGCGTTAGGAGCTAGGCTGATGGTGCGCTGTCTGGCGATGCTGGATGCACAAGAAGAAACGCCACGTACCCCCCAGAGTGAAGCGGGGATGTGTTACGCCGAGAAAATACAAAAAACCGAGGCTGAAATTGATTGGTCCCAAAATGCAATAACAATTGATCGCTTGATTCGGGCATTTAACCCTTTTCCTGGGGCCAGCTCTAGCCTGAACGGTCAAAGCCTCAAGTTTTGGCGCGCCCGTCCTATGGTGAAAGAACTAGCGGACCAATACCAGGGAAGCCATCGCCCCGGATCGATTGTAGGCAAAAGCAAAGATGGCTTTGTGGTTTGGTGTAAGGACGGCGCACTGGAGGTATTGGAGATACAAAAGCCAGGCGGTAAACGTACATCTGCAGCGCAATGGATTCAATCCGAAAAGCCGGCTGGCGCATTGCAATTTACTAAAGCGACTGCCTAAGCCGTGGATAAAAAAATGAGGAAGTGGTGATGGCATCAACAGCGCCGCCTCAAAATCTGCCCTTATCGCAAGCGATTACGATTGCGGCACAAGCCATTGGCGAAGTTATGTCGGGCAGATCCTTGACCCAGGTGTTAGAGGAGCTCGAGCCGCAGGAGCGGCCCATCGTTCAAAGCATTACGTTTGACACCTTTCGTCGCTGGACACGCTCCCATGCGCTGATAAAGGAGTTCGTGCCAAAGCCACCAAGCAAACCAGTAGAGCACGTCTTGGCAGTAGCAATTACCCTCTTGCTGGATCGTACTGATGTGGCTAAAAAAGGCTATGCAACCCACACCATCGTTAACGAGTCTGTAAGCGCATGTGGCCAATACGATGAAACGATGTATGCCAAAGGCTTGATGAATGCCGTGCTACGAAAAGTCAGCGCCGCCTTGGATGCCGAGGGCGTAAAACGACCAGACCATAACAGCAGCGGTGAGTCGTATTTTCCGCCCTGGTGGATTGCTAATCTGAGAAAAAATTACCCAAAGAGCTGGCAATCCATTTGCTTGCAACAATCGCAGCGCCCACCATTAACTCTGCGCGTCAATCGGCGCGCAATTTCCCTGGTCGATTACGCCGCCGTATTGCAGGCCGCACAGATCGAGGCAGAACCAATAGAGCGGGTTGCCAATACCCTACTAGATGCCGCCTTAGTAATCAAAGAGCCTATTCCGGTTGCGAGCATCCCGGGATTTTTTGATGGATTAGTTTCGGTTCAGGATGCGGGGGCTCAGCTTGCGGCCACGCTCTTGCATCCGACGACAGGTGAGCGTGTTCTCGATATGTGTGCGGCGCCGGGCGGCAAAGCTGCCCATTTGCTGGAGTGTGCGGATATCGATCTAGTGGCAATTGATGTAGATCGAGAGCGATTAAAGCGCGTGAGCGAGACCTTCAGTCGTCTGAAGCTTATTGCTGCGCCCGGACAAAGCATCGAATGCATTGCCGCCGATGCTGCGTTGCTCGCCTGGTGGGATAAAAAACCCTTTGACAAAATACTGATTGATGCGCCGTGCTCGGCCTCCGGGATCGTGAGTCGGCATCCCGACATTCCTTTTTTGCGCCGCGCAGATGACATTGCCGAGTTGCAAGGACGCCAGCGTGCTCTATTGGAAGCCGCTTGGCGTGTATTGAAGGCAGGCGGATTACTGCTTTACATCACTTGCTCTATTTTTCCAGAAGAAGGCACTGACCAGGCAGAATGGTTTATGGCAGGGCACCAGAATGCGTTACGATTAGATGCGCCTGGACAAATACTGCCTGGCCAACTGCACGACGGTTTTTACTATGCTCTCTTTAAAAAGAATGGGCCATGACCCAGCGCCTTAAGCAACTCTTTCTATCGGTCATTGTGCTGATGGGCCTTGCGCTTGCGCCCGCCGTAAATGCAGAGGGCATTAAGGTCAAGTTTTTTGAGCTCGAGCGCATAGAGGCCGAATGGTTTTTAAATGCAGCTTTTCAGATTGAGCTGTCCCCTGGGCTGGAGGATGCCATTCAAAAAGGAGTGGTGTTGCATTTTCAGACTGAGTTTGAGTTAACCCGATCACGGTGGTATTGGTTTGATGAGCGGCCCGTTTTGGCGTTGCGGCAAACGAGGCTTTCCTATCAACCCTTAACGAAGCAGTTCCGCATTGCCTCTGGCGGCCTTACTTTCACCGCGCAAACCATTGCAGAGGCATTGCAGGTCGTTGGGAGCATTGGCGGCTGGCGCGTAATTGATGGGCCGGGCGTGGACCCCAGCAAGCCATATTCCGCGGCCCTGCGTATGAGCCTAGATTTGAGTAAGCTGCCCAAGCCATTTCAGGTCAACGCACTTAACAATAAAACATGGAACATCTCTAGCGATTGGACCCGCTTTACGTTTACGCCAGATGCGCAATCGGTATTAAAGCGCCAAGAGTGAGTATCTTCAAATGAGCTTGTTTCGTTTCGATAGGTCCGCCTGGAAGCGCCGCGCACTGCCAATAGCAACTGCTGTCACGGGCATTTTTGCACTTGCCTTGTTAGTACTGCTATCCACTGCCACTTCAAATACCACCTTTTTCGATAATTACTTTATTTGGCTTTATGCCGCCAATCTGGTGGTTGGTATTTGTTTGCTGCTGGTTATCGTGACTTTGGTCGTCGTGATTACCATTCGCTGGAGAAAAGGCCGTTTCGGTACCCGCCTAATTGCTAAGCTTGCGATGATTTTTGGTCTCGTCGGCGTTGTCCCCGGTCTGATTCTCTATGGCGTCTCCTTGCAGTTCGTATCGCGCAGCATTGATACTTGGTTTGATGTGAAAGTGGAGTCAGCCTTAGAAGCAGGACTCGAGCTTGGGCGCGCGACCTTAAGCGCTTCCTTGCAAGAGCTACAAGATGAGGGCCGCATTATTGCTGATCAAGTACAGCGCATTCCAAATCAAGCCAGCCCAGCAGAGTTAACCTTATTACTTTCCCGCATGCGCGATCAGTTTGGTATTCAAGAAATTACGGTTTTCAATGCGCGGCAAGCCCTGGTTGCTACAGCATCATCCAGTGTGGCATCGACTATGGCAGTGGCGCCCAGCGCAGAGATCATGAGCCAAGCGAACAAAGTCAATGGCGTTGGCTTTATAGAAGAGTTGCAGGGCACTCAAGACTATCGATTGAAGGCGGTCATTCCGCTCGTAAAAGAAAAGTCTAGCGGCCAAGGCTTTGGGCTTAGTCTCCAGTATCAACGTGAGCTCTGGTACTTGCAGCTGATTAAACGGGTTCCAGACGAAATTACAAAAAACACACTCGCTGTGCAAGCCGCCTATAGCGATTACCAAGAAAAATCCTTGGGCCGTACGGGCCTGCGCCAAATGTACATCGGCACCCTCACGCTGACCCTGTTTTTTGCCTTATTTGTAGCGGTTACGCTGGCCCTGTTGTTGGGTAGGCAGTTGGCACGCCCACTGCTGATGCTGCTGCGCGGAACGCAGGCGGTTGCGCAGGGCGATCTTTCCCCTAAGCCCGAACTGGATACAGGGGATGAGCTAGGAATGTTGACGCGTCAATTTAATGTCATGACGCGGCAGTTGGCCGATACTCGAACCTCACTGCAAGAATCCAAGTCGTTTCTGGAGACGGTATTAAGCAATTTAACCGCCGGGGTTTGCATTTTTGATGATGGTTTTAAGCTGGTTTCGAGCAATGCTGGCGCCGACACTATTTTTAGGCATGACCTAACTCAGCTTGCTGGTAAAGTGCTGAGCCAAATTCCGGCTTTAGCTGAATTTGAAGCGGCGGTAAAAGAGGGCTTTGCTGCTATGCAAATGACGGTGGGACCAGAAGCGGCCCGGGATTTACCCGCCATAGAGGAGGCACCGCAGTTGAGTGCTCGGGTATGGCAAAAACAAATTCAGCTGCATGCAAGCAGTGAGTTTGACCAAGAGCTTGGCGTTACTATTTTTGTACGCGGTACAGAGCTAGCCCCAGGGCTCAATATGATTGTGTTCGACGACATCACCGACGTGGTTACGGCGCAGCGTTCCATTGCGTGGAGCGAGGTCGCGCGCCGCCTAGCCCATGAAATTAAAAATCCACTGACCCCAATACAGCTGTCCGCTGAACGGCTTCAACAAAAGTTGGCAGGGAAGGTGAGCCCTGAGCAGGAAGAAATGATGAACCGAAGTACCGCCACCATCATTGGCCAAGTAGAGGCAATGAAGCAGATGGTGAATGATTTTCGGGACTTCGCAAAGACGCCGGCACCACAGCTACGGCCGGTTTCGATCAATCAGCTAATACAAGAAATTCTGGTGTTGTATGAGGGTAGCCCCATGGAAGTATCGCTTGACTTAGCTTGCCCAGACATATTGGGCGATCCCACACAACTGCGCCAAGTGATTCATAATCTCTTGCAGAATGCTCAAGACTCCACCTTAGAGGGCCAACACGCCCGCGCGTCCATCACTATTTCAACCGAGGCAGTGCCCTACAAACAGGCCAATGGCGCAATGCAAAACGCGGTGCGATTTAGTATTACTGACTCGGGAACGGGATTTCCAGCTAAGATACTAGCAAGGGCGTTTGAGCCGTACGTCACAACCAAAACGAAGGGTACGGGTTTGGGCCTGGCGGTGGTGAAGAAAATTGTGGATGATCATGGTGCAAAAATTGAGATTCGGAATCGAATGCAAGGGGATGCGGTAGTGGGCGCACAGGTGTCTATTTTGTTTATGAATCTAGCGAAAGAGGCGG
>JBIIGG010000087.1:0-5583 GCA_044236575.1 Polynucleobacter sp. | reverse complement strand
GTGCGGATGAAATAAAAGCAGCTGAAGCTGCTGCCGCAAAAGCGCTCGAGCCGCGCGACGCGCCAACCTGGTTCTGGGTGATGACCGCGATCTTTGCGGCCATGCTGGCGATTTATTACACTCTGCTCACCTGGGTACGTCTAGAGATATTCAAGATGCTCTTGGGCTCCTTCTTCCCATTGGCGGTATTGATTTTATTTGTACTGGGTTCGATTGTGTTTGGCCTTGCCACACCAACCGAGGCGGCAGCGATTGGGGCGATTGGCGGCGTCATCTTGGCGGCAGCCTACAAGCAGCTCAATATGCGCGTGATTCGGGAGTCGGTGTTCTTAACGGCTAAGACAGGAGCGATGGTTTGCTGGCTCTTCGTCGGCTCCTCGATCTTCTCGGCGGCATTTGCCCTGCTCGGCGGCCAGACTTTGGTTGAGAAGTGGGTCTTATCGCTCGGCTTAAGCCCAATGGAGTTTTTGATCCTGGCTCAGGTCATTATTTTCTTCCTCGGCTGGCCGCTCGAGTGGACTGAGATCATCGTGATTTTCATGCCGATCTTCGTACCCCTGCTCGATGATTTTGGTATTAATCCATTGTTCTTCGGCTTACTAGTTGCACTGAATTTACAAACCGCATTCTTGTCGCCACCGGTAGCGATGTCGGCCTTCTACCTCAAAGGGGTCTCGCCACCACACGTGACCTTAAATCAGATTTTTGCTGGCATGCTGCCGTTCATGGGCATTCAGATTCTGGCGATTGTGTTGCTCTACACCTTCCCTGCCATTGGTTTGTGGCTACCCGAAGTGCTTTACAAATAGTAACTCCTGTTTCTGTAAGAACCCCGCGCAAGCGGGGTTTTTTATTTCCAAATTAAAATGGATCCATGGTGATAACAACCCGGCGCAACTCTTTGCTATTTCGTATCTTCAAATGGATGGTATTCGCCATTACCGGCATGATTGCCTTGTTTGCTTGCCTTGCCTTAATCTATCTCGCCTCCACCCAGAATAGCCCCTCTGGCAGCCAGCAGATGCTGGGTCTGAATGATGCTGTGACTATTGGCTTTGATGCCAGCGACATTCCCCACATCAAGGCGTCTACTGCGGGTGACGCCTTATTTGCGCTTGGGTATTTGCATGCAACCGAGCGTTCGTGGCAAATGGAAATTAACCGTAGATTAGCCGCCGGCCGCCTCTCCGAAATCCTCGGTGAAGATACCCTGAAAATTGATCGCTTCATTCGTACTGTCGGAATTAAATACAGTGCCGAACGACAGTATGAGAGCTACCCAGTGGAGGCTAAACGCCTATTGCAAGCCTATGCGGATGGCGTAAATGCAGGCAATGCTAAATTGGGCTGGGCTTTACCAATAGAGTACTTTTTAACTCGTTCCAAACCAGGCCATTGGTCGCCAACCGATAGCATCGCTTGGATGCTGATGATGGCAATGGATTTGGGTGGCAACTGGCAAAAAGAGTTGCAGCGTTTGGAGTTATCGCGCGATCTGAGTACGGAGCAAATTTGGGAGGTCCTGCCGCCATATACGCCAGGCAATCCCGTAACAAAGATGGATTTTGCGACGCTGTATAAAAACATGGGCATTTTTGCCGGCACCGATGCCAGTCAGTCCATCAAGCCCCTGGGTATTCAAGATGTGCGGCAACCGGATACGCGACAAGATCAGTTATTGCATGCGCTATTGCCGGGGGGCATTGAAGGTATTGGTTCGAATAATTGGGCGCTCAGCGGAAAACGGACGACTAGCGGTAAACCACTCCTCGCCAATGATCCGCACTTGGGTTTATCGGCTCCGGCACTGTGGTACTTCGCTCGCCTAGAGGCCCCAGGCCTTAATGTGATTGGCGCTACCCTGCCTGGTATTCCAGCAATAGTACTTGGCAGAACGGATAGTATTGCCTGGAGCTTTACCAATACTGGCCCCGATGTCCAAGACCTCTTCATCGAGGAACTCGATCCCACTAATCCCGGCCAATACCGTACTCCCGATGGCATGGCTGCATTTTTGGTCCGCGAGGAAGTGATTGAGATCAGAAATAAACCAGCGCATCGCTTTATCGTCAAACAGAGTCGCCATGGGCCCATCATTTCAGAAACCTACGACCGGGCTCGGAATTTAATCAATACCGATCGCTTTGCTTTGGCTCTACGCTGGACTGCGCTCGATCTCGACAATCAATCGGTGATCGGCTTACTCGACATGAATCGCGCCACTAACTTGGACACGTTCAAAAAGGCGTTACGCAAGAACTACGCCCCGATGCAAAACGTGGTGATGGCCGATACCGCTGGGAATATTGCGTTTCAGGCGGCTGGGGTTGCTCCGAAGCGCACCCTCCATCAAGGCCTCTATGGGGTTGCACCTGCCCCTGGCTGGGATAAGCAGTACGACTGGCAAGGCTATATTCCATTTGATCAATTGCCTGCAGCCGACAATCCTGAGCAAGGCTGGCTTGCGACTGCCAATCAGCAAATCCTGGCTGCCAACAATCCCAATCCGCTCACGGGCGACTGGGAATTGCCCTTCCGCTATGAGCGCATTACCGCCTTACTGGAAGCAAAGCAGCAGCATGACTTTACTTCGATGCGAACCATGCAGGGCGATACCCTTTCCCTCGCCGCAACGCCCCTGCTCTCCCTTTTTAAGGCAACGCAGTCGACTCATTCAAGCGCAGCCGCGGCAAAAGCCATTATTGCCAGCTTTGATGGGGATATGCGCATCGATAGCGGTGGCGCCCTCCTCTTTAATGCCTGGGTAGATCAACTGACACGCCATTTATTTTCACGCCTTGGGGATTATTTTTCCGTGCAGTACGGTAAGCGTCAATTTAGGGATGCTTTACTGGAGCAAATTTCAAATCCCAATAGTCTCTGGTGTGACTCACCCAAAACAGAAAGTGTCGAGAACTGCGCGCAGGCATCTCAGCAGTCAATGGATCGCGCACTAGAATACCTCAGTACGCAATACGGCAGCGATCCGGCCAATTGGAAATGGGGGAATGCGCACATCGCCGTATCGGAGCACCGCCCCTTTAGTCGGGTTCCGTTTTTAAATCGAGTATTTAACATCACAGTACCGTTTCCGGGGGATGGTTTTACGATCAATGTCGGCAAGCCTGAACTCGGCAAGCATAAAAACCCATACGAGACCACACAAGCAGCAAGCCTGCGAACCGTTTTTGATTTAGCCGACTTAGAGCAATCGACCTTCATCTACCAAACGGGGCAATCCGGCTGGGTTCAAAGCAAGCTCTATCGCAACCTCAACCCCCTCTGGGCAGACAATCAAGCACTACCTCTGCAGATGAAACCTGCCACGATTCAGCGCAAACTCGAGCTCAGGCCAAAGTAGTCCTATTGGGGTTTAAAATGGAGTTACACATTTATTGAGGGGTTTTACGATGAAAAGATGGATAGCGATCGCGGTCTGCATGACCGTCCTACCAATTTCAAGCGCCTTCGCTGCTTGGCAAGAGATTGGCTCCAATGAACAATCCACCGTGTCTTTAGATATTGAAACCCTAAAAAAAGATGGCGACAAAGCCCAAATTATGTCGATGCTGGACTTTACTAAGCCTGGTATAGACCCGAAAACAAAAGAGCCTATTCGTTCCATCATTGGTCTCAACGAATACCTTTGTGAAAAAGCCCAATATCGTCCAATTGAATACAAAGTGTTTTCTGGAAACAAGGGTGAAGGTAAAGTAGTTGCCGATGTCAAATCCCCAGATAGTCCATTTGAAGCGATCACCAGCGGCTCATGGGCTGCGGGAGTCTATAGCATTGCCTGCCGAGCCAAATAAACAGCGGCTCTTTCCTCAACTTTGCCGCTGCATGGTGTGGCATGGCTTGACCTATACGCTCATTATTGGCTGTAGTATTTTCTTCTTATCGGGTTGCGCCCTGCCCTTAGCGGCCATCGGCAGTGCTGGTACAGCAACTGCCGGCGCAGCAGGAGGAGCGGTAGCGACTGCAGTAGTAGCCAACCCTAGCACAGCAATTAGCGTTGCCTCAACCGTGACTACTGGAAAATCCCCTTTAGAGCATGCCGCCTCTGAGGCGACAAAGAAGGAGTGTAATTTTTTAAATCTACTGGGACCCAAACCCGTTTGCCAAGAATTTGTAATGCCGCCCATCATGGATCACAGCCAAGAAATGGTAGGGATTGCAGATCGACCGGGAGATCAAACAACGCCTGCGCCCGGTAGATAAACTAAATACGTACACACTCTTATCGCAAGGGTAAGCTTAATTCCCTGAGAGGGGCTTTAGCAGCCCACGCAAATCATTGTGATCCAGCGTATGCATCAGCTCCAGTAATTCACCTAATTCTCCCTTCGGAAAGCCTTTGCGGGCAAACCAAGAAAGGTAATCTCCGGGTAATTCTGAAAGGGTACGGCCCGCATACTTGCCATAGGGCATTTTCATGCGAACGAGCTTTTCGAGGGATTCTGGGGTCACGGTATTGCTGAAGGGAATTGGGGTGGCTGATGGGGTTCGAACCCACGACAACTGGAATCACAATCCAGGACTCTACCGCTGAGCTACAGCCACCGTAGAAGAAATGAGATTATAGCTTTTTGTCGGCTTTTAGCCAAAATTTGCCGGTCGACCAACGCATGATCAATCCGAGCTGGTTTTTAGGGTAAACAGGCCATGTAAAAGCGCTTGATTTCAGGGTCGCAGCGCACGTCCTTGATGGCGATCGGGCGCTCTAAAGAGATCCCCTCAATCGAACGGCAGCGGCTGAGTGCAACATACACTTGGCCTGAGGCAAACGCCCCGGAGGATAGATCGACCTTCACTTTATCGAGGGTCTTGCCCTGGCTTTTATGGATGGTCACAGCCCACGCCAGCATCAGTGGCATTTGCTCATAGGAGCCAATCACATTGGGCTTAATTTTTCCCGACACCATATCGTGGTCATACTTGTATGATTCCCATTTGAATGGTGTTACCTCAACCGTATTTGTATAGGCCCCGTTGGGGATCTTGACCTTAATTTTATCTTTGCCTATTTCATGCACAATGCCAATGCTGCCGTTGACCCATTTTTTTGGAAACCCATTGTCATTGGCCGTAAACATCACCTTCGATCCTGGCTTTAAGGTTAAGTGCATGGGCGAGGGTAAATTGCGCTCATCCACATTGAACTTGCCTTCGAGCTTGCCTGTAAAGCTGGCAGCATCGCTCGTCAAGTTTTTGAGCTCGCCGTGATTAATCATGTCTGCCCTAGCATTGGTCGTAGTCAGCGTAATTGTCAGCGGATCAGGCTCTGCCGCCTTATCAAAGCAGGCATCGTTGATGGTTTCCAGTGCCACTTCAATATCTTCATTAATGCGAATTTGATTCAGTAACTGGGCAAAATGAGCATCCTTTTGACGAAAGATTTTAGTGAGCTCGATCATCGTAATTTCTTTACGATGCAGTGCCATGGCGCAAAAGAAATACGGGCCCTCATAGCCGCGCTCATGCAGGATGTGCATATCGCTACTCGATACCACGGGCGGCAATTGAAATAAATCACCGACAAACATGATCTGTATTCCTCCAAATGGCTCGCCTTTTTGGGGG
>JBIIGG010000192.1:0-5590 GCA_044236575.1 Polynucleobacter sp. | reverse complement strand
CTTGAAGTTGGACTTGCAAGAGCATGGCCAAGTTGAGCAGTTTCCAAAGATGGAAGGTCGGCAGATGGTGATGGTGCTAGCACCAATCCGTAAAGCCAAGGCTTAAGTCGTTTCGTTTTAGTTTTTTTGTAGGGAGGCGCCGCAAGGCGCTGGCAGTTTGAAGTGCTGCTAGGTACAGGAAGAATAACCGTCGGTTATCACCTACGTAGTGCGAATGAAAGAAGGGGAACTTCATGCCCAAAATGAAGAGCAAGAGTAGCGCCAAAAAGCGCTTCACGGTCCGCGCAGGCGGCACCATCAAGCGAGGTCAGGCATTTAAACGCCACATCCTCACGAAGAAAACAACCAAGAACAAGCGTCACTTGCGTGGCTCCACTGAAGTAGCGAAGGCTGATGTCAAGTCGATTCGCTCGATGCTTCCGTACGCTTAACCTCAGACTAATTTAGGAGAATTCAATGCCAAGAGTCAAACGTGGGGTTACAGCAAGAGCCCGTCATAAGAAAGTCACTGATGCCGCAACCGGTTATCGTGGACGTCGTAAAAACGTATTCCGTGTTGCTAAAGAAGCGGTTATGCGCGCAGGCCAATACGCCTATCGCGACCGCCGTAACAAAAAGCGGGTATTCCGTGCCTTGTGGATTGCGCGTATTAACGCCGCAGTACGTGAGCATGACCTGAGCTACAGCGTATTCATGAACGGCATGAAGAAAGCGGAGATCGAACTCGATCGCAAAGTGCTTTCCGATATGGCGATCATGGACAAAGAGGCATTTGCCGCTTTGGTGACGCGGATCAAATCCGTCGTTAACGCCGCAGCTTAATCACAAGCTGAGATGGTTTCTCTCGACCCCATTGTCGAGGATGCCAAACGCGATTTCTCTAAGGCCGCTGATGCAGCAGCCTTAGAGGATGCGAAAGCCAGGTACCTCGGTAAATCAGGTGTTCTCACTGAGCGTCTAAAAGCGCTCGGTGCTATGTCGCCTGAAGAACGTAAAAGTGCCGGTGCATTAATTAATCAAGTTAAGTCTGCGGTAGAGGCCGCTCTGCAAGAGCGCCGTCAAGCATTAGCAGATGCCATATTGCAAACACGCCTTGCTGCAGAATCCATCGATGTATCCCTGCCAGGCCGCGCACAATCAGCAGGTAGCCTGCACCCGGTCATGCGAACCTGGGAGCGGGTAGAAGGCATCTTTCATTCGATTGGCTTTGATGTTGCCGATGGTCCCGAGATCGAAACCGATTGGTTTAATTTCACGGCGCTCAATAGCCCTGAAAATCACCCCGCGCGTTCAATGCAAGATACGTTTTACGTTGATGGCACTGACTCCTTGGGTAAGCCTTTGTTGCTGCGTACCCATACCAGCCCGATTCAAGTGCGTTACGCCAGTGAGCACGTTAAAAAGTACGCGGGCGCGAAGGTAATGCCGCCCATTAAAGTGATTGCTCCAGGCAGAACCTACCGCGTGGATAGCGATGCTACCCATTCACCCATGTTCCATCAGGTAGAAGGTCTGTGGATTGCTGAAAAAGTATCCTTTGCCGATCTCAAGGGCGTGTATACCGATTTCTTGCGCACCTTCTTTGAGACCGATGCCTTAGAGGTGCGCTTCCGTCCATCCTATTTCCCATTTACTGAACCTTCTGCCGAAATTGATATGGCGTTTGCCAGCGGCAAATTAGCAGGACGTTGGCTGGAGATTTCAGGGGCGGGGCAAGTGCACCCGAATGTCTTGCGTAATATGGGGATTGATCCCGAGCGTTACACCGGATTTGCATTTGGATCGGGCCTGGAGCGCATGACCATGCTGCGCTATGGCATCGATGATTTGCGCCTTTTCTTTGAAAACGACCTGCGCTTTTTGGCGCAGTTCCCTGCTTAATACTTTCATACTGAAATTGATCTAGCCCATGCAATTTTCTGAATCCTGGCTCCGTCAGTACGTCAACCCAGCACTGGACAGCAAAGCGCTTGGCCATGCGATGACGATGGCTGGCCTTGAGGTCGAAGAGCAGTATTCTGTGGCGCCGCCATTTTCACAGGTGGTCGTTGCTGAAATTCTGTCGGCAGAACAGCATCCCGATGCCGATCGTTTGCGCGTATGCAAAGTCAATGCCGGCACTGGCAGTGAATTGCAAATTGTGTGCGGCGCTCCCAATGCCCGTGTTGGAATTAAGATTCCATGCGCACTGGTTGGCGCATTGCTTCCGCCTTTAGAAGAGGGCGGTAAGCCATTCCAAATTAAAGTCGGTAAGTTACGCGGCGTTGAAAGCCAGGGCATGCTCTGCTCAGGACGTGAGCTTGGCCTTGGAGAGGATCATGAGGGCATCCTGGAGCTACCACTCGATGCCCCCGTTGGTGCCAATATTCGTGAATACCTTGAACTCGATGATCAGATCTACGTTATTAAGCTCACACCCAATAAAGCCGATTGCTTGTCGCTTGCTGGCTTGGCGCGTGAAGTATCTGCTATTACCGGCGCAGCCCTGTGCGGTCCAACGTGGAAGGCACCAGTAACCAGCATTACCGACACGCTGCCTGTGCACATTGATGCCCCTGATTTATGTGGGCGGTTTGCAGGCCGCGTGATTCGCGGCGTTAATCCAAAAGCCAAAACACCCGATTGGATTATTCAGCGCTTATGCCATGCAGGTCAGCGAAGCATTTCGCCTTTAGTTGATCTATCCAATTACGTCATGCTGGAGATGGGTCAACCGACCCATGTGTTCGATCTCGATCAATTGCAGGGTGATTTGCAGGTACGCTGGGCAAAGTCCGGTGAGCAGATTGCGCTATTAAACGAGCAAACGCTCAATCCAATTGTGCAAGGTGACGTATCAAATCAATTGGCTCAAGGCGTTGGTGTGGTAGCCGACAGTACGGGGCCAGTGAGTCTGGCTGGCATTATGGGCGGTAATACCAGTGCGGTGAGTGATGACACGGTCAATATTTATGTTGAGGCTGCATTTTGGTGGCCAGCTGCAATTCAAGGCCGTGCGCGGCGATTTAACTTTACAACCGATGCAGGCCATCGCTTTGAGCGCGGCGTTGATCCGGCTGCTACCGTTACGCACCTGGAGTATTTATCGTCCCTTATTTTGGAGGTATGCGGCGGTCAAGCTGGCCCCATTTCGGATCAGATTACGCAATTGCCGGAGCGTAAGCCAGTCCGTTTGCGTTTGCAACGCGCCATCGATGTGATTGGTATTCCCTTGACGACTGCGATTGTGAGTGATGTATTCAAACGGCTTGGCTTTGCATTTACCGTCAATGATGGCGCTGATGCTGCTAAGGCTGTATTTGTCGTGACGCCACCCAGCTACCGTTTCGACATGGAGATCGAAGAGGATTTAATCGAAGAAGTTGCGCGCCTCTATGGCTTTGAAAACATCCCAGACCATCCGCCAACAGCCACATTGAAGATGAGCGCTCCACTAGAGACGCGTCGCGGCGTTCACCGCTTACGCCACGCGCTGGCACAGGCGGGATATCAAGAGGCAGTCAACTTTGGATTCACCGATCGCGAGAGTGAAGCGCGTTTGTCAATGCACCAAGGCGATGAAAGCCAAGTAATTCAAGTGCGCAACCCCATCGCCAATCAGTATGCCGTGATGCGAAGCACTCTATGGGGCGGATTATTGGGTAATCTTCGGGCCAACCTCAACCGCGGCAGTAGCCGCATCCGTCTCTTTGAGATCGGCCGCGTATTTATGCGCAATCCCTCGCAAGGTGAAGCGCCAGGGATAGTTGCGGGTTACGATCAGCCCCGCCGTGTTGGTGGTTTAGCCTATGGATTGGCGCTGCCTGAGCAGTGGGCTAGCAAAAGCAGGGCGGTTGATTTTTTTGATGTGAAGGGCGATCTGGAGAGTGCATTTGCACCCCTGCAATTTGTTACCATGGCGGCCACGCACCCAGCCCTACATCCAGGCCGATCGGCACAAATTGCATTTAAAGTAGGCAATAAGACCATTCCAGTCGGATGGATTGGTGAATTGCATCCCGCCTTGCAACAGGCCTATGAATTACCTCAGGCACCGGTTTTATTTGAGTGCGACTGGGATGCGCTTGCGGAGATGGGTTTGCCAGCTCCAGCGGAGATTAGTAAATTCCCTGCAGTGCAGCGTGATTTAGCCGTGGTGGTAAAGCAATCGGTCGCAGCGCAAGCCCTACTGGATGCCATGGCCGCTGCCGGGCAGACCTTGGTGCGTCACATTGAAGTCTTTGATGAGTTCCGACCCGGTGCTGGAAGTGGCAGTATGGCTGCGGATGAGAAAAGCCTGGCGTTTCGGATTACCTTACAAAATCCAGCGGAAACATTACAGGACGCACAAATCGATGCTGCAATTGCAGCATTGCTTAGCGCACTGGAAAAGAGCTGCAATGCTCGGCTACGCTGAAAAATATTGCTACACTGAAATCAGACATTGTCATAATAGTTAAGTCATTTGAAATAGATAAGAGCCCCTCATGAATGCAAGCAATCAGACTGTTACGAAAAACGAACTATCGGAAGCCTTATTTGATCAGGTGGGTTTGAATAAGCGGGAAGCCAAGGACATGATCGATGCTTTCTTTGATCGCATCGGAGAATCGCTCGAAGTCGGTACCGAGGTGAAGATTTCTGGCTTTGGCAACTTCCAGTTGCGCAATAAGTCAGCCCGACCTGGACGTAATCCAAAAACAGGCGAGATGATTCCGATTGCAGCGCGCCGCGTGGTTACATTCCACGCCAGTCAAAAACTCAAAGATGCGGTCGAGTCCCATGCTCGAGAAAACAGAACTTGATTCTGGGTTGGTGCTGCTGGTCTCCCAGCTGCCACCAATACCATCCAAGCGCTACTTCACGATTGGTGAAGTAGCCGAGCTCTGCGGTGTTCGATCCCATGTACTGCGGTATTGGGAGCAGGAATTTGCTCAGCTCCGCCCACAAAAACGCCGCGGCAATCGCCGTTATTATCAGCACCACGAGCTTATTCTTATCCGTAAGATTCGAGCTCTTCTCTATGAAGAGGGCTTTACCATTAGCGGCGCCCGCAATCGCCTTGATGAGGTGCGTGGTGAACTCAAGCTACGTGATGAGCTTGAGTCGATCTTGCACATGCTATCCAGTAAATAAGGAATTCAGAAAGAACACTATGCACCCATTTCATTTGGCTTTTCCGGTCGACAATTTAGAGTCCGCCCGTCACTTTTATGGCGGTCTTTTGGGGTGCCCCGAAGGGCGCAGCTCCGATGAGTGGATCGATTTCAATCTGTTTGGCCATCAAATCGTTGCTCATCTGGCGCAAGGCGAGGCCATCAATGACGTTCATTCCGATGTGGATGGAAAAAAAGTCCCCGTTCGCCATTTTGGAATTGTTTTATCCATGCCCGAGTGGGAAGCTATGGCCGATAAGCTAAAAAAGGCGGGTGTTGAGTTTGTGATTGAGCCCTATATTCGGTTTAAGGGCGAGGTCGGTGAGCAGGGCACCATGTTCTTCTTAGACCCATCGGGTAATGCCATCGAATTCAAGGCAATGGCCCAGCCAGATCGCCTGTTTGCTAAATAAGCAACTGCTACAATTTTAGTTTCAGTCGGGGCGTAGCGCAGC
>JBIIGG010000086.1:0-5616 GCA_044236575.1 Polynucleobacter sp. | reverse complement strand
TGTGGATGGGGATCTGGTTGGAAACCACCTTCCTTTTATGGCACTAAGTGGAGGTATAGCCGTTGGAAGTAAATTAATTTCACATACAGCCAAAGCAAATCCAATATGGAAAGTTGGTGAAAAAAAACAAAAAGTATTGCTGGTCTTTTCTGGGTATGAAACATATATCAGCCCATCCTCCTATCCCTCAAAGGGAGAGACCCATAAAGTTGTTCCCACCTATAACTATTTGAGCGTTCATATTAATGGATCACTATCGGCTATCCAAGGCGAGGAAGATAAGTATCACATTGTGAAGATTCTGACGGAAAAAATGGAGTCAAGCCGAAAGAATCCATGGGCCGTTTCGGATGCCCCAAAAGATTACATTGAAACGATGTTGGCGAATATTGTAGGAGTTGAATTAGTGATCGAAAAAATGGAGGCGAAGTGGAAGGTCAGTCAAAATCGTCCTGCTAGAGATCGTCAAGGTGTCATTGATGATCTTAGGGAGCGCGCGAATGACTCTAATAGCCTAGCGATGGCAAGCGTGATTGAAGAGACGGGTGGCTTGAAATAGGGAGTAGATATCCTCGTCCCCGGTTAGATATCCCCACCCACTATGAATCACCAAAACCACCTTCGGGTGGTTTTTTCGTTTGGTTTGGATAAACACGCCCCCGCAATGCGTATGGCAGAATGAAGACAAACAGCCATTGAGATATCCCGCTATGAAATTCTCAGACTCATTAACATTACAAGGCAAGCATGCCGCATTAGTGCCATTAACTATGGCGCATCATGATGGTTTATGTGAGGCTGTAAGAGATGGGGAGCTTTGGAAACTTTGGTTTACAAGTATTCCTTCGCCCGAGTCAATGGCAAACGAGATTGATAGGCGTTTGGGCTTACAGCAGTTAGGCTCCATGAATCCCTTTTGCGTTTTGGATCCCAAAGGAAGTCCCGTTGGAATGACAACGTATATGAATATTGATCAAGAAAATCGTAGACTCGAGATAGGCTCTACTTGGTATCGTCAGTCGGTTCAGCGTAGCGCGATCAATACAGAGTGTAAATTGATGTTGTTACGTTACGCATTCACAAACTTGGGCTGTATTGCTGTGGAATTTCGCACCCATTTTTTTAATCAGCAAAGTCGTAAAGGCATTGAGAGGTTAGGGGCGAAATTAGATGGCGTATTACGGAGTCATCAAATGAATCGTCACCCGGATGCGAAAGATAGCATTCGAGATACGTGTGTTTACAGTATTTTGGCAGCCGAATTCCCTACCGTAGAAGCTAATTTGAGTTTTCGATTGCAAATGCCCAGCAGGTAATTAGTGCAACGTAAACATTATAAAAAAATGGTCAGCGTGGCCAATAAATAAAAGTAAGCTAGTATTAAATCTAGCGTCATTAGGCACTAAAGAACATTAGGATTGATTATGCAGCCTTATCACCATTGGCCTTCATTAAAGAATATTGCTCTCGAAGTAAAAAATGGTACTCGTTCAGCTCGCTCGCAGGTGGAGCTTGCTTTGCGTTTCGCAAAGCAAGAAGCCTTAGATTCTTCTGTTTCTCCCACATTTATTTACTTGGATGTTGAGGGGGCACTAGCAATGGCGGATGCCATCGATGCAAAAATCAAGAGGGGCGAGGATTGCGGAGATCTGTGCGGCATTCCTTTTGCTGTAAAAGATAATATTGATTGGCTTGGTTTGGTTACCACGGCAGGAAGCCCTAAGGCTTATTCTAAGAAGGCGAGCAAAACTGCTCCAGTTTTGCAGGGATTAATTGATCGTGGAGCCATTCCCATCGGAAAAGCCAATATGAATGAATGGGCTGTGGGGCTAACTGGCGAAAATGCCCATTACGGAAATATCCCTAATCCCCATCTCATGGGCTGTCTCTCTGGCGGCTCATCGAGTGGAAGCGCTAGAGCAGTAGCCATGGGCATAGTACCCATGGCACTTGGCTCCGATACAGGTGGCTCGATTCGAATGCCTGCCGCATGGTGTGGAATCGTTGGTCTACGCCCATCAAGCGAGTCATTCTCTTTGGATGGGGTTGTGCCACGCTCTCGATCTTTAGACGTTGTCGGCCCCCTAGTGAAATCGTTAGAAGATTGTGATTATTTCTTAGGCCACGCGTTTACCCCTAAATCTAGCCCGCTCACACCAGAAAATAGCCCTAAATCCATCAAAATTGGGTGGGATCCTCGTCTTTTGGAAGGGGTTGATCCCCTTATAGCTAACGCCTTTATCGAATTTATGGAAAGTGCGCAGGCTAATCCTGCAGTTTCCTTTGTAGAACAGACTTGGCCTAGTTTTACCGCAGCAACAGACTGTGCCATGACGGTCTTGCAAATGGAATTTTTGGAGGACTTCAAAGTGATGTGCGGTGAAGTGGATTTATTTGCCAACCATTTGGGTAAGCCGGTCCTAAATGAACTTCGCCATTCTGTATCCCTTGAACCCCAAGCGCTAGCAAAGGCGTATGAGCAGTTGCTGCAGTTTCGTCACGGTATGGCCAAGATGCTCGGCTCAGTAGATATGCTTGCATCACCCTTAACGCCATGTGGCCCAGTAGAGGCAGCCAAACTGCCAGAGGCGGCTAAGCCCTTGAGAGAACTCAGCCTCGCAATGGGCGCCTCAGGCTTGCCTATTATAGGGATGCCTATTTTTTCAGCAAAACATGGGCTTGGCTTGACTGCGGCTAGCTTAGCGGGTGTCCAGTTTGTGGGTCAACCGTTTCAAGAGCACAAACTTGTATATATGGTAAAAAGTTACTTAGTTGCACCAAGTTGAGGCGGTTGGGATCCAAGTTGAAGAAATTAGCTTATTCATTTGGGTTGCATCCTTGTAAAGTCAGAGTATGCAGTTAATAGACTGAAATTGTTGGTTTTGTAGTAAGTTTTATTACGGAGACAATATGATGAATTCATTAAGACGTTCAGTAATTTTGGCGGTAGTTCCCGTGGCTTTGGCGTTTAGTGCCGCGATTACTGCCTTGCCAGTACAGGCTCAGCAGCAAAAGACCTTAAAGTTTATTGCTCAGGCGGATTTGAAGGTTTTAGATCCTATAGCGACAACCGCATACATCACTCGTAACCATGGCTATATGGTGTATGACACCTTGTTTGCGATGGATAGTAAGTTTGAGATCAAGCCGCAGATGGTTGATAAGTTCACCGTCAGTCCTGATAAAAAAACGTATACCTTTACATTGCGTGATGGATTGAAGTTTCATGATGGCGCGCCAGTGAGGTCTGCTGACGTCATTGCTTCTATTGACCGTTGGTCAAAACGAGATGGTCTAGGTCAAAAATTAGCTGAGTCTACTGAGTCTTGGTCTGCTACGAATGACAAAACCTTTGTTCTTAAGCTCAAAAAGCCATTTGCATTTGTATTGGATGCGTTAGGAAAGCCTTCTTCGAACGTTCCATTCATCATGCCTGAGCGGATTGCAAAGACAGATGCGTTTACTAATATCACTGACCCTACCGGTTCTGGCCCGTTCAGGATGGTTCGGGATGAGTGGGTTCCTGGTAGCAAGGTGGTTTATGTAAAGAATAAAGACTATGTGCCACGTAAAGAAGCGCCATCGTGGGCTTCTGGCGGTAAGGTTGTCAAAGTCGATCGCGTAGAATGGCTCTACATTCCAGATTCAGCAACTGCCGCCAATGCGCTTGGCAACGGTGAAGCGGATTGGTGGGAGCAAATGCCACCTGACTTGATCCCATTGCTTTCTAAAAATGCGAACGTGAAGGTTGACAATATTGATCCTTTGGGTTCAATGGGGATGATTCGCTTTAACTTCTTACATCCACCATTCAATAACGAAAAAATGCGCCGTGCAGTTGCAATGGTTGTGAATCAGCCTGACTATGTTTTAGGTATTGCTGGCAATCCAAAGAATGGTAAGCCTTGCGCCTCCTACTTTACTTGTGGCACTCCATTAGCTAGCGATGTCGGCTCATCTTTATTGACTGGCAAGCGTGACTTTGAAGCAGCTAAAGCGCTGATCAAAGAATCTGGTTATAAGGGTGAAAAAATTGTCATCATTTCAGCTGCTGATCAGCCGATTGTTCAGTCTCAATCACTTTTGACAACCGAGTTACTGCGTAAATTAGGTTTGAACGTGGAATTACAAGCGGGCGATTGGGGTAGTTTAATTACGCGCCGTACTTCAAAAGAGCCAGTCGATAAGGGTGGCTGGTCTATTTTCCACACCTGGTTGGTTGGTCCTGACCTCCTTAACCCAGGCGTAAACTTTGCAATTCGTGGCAATGGTGACAAGGCTTGGTTTGGTTGGCCTTCAGATCCAAAGTTAGAGACATTACGTGAAGCGTATTTTGAGGCTCCTAATGCAGCTGCAGCTAAAAAGGCAGCGGAAGCGGTTCAGGGTCGTGCATTTGAGTTCTTGCCATATGTACCTACAGCGCAATTTATCTTGCCAACAGCCTACAGAACGAATCTTTCTGGAATCATCGTGGCGCCAATGGCATTTCTTTGGAATGTGGAGAAAAAATAATTTCCTTTTTGTTTAAGCGTGTAGGAGTTATTTTTTGCTTTCGTACATAATCAGGCGTTTGGGCGCAACGATAGTCGTAATGGCTGTCGTTGCGTTCTTTGTTTTTTCACTTCTCTATCTCACTCCTGGGGATCCTGCGGCAGTCATTGCCGGAGATGTTGCCACTGCAGAGGATATTGCACGTATTCGTCAATCCTTAGGGTTGGATCAACCTTTTTTAGTGCGATTTGGTAATTGGGTTTGGGCGCTTTTTCATGGCGACTTTGGCACCTCTATTTTTAGTAATCTGCCTGTATCTAAGTTAATTTCTCAAAGGGTAGAGCCCACTTTATCCTTAACCATTTGCACCTTAATTGTGGCTATTGTGACTTCTGTGCCTTTGGGCGCTATCGCAGCAGCCCGTGCAGAGAGTAAGTTAGACCACACCATCATGGGATTTTCGGTGCTTGGATTTTCTTTACCCGTCTTTGTTCTTGCTTACCTATTGATCCTACTTTTTTCATTGCAATTACAGTGGTTGCCAGTTCAAGGTTATCGACCAATCAGCGAGGGCATTTGGCCTTGGTTACGCCATTTAATTTTGCCTAGCTTGGCCTTGGGAACAGTTTATGCAGCTCTGATTGCCCGCATTACGCGTGCCAGCGTTTTGGATGTTTTGTCACAAGACTACATCCGTACAGCGCAAGCAAAGGGCTTAAAAGAGCGGGACATCATGATTCATCACGCCCTTAAAAATGCCGCTGTACCCATTATTACAGTGATTGGTATTGGCATTGGTTTGTTGATCTCAGGTGCAGTAGTCACTGAAACCGTTTTTGCTATCCCTGGAATTGGAAGATTAACCGTCGATGCCATTTTGCGGCGTGACTATCCAATTATCCAAGGGGTCATTCTCATTTTTTCAGCGACCTATGTGATCATCAATCTTGTCATTGATCTGTCATACGTCTTTTTTGATCCACGGATTCGCTACTAATGTCAACAAGCAATCAGTCAAGCCTGGACACCGTCGATTGGTCGGGAAGACTCTTGAGGGTAAGTCATTTTTTTAAAGAAAAATTACCTGCGCTCTATAAACGCTATCCCTTTGCTGTCATTGGAGCT
>JBIIGG010000085.1:0-5623 GCA_044236575.1 Polynucleobacter sp. | reverse complement strand
CAACGGAATCATTGCCTGAGATGATGGAGTTGCCCAAAGCCATGCATCCCTGGTTCTTTGGTGTTCAGTTTCATCCGGAGTTCACCTCGACGCCACGCGATGGACACCCACTCTTTTTGGCTTATATAAAAGTGGCCCTGGCGCACCACGACGCAAACCAAGCGGTGGCAGCATGAAACTCTGTGGATTTGATGTCGGCCTTGATCGGCGCTTCTTCTTAATTGCCGGTCCTTGCGTGATTGAGTCGGAGCAGTCAGCCCTGGATATCGCTGGTACGCTAAAAGAAATTACGGGATCACTCGGCATTCCATTTATTTATAAGTCGTCGTTCGATAAAGCCAATCGCACCTCAGGTAATTCCTTTCGGGGACTTGGCACGGAAAAAGGCTTGGCGATTCTGGCTAAAGTGCGTAAAGAAATCGGCGTACCGGTCTTGACGGACGTGCATGACATTAGCGAAATTGCCTCCGTCGCTGCGGTGGTGGATGTGATGCAAACCCCAGCTTTTTTATGCCGTCAAACGGACTTCATTCGGGCTTGCGCGCAAAGCGGTAAGCCTGTCAATTTCAAGAAGGGCCAGTTTTTGTCTCCGCATGAGATGTTGAATGTCATTCAGAAGGCACGTGATGCGGCAGTAGAAGCCAATTTGCCGGATCAGTTTATGGTGTGCGAACGCGGCGCCTCATTTGGTTATAACAATTTAGTGTCGGATATGCGTAGCCTTGCCATCTTGCGCCAGACCCATGCGCCTGTGGTGTTTGATGCGACCCATTCCGTGCAGCTACCAGGTGGGCAGGGCGGCAGTAGTGGCGGGCAGCGTGAATTTGTCCCCGTGTTGGCGCGCGCTGCAATCGCAGTCGGTATCAGCGGTCTCTTCATGGAAACCCACCCCGATCCAGCCAAGGCGCTATCCGATGGGCCGAACGCGGTGCCATTAAATCGCATGAAGGAATTATTGAAATCGCTGGTTGCAATCGACACGGTTGTGAAAAAAAGCGGTACTTTTTTAGAAGAGCAGTTTTGAGGAGAAGTTTATGAGCGCCATCGTCGATATTATCGGTAGAGAAATTTTAGATTCACGCGGTAATCCAACGGTAGAGTGCGATGTGCTCCTCGAGTCTGGGGTGATGGCCCGGGCTGCGGTTCCATCCGGCGCATCAACGGGTTCGCGCGAAGCAATTGAAATGCGCGATGGCGATGCCGAACGCTACTTAGGTAAAGGTGTTCTCAAGGCCGTTCAAAACATCAATACTGAAATTGCGGAAGCGGTGATGGGTCTGGACGCCAGTGAGCAGGCTTTCTTGGATCGCACCATTAATGAACTCGACGGCACCCATAATAAAGCCCGCCTGGGTGCCAATGCGACCTTGGCTGTTTCCATGGCCGTGGCGCGTGCTGCTGCAGAAGAAGCAGGTTTGCCTTTGTACCGCTACTTTGGCGGATCTGGCGCGATGCAGCTTCCCGTTCCGATGATGAACATCGTCAATGGTGGTGCGCATGCAAACAATAGCCTCGATATTCAAGAGTTCATGATCATGCCGGTGGGTACGGAAACCTTCCGTGAGGCATTGCGCTGTGGCGCTGAGATCTTCCATGCCCTCAAGAAAATCCTGCACGATAAAAACATGCCAACTTCGGTGGGCGATGAAGGTGGTTTTGCGCCGAACTTTACGAGCAATAAAGAGTGCCTTGAAACCATTTTGCTTGCCATTGAAAAAGCGGGTTACAACGCCGGCGAAGACGTTCTACTCGCACTCGATTGCGCTGCGAGTGAATTTTATAAAGACGGCAAATATCACTTAGCCGGCGAAGGCCTGCAGCTGAGCTCAAGCGAGTTCTCGGATTACTTGGGTAATTTGGCTGATCAGTTTCCGATTGTTTCGATCGAAGATGGTATGCACGAGAGCGACTGGGATGGCTGGGCTGACATAACGCAAAAGCTGGGCAAAAAGATTCAGCTGGTTGGCGATGATTTGTTTGTGACCAATACGCGCATCCTCAAAGAAGGCATCGAAAAGGGCGTTGCAAACTCCATCCTGATCAAGATCAATCAAATCGGCACCCTGACAGAGACCTTTGCCGCAATCGAGATGGCCAAGCGCGCTAACTACACCGCGGTAATCTCACACCGCTCTGGTGAAACCGAGGACAGCACGATTGCCGACATTGCAGTGGGTACCAATGCAGGCCAGATTAAAACGGGATCATTGTCGCGCTCCGATCGCATTGCCAAGTACAACCAGTTATTGCGCATCGAAGAAGATTTGGGCGATGTGGCTACCTACCCAGGTAAATCGGTTTTTTATAACCTGAAGAAATAGAAGTCAGCCTCCTTAAGCCATGCGACTGATTATTTATTCGATGTTTGGTTTGCTGATTGCGATCCAATATCCGCTCTGGTTAGGGAAGGGCGGCTGGTTTAAGGTCTACGAGATGGAAAAACAACTCAAGGATCAGAAAGAGTTAAACCAAGCCCTAGCGCTACGCAATACAAAGCTGGTTGGTGATGTGAACGACTTGAAATCGGGGACTCGAGCGATTGAAGAGCGAGCACGGGTAGAGCACGGCATGCTAAAGGAGGGCGAGTACTTTGTACAAATTCTACCGAGCGACAAATCCGTAGCAGAGGCAAAGCAGGATGCGCTTGCTAAAGCGGCGCAAAAACCGCAATAAGCAGTAGCCGCTTAATGCCCACCAGATGGTGGCCGAGTGGCATCGGTCAGCAAATCCGTTTTGAATACCTGAATGCAATCCACCGCATCAAATCGGTAGCTCTTACCGCAAAACTCACACACAGTCTCTACTGCGCCTTGTTCGGCCAGGATACTGTTTACTTCTTCTTCCCCCAGCATGCGCAACACATCGGCAACTTTAAGGCGTGAACAACGGCAGGCGAATTTGACTGGTCGTGTCGGAAACGCCCGCACACCAGCTTCGCTGGATTCATTCAAAAAGAGTCTACGCAATGTGGTCTCGGGGCTGAGTTCTAGTAACTCATCCTTAGTAATCGTCTCGCCCAGCGCCTGAATGCGACTCCAGCCTTCGGCTGCCGTTTGTGGATCAAGGTGCACATGACCGCCCGAATTGGGCAAACGTTGCAACAGTAAACCGCCCACGACCTGTTCGTTGGAGGCAAGCCAAATACGGGTTTCCAATTGCTCTGAATGCCGCATGTAAAGCATGATGGCTTCTGCTGCATTTTGTACGGGCACAGCAATGCCATTGTGGTCTTGTTGAAGAGCAACAATGCCTTGATAGGGCGGCTGTCCAGGCTGGCGCTCACTTGGGTCTAAGGTAATTACGAGGCGGCCAGTATTGGCGGCATCCAGTAAATCGGCTAGCGTGGTATTTGGGTCTATCTCAGTAGGCTCGACTGATAACTTCACCGTGGCGCGCATGGTGAGGTTCGAGCTGCATTCCACCACCAAGAGGGAGACCGGGCCTTTGCTTTGCGCTTGAATAATCAGGGTGCCATCGAACTTGAGGCTGGCACTCAGTAAAGTCGCAGCCGCGACAAAATCACCCAGAATCTGACGAATAACAGGGGGGTCATTGCGCCGCGCTAATACCGCCTGCCATGCAGTGCTGATTGACACAATTTCACCGCGAACGGGGGCGCCATCGCATACAAAGACAAGTAATTCATTCATAAGCCAAAGTATCCTTGGTTTTGCCTTGATTTGGTTGACCTGAGATAATACTGGCTATGTCTATACGTACCCGATTTGCACCCAGCCCGACTGGCTTTATCCACCTCGGCAATCTTCGCAGCGCTCTGTACCCTTGGGCCTTTGCGCGCCACCATGGTGGTGCTTTTATCCTCCGCATTGAAGATACTGACCTCGAGCGCTCCTCACAAGAAGCGGTTGACGTCATCATCGACGGCATGGCTTGGTTAGGTCTTGATATCGACGAAGGCCCCATCTATCAAATGCAGCACATGGATCGCTACCGTGAAGTAATTGCAGAGATGTTGAAATCAGGCCTTGCGTACCCTTGCTATATGAGTGAGGCGGAACTCAATGCCTTGCGCGATCAGCAAATGGCGAATAAAGAGAAGCCGCGCTATAACGGTTTGTGGCGACCGGAAGCAGGTAAGGTTCTGCCTCCGGTACCGGAGGGCGTATTGCCAGTGATTCGTTTTAAAAATCCCATTGGTGGTTCGGTCATTTGGCAGGATGCCGTGAAAGGCCAAATCGAAATCAGCAATGACGAACTCGATGATCTCGTTATTGCCAGGCCCGATGGCACTCCAACCTATAACTTCTGCGTGGTTGTCGATGACATCGATATGCGGATCACCCACGTGATTCGGGGTGACGATCATGTTAATAACACCCCACGTCAAATTAATATCATGCGCGCTTTAGGTGGGACGCCGCCCATTTATGCCCATCTACCCACCGTCCTTAATGAGGAAGGTGAAAAAATGAGTAAGCGCAATGGCGCCATGAGTGTGCGCGATTACCAGCGCGAAGGCTATTTGCCCGAGGCCATTCTGAATTATTTAGCACGCCTCGGCTGGGCGCACGGCGATGCTGAAGTCTTTACCCGCGATCAATTTGTGGGCTGGTTTGATTTAGATCATTTGGGGCGCTCCCCGGCTCAGCACAACCCTGAAAAGTTGCTCTGGCTGAATCACCACTACATTCAGCATAGCGATGCTGCAAAACTAGCCGAGCAGGTCAAACCATTTGCGCTCGAGCGCGGGATCGTTATTCCGGAAGTAGGACAGGGGCCTGACTTTGTTCAGGTAGTTAGCCTTCTTAAAGACCGCGCCAATACCTTGATAGAAATTGCCGACGGCGCCAAGCTGTTTTATTTGCCAGCACCCGCGTTTTCGCAGCACGAAATCGATTCCAATATTCCAGCAAATATACGCCCAGCATTGGCCGATTTGATTGCGGCATTTGAGGCGAGCGATGGCAGTAAAGAGGGGTATTCAGCAGCCTTCAAGGCGGTCTTAGCGCAGCATCAACTTAAGATGCCAGCCTTGGCAATGCCTGTTCGCTACGCTCTATTTGCCACCATCCAAACCCCAGCAATTGATGCCGTCTTGGTCATCCTCGGAAAGGCTGAAACCCTCAAGCGGCTAAGGAGAGTACTTGCCGCCGAAAATTAGGGCAAGTAGGCAAAAATAGGCTAAAATATTGGATTGTTTTAAATGTCTTGTGTTGCTGTAGCAGTATGAACGCGAGATTATGGGGGTATAGCTCAGCTGGGAGAGCGCTTGCATGGCATGCAAGAGGTCAGCGGTTCGATCCCGCTTATCTCCACCAGCATTTAGAATGACAGCACATGTAGTAATGGTAGTCCACGGTCCCCATCGTCTAGAGGCCTAGGACATCACCCTTTCACGGTGAGTACGGGGGTTCGAATCCCCCTGGGGACGCCAGATTTTGCAGTATTGGAGCGGTAGTTCAGTTGGTTAGAATATCGGCCTGTCACGCCGAGGGTCGCGGGTTCGAGTCCCGTCCGCTCCGCCAATTTGTTCAAAGAAACCACCTCCGGGTGGTTTTTTCATTTGGCTCTGGGATTGATGTAATTAATATATGTTTTAATTATTAGATGTACATCCCCTCCCATTTTCTTGAGACTGATCCAGAGAAGATCTCTCAATTTA
>JBIIGG010000184.1:0-5641 GCA_044236575.1 Polynucleobacter sp. | reverse complement strand
AAGCCGGCCTGAAGTTCTAACAGATTGGTTTAGGAAAAAACATGGCAAAAATGCAAACCAAAATGCAATCCGAAGAGCGCGATGATGGTCTTCGCGAAAAGATGATTGCTGTTAATCGCGTAACGAAGGTAGTGAAGGGCGGCCGTATTTTAGGTTTTGCTGCACTGACCGTGGTAGGCGATGGCGATGGCCGGATTGGAATGGGCAAAGGAAAGTCGAAAGAAGTTCCAGTGGCTGTTCAAAAAGCAATGGACGAAGCCCGTCGCAAGATGATAAAGGTAACCCTTCGTAAGGGTACATTGCAACATACCGTGATCGGCCAGCATGGCGCGTCGCGCGTAATGATTTCCCCAGCAAAAGACGGCACAGGCGTAATCGCTGGTGGTCCAATGCGCGCTATTTTTGATGTCATGGGCGTAACCAATGTGGTTGCAAAGTCGATTGGTTCAACCAATCCTTACAACATGGTTCGTGCAACCATCGATGGTTTAAGCAAGATGAGTACTCCTTCTGAAATTGCTGCTAAGCGCGGTAAGTCAGTTGAAGAGATTCTGGGCTAAGACCACTAGATTAGGAATTTATAAATGACAACGCAATTCAACTCTAAAGTCAAACTGCAATTGGTTCGCAGTTTGATTGGTACCCGTGAAAGTCACCGTGCTACTGTTCGCGGTTTAGGCCTTCGCCGTATCAATTCAGTTTCAGAATTACAAGATACGCCTGCAGTACGCGGAATGATTAATAAAGTTTCTTATTTGGTCAAAGTCATCGGCTAACGATCAGCAAGATATATAGGCAAATACTATGCAACTCAACACAATTAAACCTGCAGAAGGTTCCAAGAAAAATCGCCGCCGCGTTGGACGTGGTATCGGTTCTGGCCTTGGCAAAACAGCTGGTCGTGGACACAAGGGACAAAAGTCTCGTTCAGGCGGATTTCATAAGGTTGGCTTCGAAGGCGGTCAAATGCCAATGTATCGTCGTCTGCCAAAGCGTGGCTTCGTATCCTTGACACGCCGTCACGTTGGTCAAATTACATTGAATGACTTAGAGAAGATTGGTTTGCCCGAGGTAGATCTTTTGGTTTTGAAGCAGCATGGTTATGCTGGCGAGCAGATCAATGCCGTTAAGGTAATTAAGACCGGTGAGCTTAAGCGCGCTGTCACTTTAAAAGGCTTAACCGCAACTGCAGGTGCAAAAGCGGCCATCGAAGCTGCTGGCGGTAAGTTGGTTGATCAGGCTTAATTGAGATAGTAATGGCACTCGGCTCTTCCAATACTCAAGGCACTGCGCAAGCAGGGGGCAAGTTCGGCGATTTACGTCGTCGCTTGGTTTTCCTGCTGCTCGCTTTGGTTGTCTTTAGAATCGGTGCGCACATTCCAGTACCTGGCATTGACCCAAATCAGTTGGCTGAATTATTTTCAGGTCAAAAAGACGGTATTTTGGGCATGTTTAACCTGTTCTCAGGCGGCGCTTTATCACGCTTTACCGTCTTTGCGCTGGGCATCATGCCTTACATTTCTGCATCGATCATCATGCAGTTAACAACGATTATTGTTCCATCGCTCGAGGCGATGAAAAAAGAAGGCCCTGCTGGCCAACGCAAGATTACGCAGTACACCCGCTATGCAACCGTTGTATTGGCGACCTTCCAGGCTTTGGGTATTTCCGTGGCACTGGAAGCACAGCCTGGTCTTGTAATTGACCCTGGTATGGCATTTCAGGTTTATACCGTAATTACCTTAGTTACTGGAACGATGTTCCTGATGTGGCTGGGTGAGCAAATTACCGAACGCGGTTTAGGCAACGGCATCTCCATCATTATTTTTGCTGGAATTGTGTCTGGTTTGCCTAGTGCAGTCGGCGGCTTGGGTGAGTTGGTGCGTACTGGCTCTATGAGTATCTTGGCCGGCATTTTCATTGTGCTCATCGTGATTGCAGTGACCTACTTCGTTGTATTTGTTGAGCGCGGCCAGCGACGTATTCTCGTTAACTACGCTAAGCGCCAGGTTGGCAACAAAGTATATGGCGGCCAATCATCCCATTTGCCACTGAAGCTCAATATGGCTGGAGTGATTCCCCCCATTTTTGCTTCATCGATCATTTTGTTCCCTGCAACGATTGCTGGTTGGTTTACCTCGGGCGAGCCGACCAATATGTTTAGTAGCATCATTAAAGATTTAGCGGCGACATTGGCGCCAGGTCAGCCGGTTTATGTAATTCTTTACGCCGCAGCCATTATTTTCTTCTGTTTCTTTTACACCGCTTTGGTATTCAACAGCCGTGACACTGCAGACAATTTAAAAAAGAGCGGAGCATTTGTACCAGGCATTCGTCCAGGCGACCAAACAGCCCGTTACATCGACAAGATTTTGGTACGTTTAACTTTGGGCGGTGCAATCTATATGGTGCTTGTCTGTTTACTGCCTGAGTTTCTGGTCTTGAAATACAACGTGCCGTTCTATTTTGGAGGCACCTCGCTCTTAATTATTGTCGTTGTGGCAATGGACTTTATGTCGCAAGTGCAGTCGTTTGTAATGCAGCAACAGTACGGCTCTTTAATGAAGAAGGCCAATTTTAAGATGGGTATTACACAGTAACTATGTCAAAAGATGATGTTATTCAAATGGCTGGTGAAGTAGTTGAAAATTTGCCGAACGCGATGTTTCGCGTAAAGCTGGAAAACGGACACGTTGTATTGGGGCACATTTCTGGAAAGATGCGGATGCATTACATTCGCATTCTGCCAGGGGACAAGGTGACGGTGGAGATGACTCCATACGACCTGACGCGCGCGCGCATTATTTTCCGCGCGAAGTAGTAATTAGCAGTACATATTTTTGAATAGGTGAGTTATGAAAGTATTGGCATCCGTAAAGGTCATTTGCAGAAATTGCAAGATCATCAAGCGCAAACGCGTTGTGCGTGTGATTTGCTCGTCAGATCCACGTCATAAGCAGCGTCAAGGCTAATTCGGTTAATTAAGAGGAATTCTCATGGCACGTATCGCTGGGGTAAACATCCCAAATCATCAACATACCGTTATCGGTTTAACGGCTATTTTTGGCATTGGCACGACACAAGCACGCAAAATTTGTGCATCGACTGGCGTTCCTATTGACAAGAAAGTCAAAGACTTAACCGATAGCGATTTAGAAAAGTTGCGCGACGAAGTTGGCAAGCTGACAACAGAAGGCGATCTGCGTCGTGAAGTCACGATGAGCATCAAGCGCTTGATGGACTTGGGTTGCTATCGTGGCGTTCGCCATCGTAAGGGCCTGCCAGTTCGCGGCCAACGTACCAAGACCAACGCGCGTACCCGTAAGGGCCCACGTAAGTCTGGCATCGCACTTAAGAAATAATCGAGAGAGTTTAACGACATGGCAAAACAGCAAAGTACTTCAAACGCAGCCGCACAGCGCGCTCGTAAGAAAGTGAAAAAGAACGTTGCAGACGGCATTGCGCACGTCCACGCTTCGTTTAATAACACCATCATCACTATTACAGATCGCCAAGGCAATGCCTTGTCGTGGGCTACTTCCGGTGGTCAAGGCTTTAAAGGTTCCCGTAAGTCAACTCCATTTGCTGCACAGGTAGCGGCTGAGGTTGCAGGTAAAGCTGCAATCGAATGTGGCATTAAAAATTTAGAAGTTCAAATCAAAGGACCTGGCCCAGGTCGTGAATCTGCTGTTCGTGCCTTGAATTCCTTGGGAATCAAGATTACGGAGATTCAGGACGTAACGCCAGTGCCGCACAATGGTTGCCGCCCTCCAAAGCGTCGCCGTATTTAATTTTTTGCAGTTCGCAGTATCCGTTTAGTTATTTTTTATTAAAGCCCACTGTTCATCTGATGTAAAGGATGAACTCACCGTTGGTCGAAAGACTGCGGCAAAGAAAGGAAAGCACCGTGGCACGTTACTTAGGCCCTAAGGCCAAATTATCCCGTCGGGAAGGTACCGACTTATTTCTGAAGAGCGCACGCCGTGCTCTGTCGGATAAATGCAAACTGGACACCAAACCAGGTCAACATGGACGCACATCAGGCTCCAGGACATCGGATTACGGTAATCAGTTGCGCGAGAAACAAAAAGTCAAGCGGATGTACGGAATCTTGGAGCGTCAGTTCCGCCGTTATTTTGCAGAAGCAGAGCGTCGTAAAGGTAACACCGGCGCAACCTTATTGCAGCTCTTGGAGTCCCGTCTAGATAACGTGGTTTATCGCATGGGCTTTGGCTCTACGCGTGCAGAAGCCCGTCAGTTGGTGTCCCATTGCGCCATCATGCTCAATGGCAGTGCAGTGAACATTCCATCGATTCAGGTGAAGCCAGGCGACATCATTGCAATTCGTGAAAAAGCAAAGAAACAAACTCGCATTCAAGAATCACTCAATTTAGTGCAGCAAACAAGCGCAGTGAACTGGGTTAGCGTGGATGCGGCAAAGCTCGAGGGAACATTTAAACAAGTGCCAGACCGCGATGAAATTAGCGGTGAAATTAATGAAAGTTTGATCGTCGAATTGTATTCGCGCTAATTAGGCACTCTAAGGAAGAAAATATGCAAACAAATTTGCTCAAGCCAAAAATTATTTCTGTTGAAGCAATTACAGCAAATCAAGCAAAAGTTGTAATGGAGCCCTTTGAGCGTGGCTATGGCCATACTTTAGGCAATGCCTTACGCCGTGTATTGCTGTCATCCATGGTGGGTTTTGCTCCTACTGAAGTTGCTATTGCTGGCGTTGTTCATGAGTATTCGACTCTGGACGGCGTACAAGAAGATGTAGTTAATTTATTGTTAAATTTGAAGGGCGTTGTATTCAAGCTCCAGTCACGCGATGAGGTGACAATCAGTTTGCGCAAAGAAGGTCCTGGCGTTGTTACTGCAAAGGACATTGATTTGCCCCACGACGTTGAGATCATTAACCCAGATCACGTGATTGCCCATTTGTCCGCAGGTGGCAAGCTGGATATGCAGATCAAGGTTGAAAAGGGCCGTGGCTATGTTCCTGGCAACATGCGCCAGTACCACGATGAAGCGACCAAGTTAATTGGGCGCATTGTATTGGATGCATCGTTTAGCCCGGTTTCCCGCGTAAGCTACGCAGTAGAGTCTGCTCGCGTTGAACAGCGTACCGACTTAGATCGTTTGGTTATGACCATTGAAACCAACGGCGTGTTATCGCCAGAAGAATCGATTCGTCAAGCCGCTAGCATCTTAGTTGATCAGCTGGTTGTCTTTGCTGCGCTTGAAAGCAGCGAAGTGATGGGTGATTTGGCTCCAAGCCGTTCATCGACAGTTGATCCAATGTTGATGCGCCCAGTGGACGACCTCGAGTTGACAGTGCGCTCGGCTAATTGCTTGAAGGCTGAGAATATTTATTACATTGGTGATTTGATCCAACGTACCGAAAATGAATTGTTAAAGACGCCTAACTTGGGTCGCAAGTCCTTGAATGAAATTAAGGATGTATTGGCTGCCCGCGGCTTGAGTCTTGGCATGAAACTTGAGAGCTGGCCGCCCGCTAGCCTCGAGAAATAATTAGAAAGGAAGCACCATGCGTCACGGAAACGGCTTACGCAAACTCAACAGAACTTCATCGCATCGTTTGGCGATGTTGCGCAATATGTCCAATTCGCTTTTAGAG
>JBIIGG010000014.1:0-20324 GCA_044236575.1 Polynucleobacter sp. | reverse complement strand
ATGAAATTACTAAAGGCCGGACGATTTGTGCTGATGGTTAACTCAATGGTTTTATTGAGCTGCGCTTTTAAGTCTTTGGCATACGGCGCTTGATCAAACCATGAATTAATTCGACTGGGTGGAGGCATCATCCATTGCCGCTGATTGTCTCGATCTAGCCAAATGAGCTGGCTAACCTCGTGGTTGTTTAGCAAAAACGATTCTGCTTCTTTTAAGGCGTTTGCTTTTGTTTTTTCATCGCTATTGATTCTGCCCAAATCGCGGCTCAGCGACATGAGCACTTCGGTATTGTTCGCAAAACGCAATTGAATGCGTTGCTTCACCAAAGAAAGCTCTCTAAATAGCGCATTTTCTTGCTGATTACGCTCCTGCATTTGCAGGGTGCCCAAAATAATGGTCATCATCACGGTAAAAATGACGATCGCTACCAGGGGTGTATAGACCAAGCGAAATCCCCTGATCCGGCGAAACCACGCGATGTTATTCATGCTTGTTAGGAAGACAAAGGGTAGCTTCATATAAAAGGGCTATGTTCCAATCCCTTAGTGTATCTGCCTATTGCCCTTTGGTTAATTTCATATGGTGCGACTTGCAGTGCAATAAATTACCATATTATGAGAAATACTATCATTATGTGGAAAATTCCTTGTCAAGCACTTTAGTGCTTTTTAGAATATTCCCTGTAGAGTAAATACCACCCCACATCGAGCTAATGGAGATACGCAATGGCCGCAGTTCCGCAATCGGTTTTAGGTAAGGCGCAAACGGACGACCTGGATATTGATCCAGCAGAAACCCAAGAGTGGCTGCAGGCACTCGATGGCGTGATCCATGCTGTGGGCCCAGAGAGGGCTGCATATTTAATTGATCAGCAAATATCCCATGCCAGAGTCAATGGTGTAAATCAGGCCTTTCATGCTGAAACGCCTTACATCAATACCATCCCGGTGGAGTTGCAAGCCCGCATTCCTGGCGATCAAAACATCGAGCATCGGATTCGTTCCTACACCCGCTGGAATGCCATGGCGATGGTGTTGCGTGCGAATAAAGATACCAATGTGGGTGGTCATATTTCTTCCTTTCAATCGGCCGCCACCTTGTACGACGTTGGCTTCAATCATTTTTGGCATGCCCCGAGTGCGGAGCATGGCGGTGATCTGATTTTTGTTCAAGGCCATTCCGCTCCTGGGATTTATTCGCGCGCCTACATGCTCGGCCGTTTAGAGCAAAGCCAACTCGATTTATTCCGTCAGGAAGTGGGCGGTAATGGTATTTCCAGCTACCCCCATCCCTGGCTCATGCCCGACTTTTGGCAGTTCCCGACCGTATCGATGGGTCTGGGTCCGATCATGGCTATTTACCAAGCCCGTTTCATGCGCTACATGGAAGACCGCGGTTTTATCAATGCCGGCAATCGTAAGGTGTGGGCTTTCCTCGGCGATGGCGAAACCGATGAACCAGAATCGCTCGGCGCCATTGGAATGGCCGGACGCGAACACTTGGATAACTTGATTTTTGTGGTGAACTGCAACTTACAGCGTTTGGATGGCCCAGTGCGCGGTAACGGCAAAATTATTCAAGAGCTCGAAGCCGAATTTCGTGGGTCCGGCTGGAATGTGATTAAGGTGGTGTGGGGCGGCCATTGGGACGCTTTGTTTGCGCGCGACAAAAAAGGTATCTTGATGCAGCGCCTCGGCGAAATTGTCGATGGCCAATACCAAACCATGAAAGCAAAAAATGGCGCGTATGTACGCGAGACCGTATTTAATACGCCGGAGCTTAAGGCTTTAGTTGCTGATTGGAGTGACGAGGATATTTGGAATCTCAATCGCGGTGGTCATGACCCCCATAAGGTGTTCGCCGCTTTTCATTCGGCAGTGAACCATAAAAACCAGCCCACCGTTATTTTGGCGCACACCATTAAAGGCTATGGCATGGGCGGCTCAGGTGAGGCGATGAACATCGCCCACCAAGCCAAAAAAATGAGTCCCGACGATGTACGTCGTTTCCGCGATCGTTTTGAGATTCCAGTCAAAGACGAAGAACTCGACGACATTCCCTTTGTGAAGTTTCCCGACGGCAGTCCAGAGCTTGAGTACATGCGCGCACGCCGCCAAGAGTTGGGTGGTTATTTGCCACAGCGGCGCATGAAGGCAGAGAGTTTGCCAGTACCCAATTTGGATGCATTTGCCGCCTTACTCGAAGCGACCAGTGAGGGGCGTGAGATTTCAACCACCATGGCTTTTGTGCGCATGCTCAATATCGTAATACGCGATAAGACCTTGGGTAAGCGCGTAGTACCGATTGTTCCAGATGAGTCACGCACCTTCGGTATGGAGGG
Source organism: Polynucleobacter sp. (assembly GCA_044236575.1). GTDB lineage: Bacteria > Pseudomonadota > Gammaproteobacteria > Burkholderiales > Burkholderiaceae > Polynucleobacter. Next base: position 17,983 of record JBIIGG010000014.1, on the reverse strand, counting down.
CATGTTCCGCCAGCTCGGTATTTGGAATCAACTGGGACAACTCTACACGCCAGAAGATCAAGATCAACTGATGTTCTACCGCGAAGACAAGCAAGGCCAAATTTTGCAAGAGGGCATTAACGAAGCAGGCGGTATGTGCGATTGGATTGCAGCGGCAACGGCGTATTCCACCCACGGCGTACCGATGTTGCCCTTCTACATTTTCTATTCGATGTTTGGTTTCCAGCGCATCGGCGACTTAGCATGGGCTGCAGGCGATATGCGTAGCCGCGGCTTCTTGCTCGGCGGCACTGCTGGCAGAACTACGCTGAATGGTGAGGGCTTGCAACACGAAGACGGCCATAGCCATGTGTGGAGCGCTTCGGTGCCCAATTGTGTGAGCTACGATCCCACATTTGCATTTGAATTGGCAGTAGTGATTCAAGACGGTATGCGCCGCATGCTCAATGCGCAGGATGATGTGTATTACTACATTACCCTGATGAATGAAAATTATTCCCACTCTGCAATGCCAGCGGGCGCAGAAAAAGACATCATCAAGGGCATGTACAAATTACGCTCCGTAGGCGATGCCAATAGTAAATTGCGGGTTCAACTGCTTGGCTCGGGCACTATTTTCCGTGAGGTGATTGCGGCTGCTGAAGTCTTGCATACCGACTGGGGTATCGCCTCCGATTTGTGGGGCTGCCCCAGCTTTACCGAATTAGGTCGCGACTGGAATACCGTGCACCGGAGTAACTTGCTTAATCCAGCGGCGGCGCCACAACTCTCGCACGTGGAACGCTGTTTAAAAGACACGGCTGGGCCCATCATTGCGGCAACCGATTATGTGCGCACCTTTGCGGATCAAATTCGTCCGGCAATTCAAAACATGGGTCGTCGCTATGAAGTCCTGGGCACCGATGGCTTTGGACGTTCCGATACCCGTGAAAACCTACGTGATTTCTTTGAGGTCGATTACCGTTGGGTTGTATTGACGAGTCTGAGGGCACTAGCCGACGCTGGACAAATTGATCGTCAAAAAATTGCTGAGGCAATTCAGAGATACAACATCAATGTTCAAAAACCAAACCCAATGACTTCTTAAGCCGAATGCGATATTCCAGACCATGAGTAAATTAATCGAAATTCACGTCCCCGATATCGGTGACTACAGCGACGTTCCCGTGATTGAGGTACTCGTCAAGGTTGGCGATGTGATTGAAAAAGAGCAGTCGGTAGTCACGCTGGAGTCGGATAAAGCGACGATGGATGTACCTTCATCGCATGCGGGCCTTGTGAAAGAAATCAAAGTCAAGGTAGGCGATTTGATTTCAGAAGGTGCGCTGGTATTGGTTATAGAGTCCAGTGATGTTGCGAGTTCTTCTCCGGTGCCCAGTGCTTCAGCCCCCCAGGCGGCACCATCGATTCCGTCGGTTGCTGTATCTACACCAGCACCAACGCCAACGCCAGTAGCTGCAGTGGCGGCAGCGCCCGCAGCTCAAGCTATGCCAGTGGCTGCTGGAAATGATGTGAGCCATGCCAGTCCAGCCGTACGCAAATACGCCCGTGAGTTAGGTGTCAATGTGGCCCTTGTTAAAGGATCGGGCCCGAAAGGGCGCATTACGCAGGAAGACGTTCAAGCCTTTGTAAAAGGTGTGATGAGTGGCGCTACTCCAACTGCAAGCACGAAGTCGGGTGGCAATATGGGCGGCCTGGATTTATTACCATGGCCGACCGTTGACTTTACGAAGTTTGGCGCAATTGAGCGTCAGCCTTTGTCCCGAATTAAGAAGTTATCGGCTGCTAATTTAGCGCGGAACTGGGTGATGATTCCGGCGGTCACTTACCATGAAGATGCCGATATTACCGAGCTTGAAGCGTTCCGTGTCTCAACCAATAAAGAGAATGAGAAGCAGGGGAATAAGATCACGATGCTGGCCTTCATGATCAAGGCAGCAGTAGCCGCACTGAAAAAGTATCCGGAATTCAATAGCTCGCTCGATGGCGATGATTTAGTCCTGAAAAAATACTTCCACATTGCTTTTGCTGCAGACACCCCCAATGGCCTGGTTGTTCCGGTGATTCGCAATGCCGATCAAAAGGGTATTAATGAAATTGCGCGCGAGACCGGTGAACTCGCTGCATTGGCACGGGAAGGTAAATTAAAGCCGGATCAAATGCAGGGGGCCAGTTTCACAATCTCCTCCCTTGGCGGCATTGGCGGAACCTATTTTTCGCCGATCATCAACGCACCCGAGGTCGCTATTTTGGGCGTCAGTAAAGCGGCAATGAAGCCGGTCTGGGACGGCAAGCAATTTGTGCCCCGACTGATATGCCCACTGTCCTTAACTGCAGATCACCGTGTGATTGATGGAGCCTCAGCGACGCGGTTTACGGTCTATATCGCCCAGCTCTTGGCTGATTTCCGCCGTGCGGCACTTTAAAAGGAATCGCCATGACTAAGCAATTGATTCTGGTTCCGGACATTGGTGACTATGACGATGTACCTGTTATTGAGGTACTCGTAAAGGTAGGCGATCGGATTGAAAAAGAGCAGCCCCTGTTGGTGCTGGAGTCCGATAAGGCCACGATGGAAGTGCCAGCCGATGCAGCAGGCACGATTACGAGCATTGCAGTGAAAGTGGACGACAAGGTTAAAAAAGGTACTGTCATTGCTGAGATTGAACTTGAGGCTGGTGCAGTACCAAAGTCAAACGCACCGGTAGCTGCTGCAATAACTCCAGCAGCAATGCCACAATCGACAGCAGCACCTATATCCGTAAGCAATGCAGCGAGTGCTTTTCAAGGTAAGGTCGATCACGAATGCGATTTACTGGTGCTCGGTGCAGGCCCCGGCGGATATAGCGCTGCATTTCGTGCAGCCGATTTAGGTCTGAATGTAATTCTGGTCGAGCGCTATCCCACTTTGGGCGGCGTTTGCTTAAATGTCGGCTGCATTCCATCCAAAGCGCTGTTGCACACGGCGGCCGTGATGGATGAAGCAAAAACCATGTCAAAGCACGGTATTAGCTTTGGTACTCCAACCATCGACATTGATCAGCTGCGCGCCTACAAAGATGGCGTGATTGGCAAACTGACCGGCGGTCTTAGCGGCATGGCAAAAGCACGCAAGGTGAGGGTGGTGCATGGGCTTGGCCGTTTTGCGGATGCAAACCACGTTGAAGTCAATCTAACTGCGGGACCTGGCCAAGAAGCAAGCGACCAAAAAGAAGTGATTCGTTTTCAGAAAGCGATTATTGCTGCGGGCAGTCAGCCGATCAAACTGCCATTCTTGCCGGATGATCCACGGGTTGTCGATAGTACCGGCGCGCTCCTTTTAAAGAGTATTCCAAAGCGCATGCTCGTGATTGGTGGCGGCATTATTGGTTTGGAGATGGCGACGGTCTACAGCGCCTTGGGCTCCAAAATTGATATTGCAGAAATGCTCGATGGACTCATGGCAGGAGCCGATCGCGATCTGGAGAAGGTCTGGGAAAAGCACAATGCGGGACGCTTTGATAAGGTTATGCTTAAAACCCGCGCCGCCAAAGCAGAAGCAAAGGCCGACGGAATTCACGTCACGTTTGAAGGCGACGCTGCGCCGGCACAGCCCCAGGTGTATGACTTGGTCTTGGTTGCAGTAGGGCGCTCACCGAATGGCAAGAAGATTGATGCAGGCAATGCCGGCGTTGCGGTAGATGATCGTGGCTTTATTGCAGTGGATCAGCAGATGCGCACCAATGCCCCCCACATTTTTGCGATTGGCGACATTGTGGGTCAGCCCATGCTGGCTCATAAAGCAGTGCATGAAGGCCATGTTGCAGCCGAGGCAGCGGCGGGTCAAAAATCCTTTTTCGATGCCAAGCAAATTCCATCGGTTGCCTATACCGATCCAGAAGTGGCTTGGGCGGGACTCACCGAAGAGCAGTGCAAGGCGCAAGGGATTGCCTATGAGAAAGGCCTCTTTCCGTGGGCGGCCAGTGGCCGTGCGATTGCCAACGGCCGCGATGAAGGATTTACCAAGCTCTTATTTGATGCCAAGACCCACCGCATTATTGGCGGCGGTATTGTGGGCACCCATGCTGGCGATTTAATTGGTGAGGTCTGCCTTGCCATTGAAATGGGAGCGGATGCCATTGATATGGGCAAAACCATTCACCCGCATCCAACCCTAGGCGAGTCGGTCGGCCTAGCTGCCGAAGCGGCGCACGGTCACTGTACAGACTTGCCGCCGGTTCGAAAGAAGTAATGCCCTAATTATTTTGTTTCCAAAGGCCTTAGGGCCCTGAAAGAAAAAATCCCCCGCCAGAAGCTGACAGGGGATTTTGTTTAGGGCTTGTATTGCGTATTAACGCTTTGACGATTTAGTGGCTTTCTCGGTGGCCTTCAATACGGATTCTGTCGCATTGCTTAGGTTCGTTTGGGCAACATCTAGAGCTTGCTTCATTGCTTTTTGGCTGTTCTCATAAATCGTACTGGCCGAGGCAATGGCTTGCTTCATGGCTGCAACGGCGGCTTCTGAACCAGCCGGTGCATTTTTGCTCCAGTCTTCGACCATCGCGTTCATTTTCTTCTGGCTGGCTTGCATTTCTTTTTCAGTTGTCTTAGAAAAGCCTGCTTGCGTATCGTTTGCTAATTCGTATAAATGGCGGCTGTAGGCCATCATCTTTTCGGCCATGGGCTGGACCGTTTCGGCTTGGTGCGCTAAAAGCTGTTGGACATCTTTAATTTCCAGCGCCTTTTTGACATTATTCATGCTGTCGCTGAGGCTAGCTTTGGCAATGTGCATATTCAGTTCAACCAATTTTTCAATGCTGGCCAATGCCTGGTTTGTAATGCCGGTGAGGGTTTCTAGATTGGCCTTTTGTGCTGCAGCCAGTTGTTCTGGTGTGAGGTTCATATTGGTTCTCCGAGTATTTTGTGGGGTGCTGTATGGCTAATAACTATTTCCTAAATTATAGTTCTATTTTTGTTGCATTGCACAAAGAATTTAATATTCATACAAAATATGAATAAAGCATATAAAAAACAGCAGCTTATAAATTAATTTTTAAGTAAAGGCTTATTCAGCTTTAGGCAGCTTTCGGGAAGCTAAAATCGGATAAGAAGAAAAAAAACAATTAAAAAAAGGATTTATGGCGTTAAAGCTTGAGGGTGCAATTGCACCCGTTTTCGTTCTTTTATGGAGCACCGGCTTCATCATTGCCAAACTGGCAATGCCCTATGTGGAGCCAGCCACGTTCTTGTTTTGGCGTTACCTGGGGATCTTGTTGGCCATGGGGGCACTGAGCTTGATATGGCGTCCAGCCTCTTGGCCCAATCAATCGCAACTGGTTCATTTGCTGGTTGCTGGCATGCTGCTGCAGTTTGGTTACTTAATGGGCGTATGGACTGCCGTTCGTTTGGGTATGACGGCTGGGCTAGTAGCCCTCATTGTTGGTTTGCAGCCGATCATCACGGCCTGGTTCGCGGCGTGGGTGTCCGAGCATGTATCGCCGCGCCAGTGGATCGGTTTGCTGCTGGGGATAGCGGGGGTTGGTCTTGTCGTTGCGGAGAAGATGAACTTTGTACCGATACCAGTTGCCAGCTATGTGCTGGCAGTGGCTGCATTGCTAGCGATTACGTTTGGCACGCTCTACCAAAAGAAGTATTGTCCTGTATTTGACTTGCGGTCGGGCTCCTTAATTCAGTTCAGTATTGCCTTGCTCTTATCTTTTTTTTGTATGGTGTTATTCGAAGAGGGCACCATGGTTTGGAATGCACCCGTCATTACCGCGATGCTCTGGGCCATATTCCCAATCTCGCTTGGTTCCGTGAGCTTGTTGTTCATCATGATTCGTAAGGGAGCGGCAACCAAGGTCACGAGTCTTTTGTACCTAACGCCACCCACGACTGCCATCATGGCATGGTTATTGTTCGATGAGCCGCTGACTTGGATGATGGCAGCGGGGATTGTGTTGACGATGGGGGCAGTCGTGCTGGTGAATCAAAAGGCACGTCAATAATTCACCCTGAACCCGTCAAAGTTCATTATCATTACGGCTATTGTTTGGTTAAAAGGTAATGCTGTATGCGATTACGAAGCCGGCTCGGAGTAGCCTTATGGATGACCCTGTTTGCGGTCTCTTATTTCCCCGACGCTGCAATTGCCCAAGCAAATCCAAGTAATCAAAAGCAAACACCGTCTAAAGACAAGCCAAAACAAAATCAATCTGCAAATAAAGCGCCAGCCGCAAAACCGGGTAGTGCAAGTAAAACAAGTAAAACAACAAAGCCCGCAAAGGCAGGGAACGCAGGTGCTACTAAAAAAACCAAAGATGTACGGGTAAGCGTTACTCGTCCGGCAAAGAATGCAACGACCGGCTCAAGGCCCTCCTTTGCCACTGCCATGGGCTTGCGAGGCCAGCATGATGACCTTAGCCTCAAGTCCAGCGCGGCGATGGTCGTCAATCAAGACACCAACGATGTGCTGTTCGAGAAGAATACGGGCGTCAGCCTTCCAATTGCATCGATTACCAAGTTAATGGCTGCAATGGTGGTGCTCGATGCCGACTTGCCATTGGATGAGCCCATACAGATTAATGCCGAGGATGCGCGTAGTTACGGAAAGTCGCGGCTTGCGACTGGCACATCCTTGACGCGCCGAGAGGCCATGCTCTTATCACTGATGTCCTCTGAAAATCGTGCTGCCTACACTCTGGGCAGAAACTATCCAGGAGGCGTCTCCGCCTTTGTTGATGCTATGAATCAAAAGGCGCGTGACCTTGGTATGCGGAACTCCCACTTTGCTGATCCCAGCGGCTTATCCAGTGAGAATGTAGCCAGCGCAGATGACTTGGCGAAAATGGTGAGCGCCTCGTATCAGTACAAGGCAATTCGGGAGTATTCCACTTGGCCCGACCTCACCATGGTGATTAACAAACGCCCACAAACCTTTTTGAATACAAATCGCCTGGTTCGCTCTGGCGACATGGACATCGGACTGCAGAAAACGGGTTTTATTACTGCTGCTGGTAAATGCTTGGTGATGCAAGCCAACATCAATGGCTCACCCTTACTGCTGGTCTTTTTAGATTCGGTTGGCACGCAATCCCGTTTTGCAGATGCCGTGCGCGTCAAAGATTGGTATCAGCAAATGGATCCGAGTGAGATCCGTCCATTGCGTCGCTTGATGTAATCTGTTTGTGGGGGGGGGTGGAGAGCATTTGCTGCTCCCAAAGACTTACTTCGAGGTAAATCCCATTCCTTTTGAAATTTGCATAGCGGTATCCTGAAGCGCCTTTAGCCAGTCAGCCTGAATCCGATCCGTAGGCGCGCTTAGCGACAAGCCAGCCACCAATTTGCCCGTGTCATCCAAAATACCGGCCGCCAAGCAGCTCACGCCTAATTCCAATTCTTCATCGTCGCTGGCATGCCCCGACTGATTGACTTTGGACAATTCCGTTTCGAGCTTACGTAAGTCGGTAATGCTATTGCGGGTGTGTCCAGCCAAACCGGTCCGGGTTGCATAAGCTCGCACCTTGGTCGAGTCATCGCTGGCTAAAAAGAGTTTGCCAACCGAGGTGAGATGCAATGGTGCGCGCCCGCCAATCGCGCGGACAACTTGCATGCCGGAACGTTCGCTGTAGGCACGATCCACATAAACAATCTCATCCCCTTGGCGGACGGATAGGTTGATGGTTTCCCCAGTAATTTTATGCAGCGCACGCATTGGCGCTTGGGCTGCCTCCCGAACTGAAAGTCTTGCCTTGACTAGATTGCCAAGCTCTAAGAGTCGCAGGCCGAGCCGATAGGTGCCGCCATCCCCTCGCTCGACCAGTCTGCAGGCCACCATGTCATTTAAGATGCGGTGCGCCGTGGAAGGGTGCAGCGCCGTTTGCTCCGCCAAAATTTTGAGGCTGCAGGCGTCCTCATGCTTCGCAAGGGCATCGAGCAAATTCATCATGCGTTCCACCACCTGAATGGCGGTCTTACCAACCTCACCAGGGGCTTTAGCCATTTTTGCTACTTTGGAGTTTTCCATCGCTTCATTGTAGCCATTCTTTGGGGAATTGCACAATGTGAAAACGACTACCGAAAATAGACCGCCTAGACGGCTATTTCAGGGCAAGGGCGCATTCCCGAACCAGTTCCGGACCCTTAAAAATGAGGCCGCTGTAAATTTGCACCAGACTCGCTCCAGCAGCACGCTTTTCTTGGGCATCTTTTCCGGAAAGGATGCCGCCGACGCCAATGATCGGCACTCGGTTGCCAAGGTGTTGTTTGAGCGACTCAATAACGGCATTGGATAGGGCGCGAACCGGCGCGCCAGAGAGGCCGCCCGCTTCGGCGCCATGCTCTAGGTGTGCGACTGCGCTTCGCTCAATCGTGGTGTTGGTTGCAATCACGGCATCAATTTCAAACTCAAGGAGGAGGTCGGCAATCAAACGGATATCGTTGGGATCGAGGTCCGGCGCAATCTTCAGAAACAAGGGCTTCCGAACGCCATATTGGTCGCATAGAGTGGTACGTGCAAGCTGAATACTGCTCAGCAGGGAGCGCAGCATCACTTCGCCTTGCAGGGCGCGGAGATTCTTGGTATTCGGTGATGAAATGTTCACCGTAATGTAGGCAGAAACGGCGTAGACCTTTTGTAATCCAATCACATAATCGTCGGCAGCCGCTTCAATTGGGGTGCTGGCGTTCTTACCTATGTTTAAGCCAATCACACCGCCGGATTGCCAGTAGCGCGAAGCCTTCACGCGGGCAACGCACGCATCGACACCATCGTTATTAAAGCCCATGCGGTTAATGATTCCATCGACTTCACCAAGGCGAAACATGCGCGGCTTTGGATTACCCGGTTGCGGTAGCGGCGTTACGGTGCCAATTTCTAAAAAGCCAAAACCCAGGGCGGCGAGTGCATCAATGTGCTTCCCGTCTTTGTCTAAGCCTGCAGCAAGCCCAACCTGATTCCCTAAGGACAAACCGCAGAATACCTGTGGATCGACAACGGGTTTAGGTACGAAGTGGGATAGTAGGCCGAGCGCATGCGCGCGATCCATGCTACTGAGAGCTAGATTATGAGCTTGCTCAGGGTCAAGGCAAAAGAGCCCAGGGCGTAAAAAGGAGTAAGCGGACATGAATCGAATTATCGCGTATGCAAGGGCTGCCAGAGGTTATCGATCAGACCTTCGATGGCTTTGAACTTCGACTTATATGCCATCTTCTGACTCTCTTGGATGTAGTAACCCAGATAGAGATAAGGCCGCTTCAGTTGCTTGACTTGCGCTATTTGCCACAGAATGCTGTAGGTGCCATAGCTGGCTTTGGGTACGGCGGTGTCATAGAAGGTGTAGACCGACGAAATACCGGCTTCGATAATATCAATGATGCTAACCATGCGCAGGCGACCGGGTTCTGCGCCCTGAGGGCCGTCCCGAAATTCAACCAAACGCGAGTTCACTCGGCTTTGCAGTAAAAATTGCGTGTATTGCTCTTGATCATCACGATTCATTTCGCCATCGTGATGGCGCTGCTCTTGGTAGAGGCGATACAGCGCGTAGTGCTCATCGGTATAGCTCAAGTGGAGAACGTGGGTTTCTAAATTGGCATGTTGATTGCGCGCGCGCTGTTGGCTGCGATTCGGAACAAAATGTTCAACCGGTATACGAGTCGCAATGCATGCTTTGCAGTGGTCACAATAGGGACGATACGTAAATAGTCCACTGCGCCGAAATCCTGCATTAACAAGATCACCGTACATATCGCTATGCACTAGGTGGGATGGCGTGGCAACTTGTGAGCGCGCGGTTTGCTGCGGAAGGTAGCTGCAGGTATAGGATGCGGTGGCATAAAACTGCAGCGCAGTAATCGGGAGCTCATTGATTTGGCTCATAGCCAACGCTCTAATGCGGTTTTATCAAAACACCATGGGCTAGCTATCGACTTCTGACGGATGGCTTCGCGTGCCAGCGATAAAAATTGCGTGCGTGGGATCGGGCCTCCCCCAAGCGAGCGGAGGTGGGCGGTTTCTTGTTGGCAATCAATCATTTGCACCTCATTATCGTAGCACCAGGCGCAAAGCGAGGCCAAAGCCAGCTTAGAGCTATCCGCTTGGCGGCTAAACATGGATTCACCAAAGACCATGCGGCCAAAGCTAACGCAGTACAGGCCGCCCAACAGGCGATCACCTTGCTTAACTGCAATGCTATGGGCAAAGCCATTTTCAAATAGCTGACTGTAGGCATCCACAATTTCATGGGTGATCCAGGTACCATCCTGATCCTTGCGTGGGCTTAGGGCGCATGCTCGCATAATTGCGCCAAAGTCACCATCGACTTCAATATGGCAAGTAGAGTCGTGATAAAAATGCCGCATGGTTTTTTGCAATGAGCCGCTCACCTTAAAGTTTTTTGGCTCTAGCACCATCCGCGGATCTGGTGACCACCATAAAACCGGTTGATTATCCGAGTACCAGGGAAATAAACCGAGCCGATAAGCTGATTCAAGCTGCCCTGGGTAGATGCGTTCACTGACTGCAAAGAGTCCCAATACTTCGGGGTCGGGATCGGGCATGACCGCTGGATCTGGAAAAGCATCATCAGGCCCCAGCCACGCAATCTGATTCATTGCTTAAATGGATTCAGAGGGGAGGATATCGCGGGATCGGACAGCAATCTCAGTACCGGCCTGAAGGAGGCCTGCGCTGCGATCGGCAAAAAACCACTGCAAGGTTTGTTTCGTGGTCGGAAAGGCTAACTCCGACCAAGGGATTTCATGTTCGTAAAACAGTGCTACCTCAAGACTTTCCTCGCCTGCTGAAAACTCGGGGGTAGGTAAGCTAGCGAGATAAAACAAATGCACTTGCTCAACGTGGGGTACATTGATTAAAGAAAACAAGGGGCCGATGTCAACATGGGCTCCAGCTTCTTCTAAGGTTTCTCTGGCAGCCCCATGGGCGGTGCTTTCGCCAATTTCCATAAAGCCGGCAGGCAAAGTCCAAAAGCCATGACGTGGCTGGATTGCTCTGCGGCATAACAATACTTGTTCACCCCATACCGGAATGGTGCCCACCACATTGCGCGGGTTGAGGTAGTGCACAGTAGCGCAGCCGTTGCACACATGCCGCTCGCGCGTATCGTCTGCTGGGATGCGTAAGGTAACAGTAGACCCGCATTTTGAGCAGTAGTGCATCGGAAAGGATTTCATCCGTAGATTATCCGACTTTCAGAACCGCGGGTACCGCTCCGCGCAAGGCATTGCAAACCAGGATGCGGTCGGCGTCTACTAGATCAGCTGCTGTGAGCGTGGCCTGATGTGCATTCCATTGAGAGTCATCTAGTAGGCTTTGACGCATCACACCCGGAAGTACCCCTGCCGATAGTGGTGGCGTTAGCCATTGATTCGACCCTTTGGGCCGAATAAAAATGGAGCTACGACCCCCTTCGGTAACCATGCCTGCCTCATTCAAAAAGACCGCATCAAAACCGCCCAGCGCCACCGAATTTTTCCATGCCAAGTCATACAGGGTTCGTTTATTCACTTTATGGGCCAACAACAGATTGCTCGATTGCATGATGGCCTGATTGACATTGGGCAATACCTGGGACGCCCAAAAAATGGTGACTTCATTTGCAATCGGCTCCAATGCATGGGTGACCGCAGTAACCGAGCCGTCGGAGAGTAAGTCGATGCGCAAGCGATGGGGTAGTGGGCTAGGGATTGCGAGGCAGGCCTGTTCGGCAGCCTCGACAATCCGCGCCTCTAGAAATGGAATACGTAAGGCAGAGGCTGAATGCTGCAATCGCTTCAGGTGCGCCGCTAATCGCAAGGGCTTTTTATCTTCAACGCGAATCGTTTCAAATAAACCCAGTTCACTGGGCATCTCGGTGATAAATGCCGATTTAGTTTGACACTCTTGCCACTCTAGCGCTGGATCGGAATCAATCGTGATGCCAGCACCAATACCCAAGGTGAACTTGGTTTGGTGGGCACTTGGACTTGTCTCTAGTGCAAGTGTGCGAATCGGCACGCTAAATGCAAAATTGCCATTCGGGTCAAGCCAGCCTAAGGCGCCGCAGTAATAGTCGCGGGGCGTGTCCTCTAATTCCTGAATAATTTCCATGCTGCGTTTTTTTGGAGCACCCGTAACAGAGCCGCACGGAAAGACGGCATCGAGTATGGTGCGTAGGCTTGCATCAGGCTTTGCTTTTGCTTCAATGGTCGATGTCATTTGCAGCACGTTGCCATGCCGTGCAACATGAAATAAGGTGGGCACAGTAACGCTACCAGGTAATGCAACTCGGCTGAGGTCATTGCGCAAGAGATCCACGATCATAATGTTCTCTGCCCGATTTTTAGGGTCGCTTGCCAATTGCTCTGGGCTCTCGGTTTGCGCATTCGCTGTACCCTTCATGGGCATAGCACGTAAACAGTCACCATCCCGCTCTACAAAAAGTTCAGGTGATTGCGACAAAATGGCACTGTCGCCCTCTCGAATAAATGCACCAAACCGTCCGGGTTGCCGTGTTCTTAGGCGTGCGTATAAAGCGAGCGGGTCACCGTAGATTTCCCCTTGTATGCGGTAGGTGTGATTGATTTGATAGCTATCACCGCAGCGTATCCATTCCTGAATCCGCAGGACATCCGATTCGAACTGCGCCTGGGTAATTGATTCTGTACAGGATGCTATGCCACTAACACGCGAATCGTCTTTTAACTGAGCGAGCTGGCTTTCAAGCCATGCATCCACCTCCGCTTTTGCTAGTAGTTTGGGCTTATGAAATGCCCATGCTTGCATCAGCGCTATGGCTGGAGTAGTTGGGGAGGATGAAGCCAAATGGATGGGCAGTCGATGAATGACTAGCCCATACTCATACGCGACGAGGCAAACCACATACTGGCCTGCTTTTAGTGCTAGCTGGATCGCCTCAAAGCAGGCGTCAATTTCAGCGGGTGTAAATGCCGCCCAGTGTGCGATCGGCTCTTGGTAGAGGCGGCTAGTGGGTTTTGCCGCGCAACTCTCGACATCATCGAGCAGAATCATCGCAAAACTCGCTTGCGTCTCAGATTACTTTAAGACGGTCGCTGATTCAATCACAACTGCGGTGGTAGGTACATCCGCCATTCGTCCAAATTTAGGCGCTGGTGCGACCATGGTTGGGATTTTACGAATGCGGTCAATGGTTTGGGTGCCAGAGATGACTTTGCCAAAGACGGTATAGCCATTACCCATCGCGTTGGGGAAATCCAGTCCTTGATTGTCACGCACATTGATAAAGAATTGCGCGGTTGCTGAATCGGGATCGGATGTTCTGGCCATGGCAATCGTATAAGTTTGATTCTTTAGTCCGTTTTGCGCCTCGGAGACAACCGGTGGATTGGTTGGCTTTTGATTTAAATCGGGCGTGAAGCCGCCGCCTTGGATCATGAAGCCATCGATCACGCGATGAAAGATCGTGCCATTGTAAAAACCGCTTTGAACATATTTCAGGAAGTTATCAACTGTCTTGGGCGCCTTCGCCGCATCCAGATCCACCACAAAACTACCTTGATTGGTTTTGAACTCGACGCGTGGCTCTGCGTATGCTGTGCCAGTGGCAAATAAAAAGACGCCAGCAATGGCGGTGATCACTGCACGGTAAGAGCAAAAAGAGGAGGTGCGCATGGTTGGTCCTAGTGGTAAATGAATGGCAAATACAGGTCTATTCCATTGTATTGCGTGACGCTTATACCGGTGTGGGTGGCAGTCCGTTGGGTACAGCTGCAGCGGCCCGATAAGCTGCTTGATCAAACATCTCGGGTTGATTGAGGTAGTCAATGACCCAATCGATGGTATCGACCCCCCAAAAAATCCGCTCTCCAAGGGCCAGCGTGGGCACGCCAAAGGCGCCGCGGTCGAGAGCCTCTTGGGTGTTGGCTATTAAGCCTGCTTTGGTTGAGGCATTTTCCGGGAGAGGGGTATTGGGATCTAAATGGAGGTGCGTACAAAAATCAGACCAGTGCAGTTTGGGATCCTTGCCGATTACCCAAATAAACTCAAACGCCCGCTCTACCATGGCCCAGTCTGCCCTCTCCTGAACTAAAAGGCGCTGCGCTGCAACGGTAATAAAAGGGTGGTGCTCCGGAAACCGAAAGGCAATGCCTAACTTTTTTGCTTGCCATACACACGCTTGATAGGTATACGAGCGCTTGGCGGGGATTTCACCAGGGCCTTGATTATGTGCGCCGCGCAATAGGCCGCCAAGCAATACCGGTACTGGCTCGATTTGCAAACGCGGCTCAAGGCGATGGCGTAATTTCACATAAAAGTAGGCAAAGGGAGAGATGATGTCGAAATAAAAACGCGCCTTCATTTTTTCTCTGCTTCGTCGAGTGAGCGTAAAAAAGCCATGCGCTCTGCAATCTGAGTCTCAAGGCCTCGCTCCACCGGCTGGTACCAATGCGGCTCAGCCATGCCTTCGGGTAAGTAGCTTTCGCCCGCAGCATAGCCATAGGGCTCATCGTGCGCATACCGATACGCAGTGCCATGCCCGAGCTCCTGCATTAATTTCGTTGGTGCATTGCGTAAGTGATTGGGTACGCTCTGGCTTTGATCAGCCGCCGCAAAAGCACGTGCCTTGTTATAGGCAACATAACTGGCATTGCTTTTGGCTGCAATCGCCAAATAGACTACTGCTTGACCCAGCGCTAGCTCGCCTTCGGGTGATCCCAGTCGTTCATAGGTTTCTGCCGCATCGTTTGCCAGTTGGATTGCCCGAGGGTCGGCTAAACCAATGTCTTCCCATGCCATGCGAATGATGCGGCGTGCAAGGTAGCGCGGATCTGCGCCGCCATCGAGCATGCGGCAAAGCCAATACAAGGCAGCATCGGGATTGGAGCCGCGTACCGATTTATGCAGCGCTGATATTTGGTCATAAAACTGGTCGCCGCCTTTATCAAACCGACGACCATTGCTCGTTAATGCATTTTCAACAAAGGCTTGATCCACGACCGTGGTAGTAGACCCGGGAATCGAAATGGCATTCCGGATTTGTTCCAGTACATTGAGTAAGCGACGCGCATCGCCGTCTGCATTAGCGATGATGGCATCGATCGCAGCGAAATCAAATTCCACATTCGGCATGGCATATGCTCTGGCGCGCTCGGCTAAGGTACTTAGTTCTTCGGCGCTTAAGGACTTAAGAACATAGACTTGAGCCCGAGAAAGCAGGGCGGAATTGACCTCAAAGGAGGGGTTTTCGGTGGTGGCGCCTATAAACGTAAAGAGACCAGATTCGACGTGTGGCAACAGCGCATCCTGCTGGCTTTTATTAAAGCGATGAATTTCATCAACAAACAAAATAGTTTGCTTGCCATACTGATTGTTGTTTTGTTGCGCTTGGTCTATCGCCTCCCGAATTTCTTTAACGCCAGCAAGCACCGCTGAGATGGCAATAAATTCGCGATCAAAGGCCTTGGCAGAAAGACGGGCTAAGGTGGTTTTGCCAACGCCGGGAGGTCCCCACAAAATCATCGAATGCGGTTTGCCCGATGCAAAAGCCAATTGAAGGGGTTTACCTTGGGCTAGTAAATGCGATTGACCGATTACCTCCGCAATCGCGCTTGGGCGCAATGCTTCCGCCAGCGGTGGCGGCGGTTTAGTTTCAAACAGATTACTCATTCAGACTCTATCCGGACTCGGCGGCTTCTCACGTCATGGTCACGAGCATGACGAGGGCAGCCCATGTCAGGCAGAACGTGGCTACCACAGTCAGGCGTGTGCGCATCACCATGAATTCATCCAATGCGGTTTTGCTGCTGAAGTAATACTGGTAAGTATTCTGATCAATACCGCGCTGAACCAAGAGCATGGCAGCCAACATCAGTAAACCCACCGGAATATAAACATGCAATGCTAGCCAAGCTACTAGCGATGGAATAACACCCCAGATCCAGGCGTTTCGTGCAAACCAACGGGATCCGCCGATATCGCCAGCACTTGCTAAATGCGCGCTATCGGCAGCATTGCCCAGGTGCCGAAAGTTAGCGCCCCAATGAATGGCGCCCAAAAAAGAGCAGATGACAGCGCCATAAGCAGCCAGGGATTCAGCGCTGACAAAATCAAAGGGCGTCGGCGCTACTTGGACCAAGATAGCGCAAACAATGAATGGAATTAAACCGCCGTATCCCAAAATACGAACAATCGACGGTAGGGTGCTGACAGTTGCCATTATTTATTTAAGTGTCGTAGTGATATACACCGTGGCCTGTTTTGCGGCCTAAATACCCGGCCGCGACCATTTCACGCAGCAAAGGGCAAGGGCGGTACTTGGAGTCATTGAAGTTATCAAAATACACTTCCATGATTGCAAGGCAGGTATCTAAACCAATTAAATCAGCGAGTGCCAGAGGCCCAATCGGTTGATTGCAGCCGAGTTTCATGCCGGCATCAATATCTTCCGCGCTCGCCAGTCCTTCAGCTAAAACAAAGAAGGCTTCGTTAATCATCGGCAGCAAAATGCGATTCACCACAAAGCCAGGACTGTTTTTGACGGTGATGGGCTCTTTGCCAATCGCCTTAGCCATCGCAATAATGGCATCGTGAGTCTGATCATTGGTCTGCAATCCGCGTATCACTTCGACTAAGGCCATAAGCGGTGGCGGATTAAAAAAGTGCATTCCAATGAAGCGCTCTGGAAGGGAGTTGAGGGCGGCTAACTTCGTAATCGAGAGTGATGAGGTATTGGTCGCAATGATGGTTTCTTTATCGACCGTTTCATCGATTTGTTTCAATATCTTTTCTTTTATCGCCTGATTCTCTGTTGCCGCTTCGATCACCAGCGAAAGGCCTTTTAAATCGGCATACGTGGTGCTGCCTTTAATGCGCTTCAATGCAAGATCTTTCTGCGCCTCCGTTAGCGTTTCTTTTTTAATCAGGCGATCGAGGCTGCGCTGAATGTTTGCCATACCGCGCTCAATGGCGGCCTCATTCACATCAATCATGACCACGTCTAATCCTGCGACGGCACAGACTTGGGCAATGCCATTGCCCATGGTTCCAGCGCCTATGATGCCAACCGATTTAATTTTCATGCTGCTTCCTTCGTGGTGTAAAGCATATTCAATTTGGTTCTATCCCGTTGCTCAGCGCTTTTTATACTGCGAGGCGCCAAACAACAATTCATTTGCCCTTGCATCAAAGCTGGGTTTACGCAAATCCGTCAAGACCTGCATGCCGCGTTTCACTGCAGGGCGCTGACCGATCGATTCAAACCAGCGCTTGAAGTGTGGAAATTCAGCAAGATCGATTCCTTGTTTTTCCCAGCGATTGGTCCATGGAAAAATAGCGATATCGGCAATGGTGTATTGATTTCCTGCGACATAGCGATTGGCGGCTAACTGCCGATCTAAAACCCCATACAAGCGCTTGGCTTCATTGGTATAGCGCTCAATCGCATAATCAATTTTCTGTGGAGCGTACAAGCGAAAGTGGTGATTCTGGCCGAGCATCGGTCCGAGGCCACCCATCTGAAACATCAGCCACTGCAAGACGTCGTACTTTGCGCGTGTGCTGCTCGGCAAAAAGCGCCCCGTCTTTGCTGCAAGGTATAAAAGTATGGCACCCGATTCAAAAAGATGAATGGGTTTACCGTCAGGACCATTGGGATCCGTAATGGCTGGGATTTTATTATTGGGACTAATCTTTAAAAAGTCCGGTGTAAATTGGTCGCCCTTGCCAATATCAATGGGAATGGCGCGCCAATCGCGATCAAGCTGGTAGCCACATTCTTCGAGCATGATGTGGACTTTGTGCCCATTGGGGGTTGCCCAACTGTAGACATCGATCATGCCTTGATTTGAATTTTTATTTTTCTTCATTGTGTTCGCCATCGTTTCGTTTAATTTCATTTGGTTTGCATCAACACTACACTGTGCGCAGTCGTGACAGCGCGGTTTCTAAGGTTTTCTCTTCTTTGGCAAAGCAAAACCGAATGACCTTGGAGTCGGTTCCTGCGCCATAGAATGCCGAAACTGGAAT
>JBIIGG010000084.1:0-5791 GCA_044236575.1 Polynucleobacter sp. | reverse complement strand
AACTCTCAGACAAGGCATTGGCGAATCCACTTAAGGCATCTAGCCCAGCGCCATCCAGTGCGTTTGCCAAATCAACGCTGTACATGACCAAGGACTGCACCCTAGCCGATCCCGCATCCCCATTGGCTGGGGAAGACGACAGCAACCCCTCGATCGCACGATCAACGTCAATTAAAAATAGCGGTTTTTCTTCAGCCATGGGGTGCGCTTTTATCCAATAAACCGCATTAGGTTTTCGCTTGACGTTTTAGGTCAGAAAATTCCTGACCAAGACCATCAAACTCCTCTTCCCAAACATCGAGATCACGAATCACTTGATTGGCATCCATCGTCATCAACTCGATTGCCTCTAAAGAGACCTCTGGGGCAAGCTGATCAGAAGCGGCAGCTTGGTCCAAGGCCAACGCAAGGGAGCCCCTCATTTTGGAGACGGTCGCCTCGACACGGTCTACCAACAGATTTAACTGCTCCGTCTCCACCGCAAGCTGCTTACTGGAGTGATTATCTAAAATCGCCAAATAGAGTCGAACGCCCTGTTGTTTTAAGGCAAAGAAAGCATCTTGAAGCTGATCCAATGGGCCTACCCTTGCACCTCGCTCGGTTAAGCCGGTGTAACTTGGCTCATCCTCGCTCGCACTGGCAGGACGAATTTGCGTCGCTTTGTCTTGAAGCGTATTGACTGAATGGCGTAGCTTATTACTTAACTGACCCAGCAATTTAAAGCGCCGCTCAATATTACTAATTCGCTCTCTTAAGTCACCACTGAGCTCAGAGATGACATTCACAACGGTTTTTAATTCTGGAGTTGTGCCCCCTTCATTGGCTTGCTGGCGGGGCTCGGCTACGGCAGGCTTTGGATCCGGCTCTTTTTGATCCAAGACTTTCATGCTGGGGGCATTATCAGAGCCCAAATCAATTGAGCTCAAAAGCTGATCGGCAGCAGAGGCTACTGGCGCAGCCCGTTGCAAATCGATTGCATTGAGGCTGGTATTGCGCAGATACATGAAGCCCCCAATGGCGAGCGCCGCCATCCCGATCAGCGATAGTAAGGTAAGCCCCAAAAAGCCACCCGCAGTTTCAAAATCAAAAAATCCCAAGCCTTGGGAGCTCTGCTGAGCAACTACTTTCAAGGCCTCATGCCCAGAGGCAAAATCACGTATGGTCGATATGCCCGCTGCGTAGAGCTTTAATGCCAAGGCGCTCTCTTGCGGCAACTTGGTATACCAAGGCGTTTGGTTCACCTTAACCATCACCTCACCTAGCTTAGGCAGGGCTTTGGCAACTCCTTTTTTGCCAAGCTCAATCTCAAGCAACACTTTTTGGTCGATTACGATACCCAAGGCTTTTTGCAATTCAGAATTACTAACCGGGTCAATGATATTTTTTTGCCATGCCGTGTTTGCCTTCACAAACGCATCGAGGCTTTCGGCATACCTTCTGGCTGGGAAATCGGCCGCCATCTTATCGAGTTCCAGCGCGCCTTTTGGAGCCAATAAGGCCTCGGCAGACTTCGCGAGAATAGCGAAGCCCGCTAGGCTTTTTTCCTGAGCTAAAACGGCGCCAATGGCCTGCTCTGTTTTCTTTGCCCCTTGCAAAACATCCTGCACGCTACTCACCTGGGGTGACTTTGCGGAAGCGGTAGGCGAGTCGGCAGGCTCAAGCTTATCTTCCGATAGATACGCGTATTTATCCGGTTTGCCAAACAGCAGATTCATGATTTTGGCATCTACTTTTTGGAAAAAGGCCAATATTGGGTTTTCGGAGAGAGTCGCTTGCGGCTTTGTGCTTGCGGCCTGCTTCGGGGCATTTTGCGGCTGGGCTACTGGAGCCCCTGCTTTTGAAGCGCCTACGCTTGCCGAATTACCCTGCGGTTTTAGATCATCAGTAATGGATTTAAAAAGGCTATCGGATTTTTTGAGGTTGTTGAAAAAACCAGGCTCGAGTCCAACCGCACCATTAGTTTTGGCTTGCAACTCTTTTAATGCCGGAATGAGGCGCAAGACCTCAATTTGCTCAATATCAATTGACTGCAAATAGCTGCCATCCGCAGCCCAATTGCGAGCCGAGATGAATGCGCTGATGCTGGTGATCAGCGCAATGATAAAAGAAATAATTGCCAGCCAGCGCCATGGGGTCGTTGCGCGCTGGAAGATATGGTTTTGATATTTTTTGCTCATAATTTTTTTTAGCGAATGAATCAGGTCGGTTACCTGGCCCTAAGAAGCCTCCAACAATAAATAATCGCTCCCGTGGTGATGCACGAATAAGGAGTCGCTTAAGATGGCAGCGTGGAAGGGACCAGCAATATTATTTACCCGAAAGCCAAGACCTTGACTTGGGCCTTCTTTTAAAACCAGGATCCATGGGGCATTTCCTGGCTTGAGCGCTTGCTGCCAATCGGACAGTGTTTCTGAGCGGCGATTAAACCGCAATACCTGAAAATGATTGCGCAGATAAACGGGGGCACCATCATGCACAACAACACCACTGATGCGCAAATCGCCTATCGATTGCTCTGCTTCAGGGTATAAAAAAACCGATTGCACTGCACTTGCTGGCAGTGCATAACGCTCTCCGTTGATGCGCATACCGAGCCAATACTCTGGTTTTTCGCTATTCATCATGCGCTTTTACCAGGTAGCTGACGCTGATACCAAAACAAGCCGAATGCAATCGCAAAAATAAATAGGCTGCAAACGAGACCAACGACTGCATCGCCCATTCCAGTTAAATAGGCAGCACTAACACGCTCAATTTTCCATTTCTGCGAAAAATAAATATCCACATTTTCAAGGTATTTTTTATGCTGCCACGCTAATACCTCCCTCGATTGAATCTTGGCTGGATTTGTCCCAGAGGGATCAATAATTCCCCTGGCAATCAGGTTGAGGCGCCTTGCATTTTGCATTAAATTGTTTGCCGCATCCGCACGCCAATCGATGGGAATTACTGAAAGCATCTCACGTCGATACTGGTCGGCCTGGCGCTTGGTTTCTTGCTCCGTATAGTAAACCGCGTCTAGGGGGGTGACAAAACGCAAGCCGACATTGCTGTCATTGATTGACCCTTTGCCAGCGATTCGCATCACCACCGAAATGGTGTCTCTTTTATTTCTCAGTAATTTTAGGGTGAGCTCCGCAGCCGGTCTATCGTTGAGCGCAAAATAAAAGCCCGTTACGGATTCAATTTTGACTGCATTGAGGTAGGTGACGATATCCCCGGGCTTTACTCCGGCAAGGCCAGCAGGAGAGCCGGGCTCGACGGACTCTATAACCGGCAAGGTCACGTCCAGAATCGGTTTAAACCGTTTATTCTCAAATTCCGCAAAAAATTGGAAGGCCCGGTTGACGGCATCATCGAGGCTCACCGGAACAATCGCATCGTCCGCGAGTTTGGGTATGTCTGCTGCCCTGAGTCGGCGTTGGTTGTTGTTATTGTTTAAGCGAAAATCGATGCTTTGTGTTTTTACAAAGTCTTCTAAGTTCGGCCCAGTCACCTTCAGGTTCTTAAGCTCTTCCGACGAATTCGATAGCTCACTGGCTGCGCCAAGCAAAGCCATTAAAGAGGCAACCACCAAGAAACTGGTAAATGCCAAAAACCAGAAGTAAATCGTGCGCTGGGATCGAGGGGGGCGTAATGCAAACAAAATGCTAGCCTTTCTTACGACTAGGATCAGGCTTGCTTGCACTGAATTTATTATTCGAATGGTTTAATACAAAACGCTGTTTGAGCATTTCTACTTCACGGTGCTCAGCCATTAACTGCACTTCTGTCTTGCGCTTATCCATCAATAAGCGACAGCTTGCAATGTCATCGATCCAATCACCCGACTTCATCTCGATGATGGCTGTTTCCAAGATATCCCGGCCGGTTGCTTCGTTTGCCTTGACGCGCACTACAAACAAGCGGACATCATCGACGTCGCGCAGCGTTAACTCAACATAATGCGTCCTAGCAAAACGGTGATTAATCGCGGTGAGCGCATAGGGGTAGTTATGCAGCGTGAAATGAATAACGGTTCCATCGTCTAAAGGCAAGGGATCAACTTTTAAATCGGTAATTCCAGCCTGCGCATGCCATTCGAGATCGGTTTGTTGGGCTTCGAGGCTCTTCTTCGGAAACGCACGCGTCTCAAAATAGATTTGATACAAGGTCTCTGGTAGATGGCGCTCGGCAGCCAGATTTTTTAAGACCTCAGCTGTGGACGTAATGCGGAGCCGCTCTGCCATTAGATCCAACTTCATGTTGGCAATTTTTTGATTAATGACTTCTTCCAGTTGATGGGTTTTTTGCAAACTCGCCACCGCCACTGGCTCTATTGGTGCTGTATCGCGGTCTTTGCCCTTCGCTCCCTCAAGCACCTTGCCGTAAAAGTCTCGGATAAAAAAATACAGGAGCGTGATGAACATCAGCACGCTGATGATCATGATGAGCTTACCGGTAGTTAAGTTGGCAAAAAAATTCATTATCAATTCTTTTAAAAATCACGTCGCTGCGTCAGAAGAAGCTTAGACATACCAGGATGCTCCCAGATGCCATCGATTGAGGCGGCCTTGCACTCTGGCATTTTCAATCGCGCTGCGGGTACTCTCGAATTCTTTCAAGGCTAATTTGGTAGGCTCATACAGTTCACAGCCGGCCCGAATGCGATCCATCGCTGCGCCAGGCCGTACATTTTTAATCAGCAAATCGATGGTGGTTGAGCGCGACTTCAATCGCTCAAAATAACCCGAATGCCAATAACGGCCGACCTCTACCTCGGTCGCACCCAAACGAATATCGAGCAATATGCCATGCGCTGAAATATCAATTACCTTGGTCAATAGCTCCTGGCCAGCGCCCAAGCACAGCACAAAACTCAAATCCTCATCGGCAGGACCCAGCGTACGGAACTCTATTCTGCGCTGAATTAGGATTAAATCAGCCGGTAGAGGGCAAGTGATATTTCCATCCTCGGTTAACTTCAGGTTCACTGCTAAAAATTGCATCTTTCCAGACTCGCCACACAGCGCCACGACCCGTTGCCCCCCAACGATGCTGGTAAGACCCCCTTCAGGCTTGATCTCGGGCTTCATCACCAATAAGCCCTGCTTGACATCCAATAATGAAACGGGCAACTCTCTTGCTGAGCCGTCTATCGTAAATAAACCCGCAAGCGGTTTTTTAATGATTTCGCGTTCGATCGTTTTTGCAATAGCACGAGACTCCACATGAAACTTCGGATCAATGTTTTTTAATGCTTCAGGTGGATGTATATTAAATTTCATAGGATTAAATTAAGGCACGCAAACTTGACTTTGAACAATGGCTAAAGGACTGCCTTCGGGGACCGGGTCATCATTTAAATTAAATCCGGTATCGGTTTGCAACATGGGTTTGCCTGCTGCATTGGGCTCCGCATAATTGATGGTCGCTAAGGTAGAGTAAGTATTGCGCACACAATTAAAAAGGATGTTTCGGCGCACCGATACGACACGCGACTCAGCCTTCCCTTCATTCGCTTTCCGATTGGTGATGATCCATACTTTTTTCCAATCAGGGGGCAATGATTTGACAGAACTTTTGTAATAGGCAATCGAATACTGTTTGCCATCGAGAACCATAACCAAATCGTCTTTTGCCTGAGAATAGGCAAATTCAGTCCCAAGAACGCTGGAAGCTAGGATAAAAATGAGTTTGGTTAAAAAAGGGGTGCCCATGGTTAAAACCATATAAATTGGCAATTATACGGACATCTAGGGGGTAAAAGTAGTCCTCAAAGGGGTGTTTGCTGTGTGGGCATCGCGCAACT
>JBIIGG010000083.1:0-5800 GCA_044236575.1 Polynucleobacter sp. | reverse complement strand
GCCATATTTGGTGTCGGTCAGGCTTTGGAAGGCTTTTTTCTCACGCCGCGACTGGTGGGCGAGCGCATTGGCCTGCATCCTGTAGCCGTTTTATTTGCCTTAATTATTTTTGGCAAGCTCTTTGGATTTTTTGGCGTCTTGCTCGCACTGCCTGCTAGCGCCGTCAGCTTGGTATTAATTCAATTTGGCTGGTCTCTGTATATCAAGAGTAGCTGGTACCAAGGTAAATGAGCTCCAATGCCCTGCCACGGCAATTTGCCTTAGACCTCGGTCGTGCGCACCAAGTAAGCTTAGGTAATTTTTTGCCTGGCGGTGACCGCGCGCTCATTTCTACACTACAAAAAATCACCGAGCAGTGGGCTGCCTCCTCCACGACTCCAGCAATAATCGATGCAAACCCCCTAAACCAACGCTGGATTTATTGGTGGGGAGCGCCTGGCTCAGGACGCAGCCATTTGTTACGCGCCCTAATGCATGCGGCGCAAAACGCCTCACTCTCTTATTACGACTTAAGGAGCGATGAGCCAAGCACTTGGATCAAATTAGAAGCAGAACTGCCACAGCAATTAAAGGCTGCGATTCCAACCGCGATTGCCGTAGACGACGTGGACCTTCTTGACGAACGCTTGAGTAGCGCACTCTTTCGCGTTCTCAATGCGGTACGGGATAGTCAGCAACTGTTCGTCTTTATGGCGGGCAACGATGCTCCTGCCAACCTCAAGCTACGGGAAGATTTACGCACGCGCCTTGCTTGGGGTCTGGTGTTTCAGACCCACTTGCTGAGTGACCATGAGAAGATACAGGCATTAGAGCAGGCGGCGAGTGATCGTGGACTGGTACTTTCGCCCGATGTGCTGCCCTGGCTTTTGAGTCGTTTTTACCGAGACATGCCTAATCTGATGGCGCTACTCGATGCCCTGGATGCCTACTCCTTGGAAACAAAGCGGGCGGTTACCTTGCCCTTAGTGCGCGAATTACTGCAGCTTTCCAGTAATCCGAATAATAAATTGATGAGCCGATGACACAACTTGCTTTATTTGATCTAGACAACACCCTATTGCCCTTCGATAGTGATTATGAGTGGGGGCAATTTTTAGTCCGCCAAGGGGTTGTGGATGGGATTGATTATGCCCAGAAAAATGAGCAGTTTTATGCTGACTACAAGCTCGGCAAATTAGATATCGATGCGTTTCTGCGCTTTGCTTTAAAGCCGCTCTCCGAGCATCCCCGCGCCCAATTGCAGCAATGGCATGATGCATTTATGGCGGAAGTGATTGTCGGTAAATTGCATCCGGCCGCCATTGCTTTAGTAAAACGCCATCAAGATGTTGGCGATCTATGTTGTGTTGTTACTGCAACGAATAGCTTTGTTACTCGCCCAATTGTCAATGCATTTGGTATTACGCACTTAGTGGCTACTGAACCTGCCACCGTCAATAATGAAGCAAGCCAAATGTTCACAGGTGCAGTGCATGGCATTCCCAGTTTTCGGGAAGGCAAGATTCAGCGGGTACGAGATTGGTTGGCTTCTTTGGGTCATACCATGGAAGAAATGGAGAAGAGCTATTTTTATTCCGATTCACTCAATGACCTGCCCTTATTGGAAGCAGTGAGTCATCCGATTGCAACCAATCCAGACCCCCGCTTGCGCAGAGAAGCTGAAAAAAGGCAATGGCCTATTCTGGAACTGTTCGCATGATTACCAAGTTAATACAGCGTATTTTCCGCCGCAGTCCACGATCCAAAGTTACGCAATCGGCTGCTGCTGGCGCTCCGAAGCGCATTAGTAAAAAAGCCCATCGGATTGACCCACAACTCCTTTCCAAAAATGCAGTCAAAGTAACCCATACTTTGCAGCAGGCAGGCTACCAGGCTTACATCGTTGGTGGGGCCGTACGTGATCTTGCGCTCGGCATTGGCCCAAAAGACTTTGATGTAGCAACCAATGCCACTCCGGAGCAAGTACAAAAGCTGTTTCGTAAATCACGCTTAATCGGTCGCCGCTTTCAGATTGTGCACGTCACTTTTTTTGGCAAAGAGCGCCCTGAAATCATTGAGGTCTCCACCTTTAGGGCTTTACTTGAAAACGCGGGTGACCACGTCGCTGACAGCGGCCGCATTCTGCGCGACAACGTTTGGGGCACTCAAGTGGAAGACGCTACGCGGCGTGACTTCACGATTAATGCCATGTACTACGATCCCGCCACTGAAACCGTCCTCGATTACCACGGTGGCATGGCAGACATGCAGCAACGTACCCTGCGCATGATTGGTGATCCATCCAAACGCTACCGTGAAGATCCGGTGCGCATGTTGCGGGCCATTCGGTTTGCAGCCAAAACAGGCTTTACACTCTCCCCCGAAACGCGCGCGCCGATTGCCAAACTGGCTAAGTTGATTCATGACGTGCCCGCCGCTCGGCTCTTCGATGAAATCCTTAAGCTACTCATGTCTGGCTACTCGTGGCAAGCCATTCAGGGCTTGCGCGAAGCAGGTCTGCATCACGGGGTATTGCCCTTGCTTGATGCCGCGCTTGACCCCAAAGCCGGTGTTCCAGGGAGTGAAGCATTTATACGCTTGGCACTTAACAATACCGATGAACGGATTCAGAACGGTAAAGGGGTTTCCGCCGGCTTTCTATTTGCTACCCTGTTGTGGCCTGAGCTACTCAGTACATGGCAAAAAAATCTGGCTGCCGGTATGGCTAATATTGCCGCCTTACATGCTGCCATGGACGATGTGATCGCAACCCAAAGCAAGGGCATGATGATTCAACGCCGCTTCGAGGCCGACATGCGCGAGATCTGGGCTTTGCAACCGCGATTCGATAAACGCATTGGTCGCTTCCCGCAACGCATGCTGGAGCTACCGCGCTTTCGGGCGGGTTATGACTTCATGTTGCTCCGCTGCGCCACGGGGGAGCGTCCAACCAGCTTGGGGCACTGGTGGACTGGTTTTATTGATGCCGACCCAGTTCAGCAAGAAGCACTATTGACTGCTGTAAAGGAAGAGGTCTCCCACACCAGCCTGGGTAGTCCCGCTGCCAAGCGCCGCAGGCGGCGTAAACCCAAGGCGGCCACTGCAGCAGCCCCTGATCAGGCTACTACCGACTAAATCAGGGCTGCCGAGCACGTTTTGGCAATCTTCAGTAAAGTACTCAAATATTCAGTTGGGACTCACTATGGCAAAAGCATTTATTGGATTTGGCGGCAATGTCGGCGATACGCGCCAAATCATTACCGATGCCATGGTTTGCTTGGCTTTGCGTAGCCAACTGCAAATCATCTATAAGAGCTGCCTTTACCAAAGCGCGCCAGTGGAGGCGACGGGTGGCGACTACATTAATTCAGTAGTGCAGATTGAGACGGACTTAACGCCGTATGGCTTGCTGCATGTCTGCCAAACCATCGAGCAGCAATTTGGTCGTGAGCGTCCCTATGAAAATGCGCCGCGCACGCTCGATCTTGATATTTTGTATTTTGAAGGGGTTTCGCAAGGCGATTCCGAACTGACCTTACCTCATCCCCGCATTACGGAGCGCTCCTTTGTTTTACTCCCCCTCTTGGAAATTGCCCCGGATTTTTTTCTGCCAGAGTTTGGCGCACTCAAAAGTTACCTGCCCCAGGTAGCACATCAGCGCATTGAAAAACTGACTTGCCGCAACTGCGCCAGCGACGAAAAACCCGAATATCGTCCCTCGGCCCATTAATTCATTACACTCGCGGTATGAGTTATTTGCAAGGCGAAAAGCCCATTACGATTTCTAAACTGCTCTCGATGCATGCAGAGCAGGAAAAAATTGCCGTCCTGACGGCCTACGATTCAACCATGGCCTCACTTCTCAATCGCTGCGACATTGATGTGATTTTGGTGGGTGACTCTCTTGGTAATGTCGTGCAAGGCCACAACAGCACCACACCGGTTACCGTTGACGAGATGGCATATCACACTCAGTGTGTTGCTCGGGCTAATGCCAAAGCTTTTTTGATGGCTGATTTACCCTTTGCGAGTTATGGCGACCCCTACCTTGCTTTAGAGTCTGCCGCCGAACTGATGCGTGCGGGTGCCGACATGGTTAAGTTAGAGGGAGGAGGCGATTGGCAAGTGGACATCATTGCCCACTTGGTTGAGCGCAGCGT
Organism: Polynucleobacter sp.; assembly: GCA_044236575.1. Classification (GTDB taxonomy): domain Bacteria; phylum Pseudomonadota; class Gammaproteobacteria; order Burkholderiales; family Burkholderiaceae; genus Polynucleobacter. The sequence continues at coordinate 1,661 of JBIIGG010000083.1, read as the reverse complement.
ACCCGTATGCGCTCATCTTGGTTTATTACCGCAATCCGTGCATTTACTTGGTGGCTACAAAGTGCAAGGTAAAAACAAAGACGCGGCAGTGCTGATGCTGGAACAAGCGCAAGCTTGCGCTGCTGCCGGCGCCCAACTGCTGGTGTTAGAGGCTATTCCATCGGCCTTAGGGAAAAAAATTACAGAAGCGGTATCCATTCCAACGATTGGCATTGGGGCTGGACCAGACTGCTCAGGCCAAGTATTGGTATTACCGGACATGCTCGGAATTAGTCCTGGAAAGCCGCCCAAGTTCGTCAAGAATTTTATGGAAGGTAAACCCTCCATCGAGGCGGCAGTCAAAGCCTTTGTTCGCGATGTGAAAGCGGGCCGTTTTCCGGGTCCGGAACACGGTTTCGCTTCCTAGCGGATTCCGCTTTAACTAAAAAAGCTTTTAACGCTATCGAACCATCCCTTTTGATGGGGATTGTGCTTAGCGCCGCCTGATTTTAGACTCTCATCAAACTGCTTAAGTAGATCCTTTTGCTCATCGGACAACTTCACTGGCGTCTCCACCATCACATGCACAAACAGGTCACCCACAACGGCTGAGCGCAATCCTTTAATGCCTTTATTGCGCAAGCGGAATGTTTTGCCCGTCTGAGTCCCTTCTGGAATTGGAAACTCAACCCGGCCAGTTAATGTTGGCACCTCAATCTCGCCACCGATGGTTGCGGTCGCAAATGAAATCGGCATTTGCACATGCAGATCAGTGCCATCGCGCTCAAACACGGGATGCGGCTTCACGCGCACCTCGACATACAAATCGCCACTGGGACCGCCATTCACGCCGGGCTCACCATTGCCTACCGAACGTACGCGCATACCATCATCGATGCCTGCCGGAATTTTGATCTCTAAGGTCTTTTGTTCTTTTAATTTACCGCTGCCATGGCATTGTTTGCAAGGCCTCGGAATATATTGACCGGTACCGCGGCACTTGGGGCAGGTTTGTTGCATCGAAAAAAATCCCTGCGCTACACGTACTTGCCCTTGACCGTTACACGTTGGGCAGGTCTCGACCTTGCTGCCGGGTTCAGCACCACTACCGCTACAGTGCTTACAATTACTCCAACTGGGGACCCGAATTTGGGTGGAATAACCCTCGGCTGCTTGCTCGAGGGTAATGTCCATGTTGTAGCGCAGATCTGCGCCTTTGTAGACTTGGGGTCCAGCGCTGCGGCCACCGCCTTGACCAAAAATATCCCCAAAAATATCACCAAAGGCATCCGCAAAACCGCCGCCTGCAAATCCACCGCCGCCCATATTGGGATCGACGCCTGCATGGCCATACTGATCATAGGCAGCGCGCTTTTGAGGATCGCTGAGCATCTCATAGGCTTCTTTCGCCTCTTTGAATTTGGCTTCAGCCCCCGGATTATCGGGATTGCGATCGGGGTGGTGCTTCATCGCTAATTTGCGATACGCCTTTTTTAAATCCTCGTCGCTGGCATTTTTTCCAACGCCCAGTACCTCATAAAAATCGCGTTTACTCGTAGCCACAGCCTATTCCTCTCAGCATCATTAAAACGACACAAGTCGGCGCTGGGCCGACTTGTGTTTACTGCTTATGTAAAAAGCGGATTATTTCTTATCCTCTTTAACCTCTTTAAAGTCGGCAT
>JBIIGG010000082.1:0-5817 GCA_044236575.1 Polynucleobacter sp. | reverse complement strand
CTACCAATATGTTGACCGTGGAGAAAACTGCTCCCTCCGAGAAGGAAGGCATTCAGGTGGTGCAGGGAAATGACGGTGTGCAATTGGATATGATTTTTGCGGGCAAGATGACAGCGCAAATTGATTTGAAAAAGCCTGACTAGTACCTAGAGTCAGCCATTTCTTTATTACCATTCTTATATCCTTTAACCCATAAACGAAAAGCAGCTATGTCATTCAATTTAATTAGTCTCTACATTGTTGCGGCCATGGTCGGCATCATGGTGTTTTTTACGATTGCAGTAGCGCCTACCGTATTTAAGGTGCTACCAGCCGAATGGTCTAGTAAGTATGTGCGGAGTTTTTTCCCAAAGTACTACGCCTTTATGTGCTTCGCCTGTATTGCTGCTTCCTTGTTGGCCAATGATGCACTCATTAGCAGCCTGACTTTTATATGCGCGGTTCTTTTTGCGATAGCGCAATTCATTCTTACGCCTGCCATCAATAAAGCGTCAGACAACAAAGACAAGAAGCGTTTTGGTCTTTTGCATGGACTGAGCGTGGTGATCAATGTGCTGCAGTTGGGTATTTTTATTTATGTATTGTGGGTATCGGCCTAATCAGATCCATTAAATACTGCCAAATGAGCGGATTTAAATTAAGATTAATAGGCCATGTATTTTATTCGCCAACCAAGTTTTAGCTCCGGCTGCCTCTAACGTATAGGATTAAAAAATGAAAACGCTTCTTAATGCGATGTTTACAGGAATTCTTTTATTCTCATCCGCAGCATTTGCTGCAGGCCAGCCGATTACCGCGACTGAGCTGGCAGATATTGAAAAGCAGGGCAAGTCAGCAGTGATATCGACCCACGCAGATTGGTGCTCAACCTGCAAAAAGCAGGATATAGTGTTGTCGAATTTCATGAAAGACCCCGATTACAAAAATGTCGTGTTCTATCAGGTTGACTACGACAATCAAAAAGATCTTTTAAAAGCCCTCAAAGTGCGCTCGCAAAGTACCATCATTGTTTATAAAAATGGCAAAGAAGTCGCGCGTGCTACGGGCGATACCAAGGAAGCTGCTTTGGCCAAATTAACGCGTCAGGCAATTTAGTGGATTTTGGCCTTGGGTCGTTTGTATTTGCCTTTTTAGCTGGGGTTTTATCGACACTGTCGCCCTGCGTTCTCCCCTTAATTCCGATTATTATCGGCGCCGCTGCAAATCAACATCGCTTTGGGCCGCTTGCTCTTGCAGGGGGCTTAGCAGCATCCTTCGCTGTGATTGGCACAGGCTTAGCTAGCATTGGATCCAGTATCGGCTTGGCGCAGGATGGCTTTCGTTTATTTGCCGCCGTTGTGATGGGCATCATTGGTATTTTACTTATTTCTAGCCGATTGCAGGAGCGCTTTGCTATTGCGATGTCGGGCGTCAGTGGAGCAGGTAATTCATTGTTATCTAAGGTAACGATCGATGGCTTACTTGGGCAGTTCTTAATTGGCATTCTATTGGGCTTAGTTTGGACGCCCTGCGTAGGACCCACTTTGGGCGCCGCCATTACGTTGGCGAGTCAAGGTAGGGATTTAGGCAAAATTGTATTTGTCATGGCCATATTTGGCTTAGGTGCTGGCTTGCCATTGGCCTTGCTAGGAATGCTATCGCGTGGCGCCATGATGAAAGCTAAAGGAAGGCTTGGTAATGCAGGTAAGTTTGGCAAACAACTGCTAGGTGGATTTTTAATTGTGATCAGCCTATTGGTCATGACTGGGCAAGATAAGGCACTTGAATCTTTCTTGCTAAAGCATTCGCCAGATTGGCTGACTGACTTAACAACGACCTTCTAGTGCTTTGCCAGAATCGAGAGTCTAAATGACGTGGCTATTGAAAGGACTATGGATTAGCCTTTCTATTTGGGGTAGCTCAATCCATGCCAGTAATGTGGATAGCTCGATTGCTATTCAGGTTTCACGGGCAAATGGGGGTTTTGAGGTCAACGCCAGTTACTTTGCCCCTTTGAGCCAATGCCAGTCATATGCACTGCTAACTGATTTTTCGGACAGCATGCCTTCGGAGGGGATCCAGTCCAGTAAAGTCACGCGCCTGAATGAAAATACAGTCCGCGTAGAGCAGCAAGTGGAAGATAAAGTGCTCTTTTTCTCGACCCGCTTTGAGTCCATTATTGATTACACAGAGTACCCCATGATCGGAATGGATTTGAGGCAAATTCAGGGCTACTTTAAGGAATATCGCGGCTCATGGCGCTTAAAGCCGAGTGCCGGAGGCACGCTGTTTATCTATAACGCCTTTTTATTACCCGATTCAGCCATTCCCATGTTTGTGATTGAACACTTTATGAACGGGCGGATTCAAAAGCGCTTTGAAAAAATGGCGCTGCGTGCCAACAGTAAGGCGGGCATCATTCCCGATCAATGCAAATGAAGAAAATACTGATTCTATTTGCCAAAGATTGGGATCAGCTGGCACTTCAGGCGCAACAGTATTCTGGGCAGTATCAGTTTTTTCATGAAGGGTTTGATTTATTTCGCTTTCCTGAAAATGCACAGTTACTCGGATTTAATGCCGTGCGCTACATTGAAAAATTAGAGCGGAAATATCGCGCCATTAGATTGGATGGTGTCGTTAGCAATCATGAGCAATTTGGCACTTTAATTGCGGCGATATTGGCGCAGCGCCTTGGCTTGCCTGGTAATGATCCACTAGCCATCATCGCGTGCCAACATAAGTTCTATGGCCGCTTGGTGCAGCAAAAAATCGTCCCTGAGGCAGTGCCCCGTTTTAGCTATATCCCTTACCCATTTGATCCCCAAAATCCATTGGATATGGCTTATCCCTTTTTTATTAAGCCGATTAAGGCCACTTATTCAGTGTTGGCTAAGCAAATTGATAGTGAAGCAACCTTAGTGCGGCATTTGAAATTTAATCTCTTTGAGGAATTCTTGATACGCAGGCTAGTCAAGCCCTTTGCTGACATCATGCCCTTGTTTACACCAATGCAAGTCGATCCCAATGGCTTATTAGCTGAAGAAATCATGCAGGGTGAGCAAATCAATATTGATGGTTATTGCAGTGATGGCGAGGCGTTTTTCTTGGGGGTTATCGATGAGGTAATGTACCCAGAAACCCAAGCATTTATGCGCTTTGAGTACCCCTCTCGCTTAGCAAATGCCATTCAAGACCGAGCTAAGGCAATTACCAAGCAAGTGTTGGAAGGGATAAATTACCGCCATGGTTTTTTTAATATCGAGTTTATCTATGAGCAAAAAACGGATCAATTAAAGATCATTGAGATTAACCCACGCATGGCCTCACAATTGAGTAATTTATATGAGCGGGTAGATGGGTGTCAGCCCTATGGCATGCTCTTTGCTTTGGCGGTAGGTGATCGGCCGGAGGTCATTCGAGGGCAGGGGCATTTTACCTCAGCAGCTAGTTTTATTTTTCGAGCATTCCAAAAGCCGCTGACACAACATCTGCCTAGCAAGAGTGAGTTAGCCAATGCCCTAGCGCCTTATCCGGATGCCAATCTGATGCTGTATTACAAAAAAGGCGCTAGCTTGGATCGCGAGATAAAATGGCTTGGAAGCTATCGCTATGCCGTCCTCAATATAGGCGGCTTGAGTAGAAGCGATTTATTTGATCGTTTTCAGAATATCTGCAAAAAACTGTATCGTAATGATCCCATTTGCAAGGTACAACAACCATAATTCCATGCCGCCCTCTAGCCCATTCGATCATCTTGAATACAAGCCCTATCCAGCGCATTCCATTATGGAGAGAGGGTTTAATAGTACTAACGCATTAACGCGCTCCATCCTCAATGGCCTGCAGCCCGGCCAAGAGGGTGTGCCCAAGAGCGATATCCTCAATCCACCCCTGTGGGAGTTTGGCCACCTCACCTGGTTTCATGAGTTTTGGGTTCAGCGCCGAGGTCATGTCTCCAATCCATCGCTACTCAGCAATGCCGATTACCTGTTTAATTCCTCTGATATAGCCCATAACGATCGTTGGCAGATTGATATTCCCTCGCAGGATGTATTGCTTGAGTACAACACTCAGGTTATGAACAAAACCCATCAATTACTTGCCAGTTCAATTGATGTAGAAGCCGCTTATTTCATGCAGCTAGCCATTTTTCATCAGGATATGCACAACGAAGCATTTGCTTACATGTGGCAAACCCTTGGCTATGCAATGCCATTTGAGCCTTTTTCAAGCATCGATGCCGCCATTAGGCCGTCCGCACAGTACATTCATTTCCCAGCTTCTATGCTACAGGTTGGATCCGATCGAAATCATGGTTTTTTGTTTGACAATGAAAAGTGGCAGCATGAAATTCAATTACCTGCATTCGCCATTTCGGAGCAAGCGGTGAGTAATGCGGAGTATCTGGAGTTTATTGAGTCCAGCGCAAATCAATCTGCGATGCCCCCCGTAGGAGTGCCAAGCCATTGGAAAAAAGAGGGTGGGGTTTGGTATCAGCGTTACTTTAATGAATGGCGCCGCCTGTGCGAGACTGAGCCCGTTCGGCATATTTCTTATATTGATGCCAAAAGGTATTGCGATTGGCGTCAAGTGCGCTTACCCAATGAGCATGAGCTGACACGCTTAATGCGTCAGTCACCAAGCCAGTGGATTCATTCTCACCTGTGGGAATGGACAAGCAGTGTATTTTTGCCGTTTCCTGGATTTACGCCTGATCCATACCAGGACTATTCACAACCTTCGTTTGATGGGGGTTATCAGGTACTAAAGGGCTGGAGTATGTTTACACCGGACCGCCTGAGAAGGCCTGCCTTCCGTAATTTTTATGCACCAGGGCGTAGCGACCATTTTTGCGGCTTTCGTACGTGTTTGCTGTAAATTGAGTAAGCTAACGCTACTGGCCTTTTGGCATATTCTTCTACCTCAATCTGATTTCATTTCTCCCTATGTCCTATAACGGTCGTCTTACCTCTCTTTCCCACGGCGGTGGTTGCGGTTGCAAAATTGCACCAGGCATTTTGAGCGATATCCTCAAAGCATCGCCCTTGCGCACTATTCCGGCTGCCCTATTGGCCGGATCAGACAATAATGAGGACGCCGCGGTGTATCAAATTAATGAGAATCAGGCGATTGTGGCGACAACCGACTTTTTTATGCCCATCGTCGATGATCCCTTTGAGTTTGGCCGTATTGCCGCTACCAATGCAATCTCCGATATCTATGCCATGGGCGCGCAACCCCTGTTTGCCCTGGCTTTACTGGGTATGCCAATTAATGTCTTGCCGCTCGAGGTAATTCAGCAAATCACTGCAGGCGGTGAATCGGTTTGTACGGATGCCGGCATCATGATTGCAGGCGGTCATTCCATTGATACCGTAGAGCCAATTTATGGCTTGGTTGCCATCGGCATTGTTGATCCTAAAAAGCTTAAGCGCAACACCGGTGCAAAAGTAGGTGACAGCATTATTTTGAGTAAGCCGCTTGGGGTGGGTATTTTGTCCGCCGGACTCAAAAAAGAAAAACTCTCCGATGCTGGCTATCGCGAAATGATTGCACTGACAACGAAGCTCAATAAGCCAGGTGTTTCTTTGGCTCAGCTCGATGGGGTTCACGCGCTGACCGACGTGACGGGTTTTGGTTTGGCTGGGCACTTGCTGGAGCTGGCCCGCGGCGCCAAGCTAGAGGCAAAGCTTGAATGGGACGCAATCCCGGTGGTGGATGAGGCGGTTCAGTTAGTTCAAGCCGATATTTTTACGGGCGCATCCACGCGGAACTGGGCTGGCTATGGCAATGAAGTCAAATTAGCTAGCCATTTAGGACTTTGGCAACAAAACC
>JBIIGG010000202.1:0-5834 GCA_044236575.1 Polynucleobacter sp. | reverse complement strand
ATGAACTCTTGATTGGCATTGAATGTATCTTTTGTTTTTAAAGCGATCGCTCGCGCAATGGCCATCGCCTCTGTTGAAGCCAGCAAAGTCATAATTAATGTGGCAGCAAATAATTGCTGCAAGGTAGGGAGGCTTAAGTCCGGCATTGATATGGGAGGGAATGCTCCTGGAATACTGCTGACACGCTTAAATGGACTCATCTCAGGAAAGGCAAGCTCGATTAGTATTGCGGCAATAGCGCCAATAATCACAGCAATGAGCATGGAAGGCACGTATTTGTTTAGCGGATTCCATAGGCGAATGATGGCTAGCGTGATCAAGACAACGGCAATCGATTGCCATTGAATATCACCGCTGAGCGCGAGAGTAGTAATGGCCTTGAGGGTATCCATGACATCCGTGCCACGCGGTATATTCATCCCCAGTAGGGTGCCAGCTTGGCTATTAATAATCAGCACAGCAGCCCCAGCGGTAAAGCCAATAATCACCGAGTGCGGAACCTTTTCTACCCATTTTCCAATACCGCTAAAGCCCAATATCAGCTGAATGACCCCCACCAGAAAACTCAGCGTTAGAACGAATACAACGTATTGCGGTGACTCCGGTAGGGCAAGCGGAGCAATGAGTGCCATGGTCGTCAGTGATATTGCGTTTGCTGGGCCCGTCACCATCAAGCGGCTTGACCCAAATAAGGCGGCAATCAAGCAGGGCACCATTGCCGCATAAAGGCCGTAGTGGGGCGGCATTCCCGCTAGCAATGCAAATGCAATGCCTTGGGGCAATACCACAATGGCGCCGGTTAGGCCGGCCAGCACATCAGCGCGGATAACCCCCGGTTTTTTGTATTCCGGCAACCATTGCAAAAAAGGAAAGAGTTTCATTTATACCGGCAGCTTGTAATTGTGGATTTGCTGCCGAACGAGGTAAGAGTCATGCCGTTATATTTTTTTATTGAGTATTAAGTCTGCCGCTTTTTCAGCCATCATCACCGCTGGCCAATTGGTATTGCCGGATGGTAATGTCGGCATGGCAGAGCAATCGACCACCCGCAATCCCATTACGCCTCGTACCCTCAACTCCGAATCCAATACAGCCATTGAATCTGAGTCAGTGCCCATTTGGCAGGTACCCGTTGGGTGAAAAATCGTAGCGCCATTATTACGACAAAATTCCAATAGATCGGCATCACTCTGAGGGTTGTTCGGCTTAATTTCTCGGGTGATGAGCGATTTAAGTGGCTCGGTTTGTGCAATCTTGCGCGCAAACTTCACGGCAGCGACGCTAATGTCGCGATCGTATTCTGTAGCGAGGTAGTTGGCGACCATTTTTGGCGGCACCAATGGGTCCGCCGATTGAATGCGGACATGGCCTCGAGACTCTGGCCTTAGCTGGCATACAGACATGGTAAATCCGGGGAAGGGATGCACATTTCCCCCTGCCATATCGGCTGACAAGGTTGCCATATGGAACTGGATGTCTGGCGTCAGCGAGGATTTCATCACTTTAGTGAACAGTCCGCCTTGATTAATTCCAATGGAAAGTGGGCCGCCCCGAAACAGTAACCAATCAAGACCAATTTTGACTTTGCCAAAAAGCGATGAGAGCTGGACATTAGTTGATATCGGTTGATTGAGCTCGTAAATTAAACGGTGTTGCAGGTGATCTTGCAGGTTTTCACCAACGCCGGGAAGATCCTGAATGATCGGGATATTAAATTCGCGCAAGAGTGCTGCTGGACCAATTCCGGATAGCTGCAACAGTTGAGGCGATTGCAGGGCTCCAGCGCTCAGAATAATTTCTTTATTAGCTCGAATGATTTGCTTTTTGCCATGACGAATTAACTCGACAGCCACAGCGCGTCGCCCTTCAATGACGATGCGCATGACCTGACTATCCGTCAAGATGGTCAGGTTACTGCGCTTTTTAATCGGATTTAAGTAGGCAACCGCAGTACTGCAGCGCAATCCTTTATAGGTTGACAGTTGGTAGTAGCCCACGCCCTCTTGGGTGAGGTTATTAAAGTCATCAGTTTCTGGCACGCCCAAATTGACTGCGCTTTTTATAAACGACTCTACCAGCGGGTGTTTTTTGGGAATGGATGATGCCTTCAGGGGGCCAGTTTTGGAATGGAGCGGTTCGCCCAAGCGATCATTGCCCTCTGCCTTTTTAAAGTAGGGCAGAACATCATCCCAGCCCCAGCCGGTATTGCCAAGATTCTTCCAGCCGTCGTAGTCTTCTTTTTGCCCGCGAATAAAAATCAATCCATTAATCGAACTAGACCCACCCAAGCACTTTCCGCGGGGCCAATAAATCTTGCGTTGATTCATTCCAGGATCAGGCTCTGTTTCGAATTTCCAATTGACCTTGGGATCCCACATGGTTTTTCCATACCCAATCGGCAAATGAATCCACGGCGAGCTATCTTTTGGGCCTGCCTCAATTAAGCAAACCGAATTGGCAGCCTCTTTTGACAGACGGTTTGCTAGAACGCAACCCGACGATCCGGCACCAACCACAATATAGTCAAATTGATTGTCTTGCATTCGAGGCTATCCAGCCGCTCTCAGGCCTAAGATTTCACGTGCAAGCTTTCCATTTGCAACGGGTCGATTGTATTTAGAAGCTAGCTCGGCAACGCGTGAGACTAATTCTGCATTGTCTTTTGCGACGCGTGTCTGGTCATATTTAATATTGTCTTCGAGGCCGGTACGAGCATGCCCGCCCATTTCGAGCGCCCATTCGTTTACAGCAAGTTGGTGTCTTGCAATGCCAGCTGCAGTCCAGGTTGCATCCGGCATGATGTCTTTTAACTCGCTTACTAGGAATTCTAAAATACTGCGTTTTGCTGGCATGGCATTGGGCACACCCATCACAAACTGAACATGAGCGGGGGCTTTAAGCAGCCCCCTTTTGATCAAGTCGGCAGCACTGTAAAGCATTGCCATATCGAATACTTCAATCTCTGGCTTGATATCGTACTTATTCATTTCATTCGCAAGCCCATCAACAAAAGTCGGTGGATTTTCATAAATTCCATTGGGGAAGTTGACCGATCCCGTTGCCAAAGATGCCATATCAGGACGATGAAATAGCATGGCGCCTCGCAATGCTTGATCTTGACCTCTACCGCCGGTAGAAAATTGAATAATCATATCGGGACAATGCTTTTTAATACCCTCCTGGACTTTGGCAAACTGATCGGGATCAGAGCTCGGGCTCTCATCGGGCTTTCGCACATGCAAATGAACTAAGGCTGCGCCTGCTTCATAGGCCTTGTGCGTCTCTTCGATTTGTTCGGAGACCGTGACTGGTAAGCCAGGACAGTCCTTTTTGCGAGGGATTGCGCCGGTAATCGCTACAGTAATAATCACGGGGCTTGAATTTGTCATAAAAAAACTCCAAATGGGATTAATCAGGTTGAGAAGGGGTGTCGGACATGCTCTTTCGGATCGACAAGGCGGCTTGTTCTAAGTGGGGAATGAATGTTTTTACGGTTTTAACGGAGACCCGCGATGATGGTCCGTGCGCTGCAATTGCTGCGAACATTTTATTTTTACTATCCAGCACCGGAATGGCAATGCAAATGGAGCCCTCAAGGTATTCGCATTGATCAATGGCATAGCCTTGGTTTTTAATCTTCATTAAGCTCGGGAGCAATTCTTTTAAATTCAGCAGCGTTTTGCTGGTAAATTTTTCAAATGGGCCTGTACCCAGGGTGCGTTCAATTTGCGCTGGACTCATTTGCGATAAAAACAACTTGCCGCTTGCAGTGCAATGCAGCGGTACTCGCATTCCAGCACTGATATGAAGTCGAATCGGTGCATTGGTTTCAATGCGATCAATGTAGACAACCTCGTTGCCATCCAGAATATTAAAGTTGCAGGTTTCGCCGATTTGATCAACCAATAATTTCATTGCCGCTATGCGCTCGGCACGAATCGGATCTGAAAATAGCATGCTGGTCCCAATCGAGCGTAATCGAACCCCCGGCTGAAAGCGTCGACCGCTAAAATCGCGCTCAATAAATCCCAGTGTATTTAAGGTATTTAAAAGTCGGAATGCAGTGGGTTTTGCAAGCCCCAGACCGGTGGATACGTTTTCAAGTGTCAGAGGAAATTCAGAATGCGCCACCATCTCAAGGATCAAAAGCACCTTTTCGGCCATGCTCGCTTTGGCGTCAATATCTGCTGCGGCTGCTTGTAAATTAGTCATAGGGTGATGTTTACGATATTAAAGTATTGTGAGGCCGCTCAATTAGGTATATACCCTTAAATCATTTCATCTGACGATACGTTACATTTCATTATATATATATCAAACGCTACGCAAAGTGCCTACAAAAAAACTAAAAAAAAGTGTCGCCGCAGCTCCACGGAGTCAGCCAAAACAAAAAACACGTGTAATCGTTTCTAAGCCGAAGCCCACCAGGTATGCGTCTGGAGGTAAAGCTGCCGCGAAGAGTCCTTCAATAAATACCCGTAAAGTAACTGCTGTGGCAGATCAAAACGCGTCTTTTGGAATGAAGGAGGTGAAAGAGCTCATTTCATTAATCAAAGACTCTGGCAACTTTAATACCTTTGCTTATAAAACGGATGCCTTCGAGATCGAAATTAACGTTGGAAATGGCTCTATTCCAGCCCTAGCTGCTGCACCGCAATCTCAGCTAGCAGACCGGGCTGCGCCAATATTGGCCCCTGCCGTTAGCTCCGCGCCTACTTTAGAAGTAAAAAAACCCTCGAATTCGGAGTTAGCGATTGCGCCCAATCAGCGTTACGTCATTAGCCCGATGGTAGGCACTTTTTTTAGAAGACCAAACCCAAGCTTGCCCCCTTTTGTGGAAGTCGGTGATGAAGTTCAGGCAGATACTGCACTTTGCATTGTCGAGGTAATGAAGTTACTCAACACCATTAAGGCGGGCTGTATTGGTCGGGTGGTGAGTATTTTGGTTGATGATGGTGCCTCAATTGAGTCTGGACAACCCCTGATGATCTTGGAGCTGAAATGAGCGCCAGCAAAGGCAGGCCATTTCAATTGATTGACGTAACCCTCAGGGATGCGCATCAATGCCTGTGGTCGACGCGCATGACAACGGCGCAAATGTACCCAGCGATGAAGGATACAGATCAAGCAGGGTATGCCTTTATCAATATTTTAGGCGGCGCAGTGTTTGATGTCATGGTTCGTTTTTTAAGGGAGGATCCTTGGAAGCGAATGGCCTTTCTGAGCAATCAGTTTGCTACGCCAACGGATGCACTGACTCGTGGTCAGAGTATTTATACATTTGAGCTGTTTCCAGACGATGTGGTTGCCCTCAATATCGAGCTTTTGGCTGAATCAGGCGTGCGCGTGCTAACCGTCTACGATGCATTGAATGACAATCGCAACATCCTGTCATCGGTGCAGATTGGTAAGAAAAATGGCATGTTAGTGAATGCAATGCTGACATACGCACTCAGCCCCGTGCATGATGACGATTATTTTGTGGCTCGAACAAAAGAGCTGGTTGCAATGCATGTCGATTACATTTCAGTCAAAGACCCAACCGGCCTTTTAACCCCAGAACGGGCAAAAACTTTATTCCCAGCAATCGTAAAGGCTGCAAAGGGTATTCCACTCAAGCTGCATTCGCATTGCCAGTCCGGTTTGGCGCCGCTGGTATACGAAGAAGCAATTAAGGCTGGATTTGCCTATGGGTATGTTGCAACGGATTGTCTGGCCAATGGGGCCTCTTTGCCTTCCGTAATCGATGTGCTGGATAGTGCCCACAAATTAGGACGGGCACCCAATATGAACCGTGCTGCATTGCAACAGGTTGATGACTATTTTGATTGGGT
>JBIIGG010000081.1:0-5890 GCA_044236575.1 Polynucleobacter sp. | reverse complement strand
CAATTTCAAGCAGCATGATTAACTTCCTTTATTGCTCTTCTTCACGACGCAAATGGGGGAACAAAATCACGTCACGAATATTCGGTACATCAGTGAGCAGCATTACCAGTCGATCGATACCAATTCCACAACCGCCGGTGGGGGGCATGCCGTACTCGAGTGCGCGAATAAAGTCGTGGTCAAAGTACATGGCTTCTTCGTTGCCAGCTTCCTTCTGCTCCACCTGCTTATGAAAGCGCTGCGCTTGGTCTTCAGCATCATTGAGCTCAGAAAAGCCATTGGCAATTTCACGGCCAGTAATAAAGAGTTCAAAGCGTTCGGTCACGCCAGGGCGGGTATCGGATTCGCGGGCGAGGGGACTCACTTCAATCGGGTAGTCGATGATGTAGGTGGGCTCCCATAAATGGTGCTCGGCTACTAATTCAAACAGGGCTAACTGCAAGGCACCAATACCGGCATTCTTGAGTGCTGGTGCATTAATGTCTTCGCCGCCTTTTTTGAGTTCGGCGCGTATGAATTCAGCATCCTCGAGTTGCGCTGGGGCGTAGCTCTTTTTGGATTCGGGGCCGTACTTCAGTATGGCCTCGGTAATCGTCAAGCGTTGAAATGGCTTACTTAAATCCAGCGGGCGACCTTGGTGGGTGAGGGTCGCAGTGCCCTGCGCATCAATTGCAGCAGCACGAATCAACCCTTCGGTAAAGTCCATCAACCATTTGTAATCGGTGTACGCCGCATAAAACTCCATCATGGTGAATTCAGGGTTATGGCGTGGGCTGACACCCTCATTGCGGAAATTACGATTGATTTCAAATACACGTTCAAAGCCGCCGACGACCAAACGCTTGAGGTAGAGCTCGGGGGCAATACGCAAAAACATCTGCATATCGAGTGCATTGTGGTGAGTCATGAATGGCTTTGCCGTTGCGCCGCCCGGAATGGGGTGGAGCATGGGGGTCTCGACCTCCATGAAGTTGGCTTCGAGCATATGGCGGCGTAAAGACGCAATGGCTTTACTGCGGGAGACAAAGGTCGCGCGGGTGTCAGGGCTAACGATCAGGTCAACGTAGCGCTGGCGGTACTTGGTCTCCAAATCGGAGAGGCCATGAAACTTATCGGGCAGGGGGCGCAGCGATTTACTAAGGAGTCGTAAGGTGCTGCACTCCACCGAGAGTTCACCCTTATTGGTTTTAAATAAGTGCCCTTCAGCCGCAATAAAGTCACCCATGTCCCAGTGTTTGAATGCGCCATGGACATCAGCAGTGCTGATTTCATCGCTAATGTAAAACTGAATTTGCCCCGTACGGTCTTGAATCGTTGCAAAACTGGCTTTACCCATCACGCGCTTTAGTACCATGCGTCCGGCGACTTTGACCACCACTTTCTTAGCAGCTAATTCTTCTTTATTGAAGCCATCGTAGTGTGCATGCAGATCGGCTGCATGATGGGTCGGCACAAAGTCGTTCGGAAATGCAACGCCTTTAGCACGCAGCTGCGCTAATTTTTCACGGCGCTCGGCGATGATGTGGTTTTCATCCACCGCTTCTGGCGCATTGTCTGGGGTTTGGGCTTTATCGTTCATGGGGTTTGGGCTAATCAGAGTAATTAAACGCCTTGCTTCAGGCTGGCTTCAATAAAAGCATCGAGGTCGCCATCCAATACTTTTTGGGTGTTCGAAATCTCAACGTTGGTGCGCAAATCTTTAATTCGGCTTTGATCTAAAACATACGATCGAATTTGATGGCCCCAACCCACATCGGTTTTATTGGCCTCTAATTTATCTTGCTCAACCCGGCGTTTTTGCATCTCGTGTTCATAGAGACGTGACTTCAGCATGGTCATAGCCTCGGCACGGTTACGGTGCTGACTGCGGTCATTTTGGCACTGAACCACAATGCCCGTTGGAAGGTGGGTGAGCCGTACTGCAGAGTCGGTTTTATTGATGTGCTGACCGCCGGCGCCGGAAGCGCGGTAGGTATCAGTACGAATATCCGCTGGATTGACGTCGATCTCAATCGAGTCATCGATTTCAGGATAAACGTAGATACTGGCAAAGGAGGTGTGACGACCGCCCGATGAGTCAAAGGGCGACTTACGTACTAGGCGATGCACTCCAGTCTCGGAGCGGAGGTGACCGTAGGCATACTCCCCATCAATCTTGATGGTGGCACTCTTAATGCCCGCCACATCGCCATCAGACTCTTCCAGAATTTCGGTTTTATAGCCTTTGCGTTCACAGTACTTGAGGTATTGACGAAACAGCATGCTCGCCCAATCACAGGCTTCCGTTCCACCGGCCCCCGCCTGAATGTCAATAAAGCAATTGCAGGGATCCATCTCGTTGTGAAACATGCGCCGAAACTCGAGGTCGGCAATCGTTTTACTGTACCCCTCGGTATCGACTTCAAGCGCGCTTAAAGTCTCAAAATCACTCTCTTCTTTAGCCATCTCAAATAATTCGAGGGCGTCCGTGATGTTGCTATTTAAGTTGGTGAGGGTAGAAACTACGCCATCGAGTAACTTTTTTTCTTTGCCGAGCGCTTGGGCTCGTTTTTGATCATCCCAAATCGTGGGATCTTCCAGAATGGAATTGACTTCCGCTAGGCGACGTGACTTGACGTCGTAGTCAAAGATACCCCCGAAGTGCTTGCTCGCGTGTGAGCAGATCCTGAAGGGTATTAGAGATGAGATTAAGTTGTTCGGCTTCCATGCTACGGATTATAAAGTCAAGCGGCCTTTAGTCATCCGTCTTGCCGGGTTCATCTAAGGCCTCAATCATGAGCTGTACCCGTGTTTGGCCGCCGAAGCGATCTGCAACCAAGCGGTAAGCCAAATGGGCTCGTGCTGGCAGGGTTTGGGTATGGTTAAACCAGACTCCACTCACCGGCTTGTCTCCCTGGGCACTACCGACCGGCTTCAGTTGCAGTCGCAGGTGTTTTTCTTTCATTAAGGCCTGGCTCACCACTTCAAATTCACCATAAAAGACTGGCTGGGGGAAGCCTTGGCCCCAAAGCTCCTCTGCCAACAGGTCAGCTATCTCTGCGGTTAATTCATCGGGACTTAGGCTGCCGTCGTGGATGTGTTGCCTAGCTAATAACGCATCGTCGAGTAATTCATCGGCAACCTCTTGAAAGCAGGCGTCAAAGCGGGCAAAGCTTGCTTGATCAATCGTCAGGCCGGCTGCCATGGCATGGCCCCCAAATTTGAGAATGAGGCCGGGCTCGCGCTTAGAAACTAAATCCAATGCATCGCGCAGATGAAAGCCACTAATCGAGCGGCCTGATCCACGCAATTGCGACTGCGCATCCTCGGTATCGGCTGGGGCAAATACGATGGCCGGACGATTGAAGCGTTCTTTGAGGCGCGAGGCAACAATACCGACCACACCTTGATGCCAGTTGGCATTCCACAGGCAGAGGGCAGAGCGGTCTGCTGCAAGACCATCCAACTGTTCTTCTGCTAAATGGGCCAAGGCCGCCTCTTGCATACCGCCTTCAATCACCCGGCGTTCGCGATTAATGCGATCGAGTTCTTGGGCGATGCGCAGCGCAACATCCGCATCGTCTGCTAACAGTAACTGAATTCCTAAGGTCATATCGGCTAGGCGCCCAGCGGCATTGAGTCTGGGACCAATAGCAAAACCTAAATCGCCTGCCGTAGCTTTACGAATATCGCGACCCGCGACACTAAATAAGGCGGCAATACCGGGCTGTCCAATGCCTTGGCGCATGCGTCGCAGACCATTAGCCACCAGAATGCGGTTGTTGTAATCGAGCTGTGCAACATCAGCCACCGTTCCCAGAGCAACTAAGTCGAGTAGATTTTCAATCTTGGGTTGGGTGTCTTGGGTAAACATACCGCGCTGACGGAGTTCCGCACGCAAGGCAATGAGTAGATAAAACACCACGCCAACACCAGCCAATGCTTTGCTGGGAAAGTCGCAACCCGTTTGGTTTGGATTGACGATGGCTAGAGCCTTGGGTATGCGATCACCCGGAAGGTGATGGTCTGTGATGATGACTTCCATACCTAATTCGCGTGCACGCTCGACACCATCACTACTGGCAATGCCGTTATCCACCGTAATCAGAATGGCGGGCTTAGGCGTTTGTGTGGCTGCAAGATCGACCACTTCGGGTGTGAGGCCGTAGCCCATCGTAAATCGATTGGGTACTAAAAAATGAATATTCGCATTCGGGCCGCTTAGCAAACGCAGGCCACGAACAGCAACGGCGCACGCGGTAGCCCCATCGCAGTCATAGTCGGCAACAACCAACATTGGTTTTTTTACCGCAAGCGCATCGGCCAGAATGGCAGCAGTAGAAAGGCACTGACTTAACTGGGTTGGGGAGATTAATTGCTTGAGCTCCAAAGCAAGTTCATCGGTATTCGATACCCCGCGAGCGGCATAGAGTCTTGCTAGTAATGGATGCAGGCCGCCTGTGCTAAGGGCATTTACCGCCTCTAGCGAAAACTCGCGCTGCCGAAAGACGGAATCAATCATGCTGCTTTGGACCCTGTTAATTCTTGCCAGCCGAGTAAAGTAGGCGTGCGCCAAAAGGCCCACGATCCTTTTTTGACATCGCTCTTTTGAATAGTGCGTTTACGCAGCACGCCATTCGGAAAGTCAATCAGCTCGAGTTCATCGAGGGTTTCATTCAGTAAGGCAGATTGCAGCATCGGCCAAATCGCGGCTGGATTCTTGAGCCAAGCAAACCCACCGATCAGGGTGCCCATAGTGACTGCACTGCTACACGGAATAGTGAAGTGATGGGCGACCCCCCTTAATATAGGATGGTCAGTAATGATGTGGCTTGCTGCTTTAATTTCACTCGGAGTTTTTAAATCAGCAGTGGAGCCGATGCCGCTGATCCAAATCGAATTAATGGCAGGTAGGCCACTCGCTTGGCGGACCTCGTTAACTGGGCTGATGTGCCACAACATCTGAATCTCATTTTGCAATTTACGCCAAGCGCGTGCTCTGCCTACTTCCGTGGTGTCACGTGGCAACCACCAATCGATATTGCGGCCGTGCGCTTGATCGACGGAGTGGGTTGCTAGGCTGGCAAATTGATCCGGATTGATAAACCAGTGGTGCGGATCGGCTGCAATAACGTCGGCCTTGAATTCATCCTGAAGGAGGGGCTTTGTCTCGGCGAGCAACGCGGCTGACTCAGCGGCGGTGAGTGGAATGTGATCTGGGTGCATCAACACCAAATGGTCGCGGGTGGC
Organism: Polynucleobacter sp.; assembly: GCA_044236575.1. Taxonomy (GTDB): domain Bacteria; phylum Pseudomonadota; class Gammaproteobacteria; order Burkholderiales; family Burkholderiaceae; genus Polynucleobacter. The sequence goes on along the minus strand of JBIIGG010000081.1, from coordinate 661 downwards.
GTGCAGGTGAACCGGCTGAATGCAGGCCAATACGGTACTGGAATCAATAGTGCCCCCTTGCAGGCCGAGCAATGTAAATGGGGCCGCTGGCACGCCATTGCCTAGCAAAAAGCGCTCGTGTGGCAAGCCCTGTGTGGGCGAGCTCTGTAGGGAATCAGCCACAGCATCATCACCAGATAGAAGGAGGGTAAATTGTCTTTTCGTTGCCATTCTTCTGATTTTAGGTGGCATTTACCCATTTCTCCAGCTAGGGCGTCACTATTCACTAAACTAGGGGTATGTTGAAGCTCCCCATCGAACTGGAAATTGGCCTGCGCTATACCCGCTCACGGCGGAGTAAAGCAGTGGGTAAGCGCGATGGCTTCCTGTCCTTTATCTCGGGGATCTCCACTGCAGGCATCGCCCTGGGGGTTGCTGCCCTCATCGTCGTGCTGTCGGTGATGAATGGCTTCCAGAAAGAAGTGCGTGATCGGATGCTCTCAGTGCTCTCCCATATTGAAATTACCGCCCCAGATGGTTTGCCGGATTGGCAAACGCTTTCAGCAAAAGTGGCTAGTCAGCCTCATGTACTTGGCGTGGCACCCATGGTGAGCTCCCAGGGTTTACTCAGTCGCGGCGAAATCATGCGCGGGGTAGCGGTGCGCGGCGTATCCCCAGCGGA
>JBIIGG010000080.1:0-5920 GCA_044236575.1 Polynucleobacter sp. | reverse complement strand
ACTGCCTTGGTTGCGGCCGAGGAAATGCGCAGTGCCGGTATTGATGTTGTTCTATTTTGCGCACCAGACGGCCAAGCAGCCAGTTTTAAGTCCCAAATGAAGAAGGCCGATGCCAGCGGCGCAGCGTATGCGGTGATCATTGGCCCCGATGAATTGGCACGCAATGAGGCACAACTCAAAGATTTGCGTGGCGGTGAAGAACAGCGCGCTATTGCCTTGGATGGATTGCTCGGCGCAGTAATTGACGCCTTAGTAGCGACATCCGAATAGAATGACGCATTCATATCGTATTTAATAGCCTGGACCGTTATGCCTTTAGACCTCGAAGAACAAGAACAACTCGATAGCTTGAAAGCCTTTTGGGAGAAATACCGCTCCCTCATCATGGGCTTAGCCACTGCGGTGTTGTTTGCATTTGCCGCCTACAACGGTTGGCAGTGGTGGAAGAACAGCCAAGCAACCGAAGCCGGCAAGCTCTACGAAACCATGATGAGCTCGATTGAAAAGGGCAATAAAGAACAAAGCATGCAGGCAGCAGACGACTTACAAAAGCAATTTGCCGGCACCAGCTATGCCCCCATGGCTAGTTTGATTGCAGCAAAATTAGCCACCGATGCAGGCGATGCCGCTAAATCCCAAGCCTATTTGCGCTGGGTTGCTGAAAAAGCAGCCAACGATGGCTATAAGGCTCTCGGCAAATTGCGCCTAGCAACAGCCTTGATGGACGAGGGCAGCGCAAAGTCCCTCGCGGAAGCCGATGTGATTTTGAAGGGCACGCCAACTCCTGGATTTGAGCCTTTGTGGCTCGAGCGCCGTGGCGATTGGCATTTGGTGCAAGGTAAAAATGCTGATGCAAGGGCTAGTTATTTACAGGCATGGAAGTTATTAGAAAAATCCAAAGAGTTTCCGCAAGAAGCGCGCAGTCTGCTTAAAGTAAAGCTTGATGCGGTTGGAGGCATTGAATGAAACGACTTCTAGGCGCTGCCGTTGTTGCTGTGTTGGCAGTAAGCCTCGTGGCTTGCTCCGGCAAGGCGCGCGTGCGTCAGCCCGCTGAGTTAGTCAAAGTCAGTAATCAGTTTGATTTAGCACCCGTGTGGTCGGTCAGTATTGGCTCATCGGAGCCCTTTAATTTTCATCCGGCGGTGGCAGGTGATGCGGTGTATGCCGCATCGCGTCGCGGCAGTCTGCGCAAAATGGATTTGCAAAGCGGCAAAACCCTGTGGGAAGTGACTGTTCCAGAAAAACTCAGCATTGGTCCGGGCTCGGATGGCAAAGTCACTGCAGTAGTGTCAACGGAAGGCGATGTGTTTGCTTACGACGACACCGGCAAAAACATTTGGAAGTTTCACATTGGTGGTGAAGTATTGACTGCCCCGGTTGTAGCCGGCGGTGTGGTGGTGATACGCGGTCTTGATAATCGCTTTGTGGGCCTGGATGCGGCTACCGGTAAGCGCCGCTGGATTTACCAGCGTCAGCAATCGGCCTTATCCTTGCGCGTTGGTTACGGCATGCTATCGATTGGCAACGAAGTGATCGTCACTGGTTTTGCTGGCGGGCGGTTTGGCATGATTGGCATTGCCAATGGCGGACTCGTTTGGGAAACCCCGATTTCCTTTCCGAAAGGCTTTTCTGAAATCGAGCGCCTCAATGATGTGAGTGCGAAGCCCAGCATGGAGGGTGAGCTAATTTGTGCCGTGTCCTATCAGGGTCGAATTGGGTGTGCGCAAGCACGCACAGGCACCTTGACTTGGTTCAAAGATTTTTCCAGCTTCACTGGCACCACGCAAAGTACCGAGTTTGTTTTTGCTGCCAATGAAAAGTCCCACGTCACGGCATTTCGGAGCAGCGACGGCGCTCAGGTATGGGAGAACACCCAACTGACCTGGCGCGATGTTGGCGAGCCCTTAGCCATTGGCAGGGTTGTTCTCATGGGCGATAAGCAAGGGTACGTTCATGCGATGTCGCAGTCGGGCGGTGAGATGCTGGCGCGCATTCGCCATGACACATCGCCGGTGACTGCAGCACCGATCGCAGTAGGCGGCTTGATTCTGGTTCAGTCCCAAGGCGGTAAATTAGCGGCGTATAGCCCCAAATGAAACCAGTTATCACCATTGTTGGCCGACCGAACGTCGGCAAATCCACTTTATTCAATCGCTTGACGCGTTCGCGCGATGCCTTGGTTGCCGACTTTTCTGGCTTAACTCGGGATCGCCATTACGGTAATAGCCGCCTTACTTCACGTGAATTTATTTGCGTGGATACCGGCGGCTTTGAGCCGGTAGCAAAAACCGGCATCGTGGCCGAGATGGCCAAACAAACCAAGCAAGCCGTTGCCGAATCCGATTTAATTATTTTCTTGGTGGATGGCCGTTTAGGTATGGCGCCGCAAGATCGCGTGATTGCGGATTTTTTGCGCAAGACCGGTCGCCCTGTTGTTCTGGCAGTCAACAAAACCGAAGGCATGTCGCACGGTGTAGTTACTGCTGATTTCCATGAGCTTGGATTGGGTGAGCCCTTTGCGATTTCCTCGGCGCACGGCGATGGCGTTAAAACACTGATTGATGACGCGCTGGATGAATTAGGTATTCCTGAGCCCGATGACAGTGCAGACTCCGACCCCTTAACGCCGCGTGCCATGAAGATCGCGGTGGTAGGTCGCCCCAATGTGGGCAAGTCGACCCTGATTAATAAACTGATTGGCGAAGAGCGGGTGATTGCATTTGATATGCCGGGCACAACGCGCGATGCAATTGAAGTGCCGTTTGAGCGCAATGGCAAGCCCTACATCTTGATTGATACCGCGGGCTTGCGTCGCCGCGGTAAGGTGTTCGAGGCCATTGAAAAGTTCTCCGTCGTTAAAACGCTGCAGGCCATTGCCGATGCCAACGTCGTGATCTTGATGCTCGATGCCCAGCAAGACATTTCAGAGCAAGACGCGCACATCGCAGGTTTTATTTTGGAAGCAGGCCGCGCACTGGTCTTGGCAATTAATAAGTGGGATGGCATTGATCACTACGTTAAAGAGCGTTGCCGAGTCGAGATTGGTCAAAAGTTGCGCTTCTTGGATTTTGCGAACGTGCACCCCATTTCAGCGGTAAAAGGAACTGGACTCAAAGAGCTTTTTAAAGACGTCGACTTAGCGTACGCCGCAGCCATGGCGAAATTACCGACTCCAAGGCTCACGCGTATTTTGGCGGAAGCCGTCGAGCATCAGCAACCCAAACGCGTTGGCATGGGTCGCCCTAAATTACGGTATGCCCATCAAGGCGGTATGAACCCACCGATTGTGGTGATTCATGGCAGTGCGCTGAGCGGTGTCACGGACAGTTACAAGCGCTACCTAGAGGGGCGCTTTCGGGAGGCATTTAAGCTGCGGGGAACCCCGCTGCGGATTGAAATGCGCACCAATAAAAACCCTTATGTTGATGCAGATAAGGGCAAAAAGCGCTAATTCAGCGCCTTCTTTTCCGCTGCTGTTTTAGGCTTGGCAAAAGTTTGGCAGGCGGTATATATTATTAACCGTAGGGCGAATTCCATTTATTGTGTAGTAGCCCTGCAGTACCCGAATAAAAGCAAGACTCCCACACATCCAATAATGAATAAGGAGCAGTATGAATAGCAATAAGACCCAATTACTTCAGGACCCTTTTCTAAATACCTTGCGCAAAGAGCACGTTCCGGTATCAATCTACTTGGTCAACGGCATTAAGCTGCAAGGCAATATTGAATCCTTTGATCAGTACGTCGTTTTATTGCGTAACACCGTCACGCAAATGGTTTATAAGCATGCTATTTCAACCATCGTGCCGGCGCGTGCAGTCACGTTCCGTGCTGATGAGGATGAGCCTTCTGCATAAAACCGGCATTGATCCCGTTCGCGCAGTTCTAGTCGGTGTCGATTCGGGGCGAGAGGATTTCCCCGACAGCATGGCTGAGCTCAGCCTTCTGGCAGACAGCGCAGGCTCCATTCCCGTAGCGCGTGTGGTAGCCCGCAAAGGCAGAACTGATCCCGCCTTATTTGTTGGATCCGGTAAGGCTAATGAAATTAAGCGGGCCTTAGAAGACAATGACGCTGAGCTCGTTATTTTTAATCACCCCTTATCGCCAAGCCAGCAACGCAATTTAGAGCGCCACCTCGGTCACCATGTGATGGACCGTACGGGCTTGATATTGGATATTTTTTCGCAGCGCGCGCAAAGCCACATTGGTAAAACGCAGGTGGAGTTGGCCCAGGTACGCTACCGAATGTCGCGCTTGGTGCGGGCATGGAGTCACTTGGAGCGTCAAAAGGGCGGTATCGGTTTGCGCGGCGGTCCTGGCGAGACCCAAATGGAGCTCGATCGTCGCATGCTGGCGACCAAAGCCAAACGCCTTGAGCTTGAGCTGGAGAAGTTGCAACGCCAGCAGCGCACCCAGCGCCGATCACGTAGCCGCAAGGACGTGTTTTCGGTTTCCTTGGTGGGCTATACCAATGCCGGTAAATCGACCTTGTTTAACGCTTTAACTAAGGCCGATACCTATGCTGCAGATCAGCTCTTTGCCACCCTAGACACCACCTCGCGGCGCGTATTTTTGCCAGAAGTAGGGTCGATTGTGGTCTCCGATACGGTTGGATTTATCCGGGATTTACCGCACCAGCTGGTTGAGGCCTTTCGGGCGACCTTGGACGAGACCATCCATGCAGACTTAATACTCCATGTGATTGATGCCTGTAGCCCGGTGGCCAAGGAGCAGCAAGCCCAAGTGGAGGCTGTTTTGGCTGAAATTGGGGCCGATTCCATCCCGTGCTTAGAGGTCATGAACAAGATTGACCTGATGCCCCAGACCTTCACGAAAGGGCCCATGGTTGTAAGGGATATTGAGGGCCAGCCAAGCCGCATTTATCTGTCGGCGCAAACAGGGCTGGGCCTTGATTTGCTTCGGGATACTCTGGCTCAAAGCGCTGTAATGACTGATAGAATAAGGGATGAGCACAACCGACCCAAGTCGCAAATGACTACGGAGGAGTTGCTGGCCCCTATGACAGAACGACCTGATTCCGCTGAATTTAACCCGATTCCACTAAAACACTATTTACCCCATGATGCGTAGACTGCTTTCGATTTTTTCGGTAAATGACCCTGGCTGGGGTAATTCGCCACGTCCAAATGACAACAAAGGCGATGCCGCAGGGTCTAAGGATGGTAATGCTGGTAATGAGGGCGCGCCCCCAGCCGAAGAGCAGGGCGCCTCGGCCAATCCGCCCACCAGCAAACCGGATCCGGATCGCAAGCCGGTGGGTAATGGCCCACCTGACCTGGATGAACTCTGGCGCGACTTCAATGATCGCCTAAGCAATCTCTTTGGCGGCAAAAAAGGCCCAGGCCGACCCAGCGGTGGTTGGGATGGCAAACCGAATCCAAATCCGAACCAGAACAATGACCGTGGCGGCCCACCGAGCGGCGGCTCACGTCCTCCGATTTTTTCGGGCGGACTGCCTTTCTCATCGAAAAATGGTGTTTTAGCTGCGCTTGGCGGTGTCTTTTTTATCTGGATTGCGACCGGCTTTTTTATGATCCAAGAGGGTCAGGCTGGCGTGGTTCTGACCTTTGGTAAATACAGCTATACCGCAGGCCCTGGTATTAACTGGCGTATGCCGTATCCCTTTCAAACAACCGAGGTGGTGAACATTTCAGCGGTGCGATCCGTAGAGATCGGCCGGTCTGTTGTGATTAAGGCGACCAATCAAAAAGATTCTTCGATGTTGACCGAAGATGAAAACATCATCGATGTTCGGTTTGCGGTGCAGTACCGTTTGAAAGACCCAACCGAATACTTGTTTAACAATCGCGATCCCGATTTTGCCGTAGTGCAAGCCGCCGAAACTGCGGTACGTGAAATCGTCGCACGCAGCACGATGGATAACGTCCTGTATGAAGGC
>JBIIGG010000079.1:0-5968 GCA_044236575.1 Polynucleobacter sp. | reverse complement strand
TTTTTGCTGCGTATTCTGGAATCCATGCCTTCTTATCTACTCCAAGCGCGCCTTCCATCACTAAGCGAGCAAGCCCAGTTTGGTTGACGGCATTGACGGTTTGCGTGACGATTGGAATGCCGGCAAAATGACCTAATTTATCGGTCGATGACAAGAGCTTGTCGCGGAACGTGGTTTTATCTTCTTTAAACGCAACTGCTTTGGCCCGCAACATCAGGTGTGGGAAATCCAGGTTCCAAGGGTGTGGTGGAACGTAGGGGCACTTGGTCATGTAGCAGACGTCGCACAAATAACATTGGTCGACAACCGCCTGGTAGTCTGCCTTTTGTACTTGTTCGACTTCGCCATCTTCGGTGGCATCGATCAGATCAAAGAGGGTGGGGAAGGATCCGCATAAGCTTAAGCAACGACGGCAGCCGTGGCATAAATCAAATACCCGCTCCATTTCTGCTTCGAGGTTCTCGCGGTCATAAAATTCTGGATTTTTCCAGTCCAAGGCGTGCCGGGTTGGGGCCTCTAAACTACCTTCGCGTGTGCTCATTTACTTCCTCATTGATATTGATTGGTTTACTTAGCAAGTTGTTATGCTTACCGCTTGTATTTGGGATTACCCTAAGTTTAGGGGCTTGTTTCTCAATAGCCAAATTGTATTAATTAACGTTATCGATAGTAATTAACTAAATAACTGAGCCAAATGGACTTTTCTGCCGTATTTCTCTCCACTGGGGTGGTTCTACTTGCTGAAATGGGGGATAAAACCCAGCTTTTGTCCTTGATGTTGGCGGCACGCTATCCCCGGCAGGCAATGCCCATTATTGCAGGAATACTCATCGCCACATTGGCCAATCATGCCTGCGCTGCCTATTTCGGTCATTTAATTGCGGCTTTCTTGAGCCCGGATGCGATGCGCTGGATATTGGGCGTGGGCTTTTTGGTGATTGGTTTTTGGCTCTTAATTCCAGACCGGCTTGATGAAACGGGGGGTACGCGGGTTAAAAATGCGGCTTGGCCCGTTTTTCTGCTCACCAGCAGTTTGTTTTTTATGGCAGAGATGGGTGATAAGACCCAAATTGCGACGATTGCACTTGGCGCTCGCTACGACGATGTGGTTGCCGTCACCATGGGCACTACCTTGGGGATGATGCTCGCCAATGCGCCCGCCGTATGGATTGGCACTAAATTTACGAATCGCGTCCCAATCAAATGGGTGCATGCCGTGGCAGCAGTTGTGTTTATTGCGATCGGTATTCTGACCCTGCTATACGGTTAATGCAATTCGTCGCAAGGGCATAAAATCAGAACATGAAAACCGACCTCGCTCCATCTTTTCAGCGCCTTGCGTATTGCCCACCTCCATTTTTATTTGGGCAAGTCGATTTAGACATTGCTCTTGATCCCGCCAAGACGATTGTTAAAAGCCGCATTGAGGTATTGCCAAATCCCGCCAATCCCTTGGCGCAAGCATCCTCCCTAATCTTGCAGGGCATTGATCTCGAGTTCATGAGTTTGCGCATCAACGGCACGCCACACCGCCATTTTGAATTAACACCCGAGACCCTCACGATTCATTCTCTACCTGGTAATGGGGCTGAGCCATTTACGCTGGAAGTGATTTCGATCTGCGTGCCCGCAAAAAATACCTCCCTGATGGGTCTGTATGTATCGAACGGTAATTTTTTTACCCAATGCGAAGCGGAGGGTTTTCGGAAGATTACTTATTTCTTAGATCGCCCCGATGTGATGGCCCGCTATCGCGTCACACTGCGTGCGATTAAGGCGGACTTCCCCGTCTTGCTCGCCAACGGTAATCTGGTTGCCACAGAAGAATTGCCTAACGGTTGGCATTGCGCGGTATGGGAAGATCCGTTTCCGAAGCCATCGTATTTGTTTGCCTTAGTTGCGGGGAAGTTGGTTTGCGTTGAGGAGAGCATTACAACGGGTAGTGGAGCTTCGAAGTTGTTACAGATATGGGTCGAGCCACAGGATTTATCCAAAACCCGCCATGCCATGGATTCCTTGATTCATTCAATCCGCTGGGATGAGGCGCGCTATGGCTTGGAGCTCGATCTGGATCGCTTCATGATTGTGGCAGTGGGCGATTTCAATATGGGCGCAATGGAGAACAAGGGCCTTAATATTTTTAACACCAAGTACGTACTCGCGCAGCCCGAGACAGCAACCGATAGCGATTTTGCCAATATTGAAAGCGTCGTCGCGCACGAGTATTTTCATAATTGGACTGGTAATCGTGTCACTTGCCGCGATTGGTTCCAGCTCTCACTCAAAGAGGGCTTGACGGTATTTCGGGATCAAGAATTTTCAGCCGATCAAATGGGCAGCGACTCGGGTAGGGCGGTGAAGCGGATTGAGGACGTGCGCCTGTTACGTCAGCTCCAATTTCCGGAAGATGCGGGTCCGATGGCGCACCCGATTCGCCCTGATGCCTATCAAGAGATTAATAATTTTTACACCGTCACCGTCTATGAAAAAGGCGCTGAGGTTGTACGTATGTATCAAACCCTGTTAGGGGTTGACGGATTTCGCAAAGGGATGGATTTGTACTTTACTCGCCATGACGGTCAAGCAGTGACATGCGATGATTTTCGAATGGCGATGGCCGATGCCAACGGCAGAGACCTGAGTCAATTTCAGCATTGGTATAGTCAAGCCGGCACGCCGCGGGTTCGGGTGCAAACCCATTTCGATGGCAAGGCGCAGCGGTATACGTTGACCTTAAGCCAGTCCTGCCCAGATACCCCGGGCCAGAAAAATAAAAAGCCGTTTCACATTCCACTGCGAACCCAGCTTGTCTTTGCTAATAGCGAATCAGTCGATCAGTCATTGCGTACTGAACGTTTGCTGGAACTCACTGATGTCACCCAGACTTGGGTCTTTGATCATGTACCCAGTGAGCCGGTGCTGTCGATCAATCGTGGCTTCTCGGCGCCGATTGTGCTGGAGTTTGATCAAAGCGAAACCGACTTATTAACCTTATTTACTAAAGACGACGATGCTTTTAATCGCTGGGAAGCGGGGCAGAAGTTAGCAATGCAATGGATTTTAGCTGGGCGAACTCCAGATGAGGCTATGCTCCAAACCTACCGGTTGATTTTGCAAGACGCCAAGCTGGATCCCGCATTCAAAGAACTGGCTCTGACCTTGCCAGCCGAAACCTATTTATACGAGCAGTGCGCTAGCGTCGAGCCACAAACGATCCATGCCAACCGCAAGGCATTTCGGGAGGCGATTGCGCAGCATTTACAGCCGGAATGGCAGCACCTCTATGAGGCAATGCAAACGCCCGGTGCGTTTCTGCCAGATGCAGTTAGTGCAGGTAAGCGTGGCTTAAAGAACCTCGCTTTAGGAATGCTCTTGATTGCCAATCCGGCGGCGTGGGCAGGTCCAGCTCAGCAGCAATACAAGTTGGCAAACAACATGACCGATCGCTATGCGGCACTGGCGCATTTAGTGCAAAACAATGTGCCAGAAGGCATTGCCTGTTTGGCTGATTTTTATGAGCGCTTTGCAGATGACCCCTTAGTCGTTGATAAATGGTTTGGTTTACAGGCCACTTGCCCGCCCACACCACACAATCCTGCTGCAAGTCTTGAGCGGGTCACTGCTTTGCTGGCGCACCCCGCGTTTTCATTTACAAACCCCAATCGGGTTCGCAGTGTGATCCATTCGTATTGCATGGGTAATCCAGCGGGATTTCATATGCGGGATGGACGCGGTTACCAGTTTTGGGCGCAAAGCGTGCTCAAGCTGGATGCAATTAATCCGCAAATTGCCGCGCGGCTTGCACGAGCGCTTGATCGCTGGACTGTTTTTGCAGAGCCTTACCAGGAACAGATGCATCTTGCTTTACAAGCGGTTGCCGATGCGAAGACGCTATCGGCTGATGTGCGCGAGGTGATTGTCAAAGCCTTAGGCAATGCCGAGGCGTAGGATGCGCAGTGTAAAAAACCCGTGCTTGATTTTGAAACAGGCAAAATAAAGCCATTCGGATTGCAAGACCCTATTTGGAGAATGTGTTGACCGCCCCTATTCAGTTGAAGACCCCCTTTAGGCAGTATCTTAGCCAGGCGCAATTGCGCGGTGCAACCGTTCCGCCGGGACTGCAGGATCTATTGGTTTCGCTCACCAATACCTGTGTGACATTAAGCGATGAAGTTGCGCAAGGTGCGCTCATTGGTATTTTAGGATCTGCTGGAACCGGCAATGTCCAGGGAGAGGTACAACAAAAATTGGATGTGATCGCCAATGACTTGCTCATTGCCGGTGTGCAGTCGTGCCCATCGTTAGCTGGCATTGCTTCGGAAGAAATTGAGGATCCCTTACCAGTGGGTAAGGGAATAGGAGACTACCTATTACTCTTTGATCCCCTGGATGGCTCCTCCAATATTGACGTTAATGTATCGATTGGTACTATTTTTTCGATTCTCAAAAAACCCAATCCGAGTACGCCGCTAATGACCGCCGATTTTTTACAGGCCGGTCGCACGCAAGTGGCTGCCGGCTATGTGGTCTATGGCCCCCAAACAACCCTCGCGATTAGTTTGGGTGAGGGCGTTGATTTATTCACGCTGGATGCGGTCTCGGGCGAATTTTTACTGATTAAGCAGGGCGTACGGATTTCAGAATCAACCTGTGAATTTGCCATCAATATGTCGAATATGCGGCATTGGGCTGCCCCAGTAAAACGCTATGTCGATGAATGCTTGGCTGGTAGTGGCGGTATCCGTAAGAAAGACTTTAATATGCGCTGGATTGCATCGATGGTCGCCGATGTGCACCGGGTGCTCTCGCGCGGCGGGGTGTTTATGTATCCCTGGGATCAGCGTGATCCGAAGAAACCAGGCAAGCTGCGCTTAATGTACGAAGCCAATCCGATGGGCTTTTTAGTGGAGCAAGCTGGTGGCGCGGTGATTAATGGCGTGGATACTATTTTAGATTTACAGCCGCAGGAGTTGCACGAGCGCGTATCTGTGATGCTGGGCTCGAAAGAGGAAGTGAATTTACTGCGCCAGTACCATGCCGCAAAGTAAAAAAGCTTAGGCTTTGACCTTACTGGTCAGGTAGGCCAACGCCTCCTCAACTTGGTCAATCAAAATCAGGCATACATCGCCGGGCTCGAGTTGCGCCAGTGCAGTATCAATCGCCAAGAACTCCCCCCGAATCTCTTGAACGTCTTTTGCTTTGGTAGTGCCAGCCAGACCTTCTTGCAAGAGCTTTAATACTTCACCATCTTCACGACCGCGTTGGCATTGGTCTTGATACAAAATAACGTGATCAAACGCATTGCCAAGGACTTTAGTCAAGGCGCGGATGTCATCATCGCGGCGATCGCCTGCACCGCTGATCACCACATGGCTGCGCTTGGGTTTCATGGCATGAATGCCATCGACCAAGGCGCGCATCGCATCTGGATTGTGGCCATAGTCGGCTACCACGGTTGCACCGCGGTGCTCAAAGAGATTAAAGCGGCCAGGAGCGGAATTAGCGCTCGAGTCAAATGTAGCTAGGCCAGTACTCACGGCGCTCCACGGCAATCCAAGTGCCCAGACAGCGCCTACTGAGGCCATCGCATTGTCAATCTGGAAGGGGAGGAGGCCATCGCTCGTCATCGGAATGCGTTTGACTGGAATGCGGTGGATTTCTTCCACCCCTTTGGCGGCAACAATGTCCGTTCCATCAAAAAATACAACGCGCTTATCTTGAGCGCGGTGCGCCACAATCACGGGGTGGGTTGGATCATAGGAAAAGAACGTAATGTCACCCGGACAGCTCTCGCGCATCTTCACTACCAGTGGATCCATTGCATTGAGAACCGCAACCCCGGTAGCGGACACATTTTGCACAATCACCCGCTTCACAGTCACCAAGTCATCAACACTGTGAATAAAATTCATGCCTAAGTGATCGCCTTCACCAATATTGGTAACCACAGCTACGTCACAGCGATCAA
>JBIIGG010000013.1:0-21544 GCA_044236575.1 Polynucleobacter sp. | reverse complement strand
TCGCACTTACTCAGCAAGATATGAATTGGTTTGCCGGTGGGCACAAACCACTGAATCATTTGCTCATCCAGGTCGGTAATGCCCCGCCTAGCGTCAACAATCTGGATCAGGCCAACCAAGGGGTTACGCTGCTGCAAATAGTCGCTTAGAAGGCCATTCCAGTGGTATTTGGTTTCGCGGTTGACGGCGGCATAGCCGTATCCCGGCAGGTCCACCAAATAGGCCAATAAGTCCTCTTTGGCAAAAACCCCGAAATAATTGATGTGCTGAGTCCGTCCGGGGGTTTTGCTGGCAAAAGCCAGCCTTTTTTGATTGCACAGGACGTTAATGGCAGTGGATTTGCCCGCATTTGAGCGCCCGGCAAAGGCGACCTCACGCAGCCCCAGCTCAGGCAGGCAGTGGATGTCGTTTACGGTGGTGGCGAAACGCGCTTGAAAGAGTTTAGACATGTGTGCAAGCTATTGTAAAATCACGGAAAATAGTGGAAGAAATGGTGGGCGTCGGTAAATTGGCGTTATCCATGCACTCTTAGGAATTTTTGTTAAGGTAAACATAATGCGTCAATCTGTTCAAATCTCCAAATTAAACGGCTTTCGGTCTGGTTTCATTGTCTTTTTGGTGGCCGTCAGTTTCGGCTTTAGTGCCTCCAGTATTGCTGCGGGACCTGCTGCTAAGCCAGCCAAACCAGATGCAGCAATTGGGGAGAAGTTGTATACCAATGGTGATCCACAGCGGGGTGTAATCGGCTGCGCAAGCTGCCACGGCGCAGAAGGCAAGAGTGCTGCCGGTGCATGGCCTAAGCTGGCTGCGCAGCACAGCGCTTACACCATCAAGCAACTTAAAAACTACAAAGATGGCACACGTGCAAATGCGATTATGGCTGGCATGTCAGCCGCTTTAACTGAACAAGACATGGCCAATATCGCCGCATACTTGAGTAAGCAAACGGTATCGCTGGGTGTTGCTCAGAATAAAGAAACCATTGGATTGGGTAAGCAAATTTATGCGGGCGGTATTGCAGAAAAAGGCATTCCTGCTTGCGCTGCATGCCACAGCCCGAACGGTGCTGGTATCCCGTCGCAATACCCACTTCTCAGTGGTCAGTGGGCAGACTATTCTGTTGCACAGCTCGGTTACTTCCGTGATGGCACACGGAAAAATAATGCACAGATGACTGCGATTGCAGGCAAGATGTCGGATGTTGAAATCAAAGCAGTGTCAGATTACATGGCTGGTTTACGCTAAACCTGATTGCTGCATTAAAGACAAACCCCGCATGCTGTGCGGGGTTTTTTGTTTTAAGGCAGGGTGCGTTCACCCGCAAATAGATCGCTGACATTTTCACGATCACGAATCACATAGGCTTTATCGCCATCCACCATGATCTCAGCGGGGCGGGGCCGCGTGTTGTAGTTTGAGGACATCACAAAGCCATACGCTCCAGCAGACAAGATCGCTAAATAATCTCCTTCTGCAATCGCTAGCGTGCGATCACGGCCAAGCCAATCGCCGGACTCGCAAACTGGACCCACTACATCATAGGTCTGATGCGGAAGTTCTTTTTCTTGAATCGGCACAATTGCGTGATACGCCTCATAGAGTGCGGGGCGCATTAACTCGGTCATCGCCGCATCCACAATACAAAAATTCTTTTCAGCGCCGGGTTTTAGATATTCCACACGCGTGAGTAAAACACCGGCATTGCCAACCAATGATCTACCCGGCTCAAGGACTACATCCAAGTGCGCAAAGCCGCGCTTGGCAACGTGATTGAGTAGGGCGTTCGTAAATTCAGTAATATCGGGTGGCGTTTCGGCTCCGTAAGAGATACCAAGGCCGCCTCCTAAATCGAGATGGTGAATCACAATCCCCTCTTTTTTGAGGTGGACCACCAAGTCCAATACTTTATCAACAGCATCTAAGTAGGGCGCGATGCTGGTGATTTGCGAGCCAATGTGGCAATCAATTCCGACAACGTCGATGTGCGATAAGAGCGCTGCCTCACGATAGGTTTTCAGAACCTCATGGTAGGCAATGCCAAACTTATTATCTTTGAGGCCAGTAGAAATATACGGGTGTGTTTGTGCATCGACATCCGGATTAACGCGCAAGGAAATGGGGGCACGACAACCCTGTTGTGAAGCGATGCGATTGATTTGATGCAATTCCGGAATCGACTCCACATTGATGCATTTCACACCGGCTTTCAGTGCCGCTGCAATCTCGGTAGCAGATTTGCCTACTCCAGCAAAGACAAGACTCGAAGGCTCGGCACCAATTGCTAGGGCGCGGGCCAGCTCGCCGCCGCTCACTAAATCAAAACCAGCCCCCAATCTTCTTAAGTAATCCAAGACAGCTAAATTGCTATTGGCTTTCATGGCAAAGTGGATGCGGGCACGCCGCTTCCGGGCTACGTCTACACAGGCACGATCATAGGCTTGATAGGCCTCAGTGATTGCGCGCTTGCTGTAAATGTAGAGGGGTGTTCCGTATTGCTGCGCGAGGCTCGCCAAGGAGACGTCCTCGGCATACCACTGGCCGTCACGCGCTGAAAAGCCGGATAAATTAGGCAGGGGGGTAGATTGGGAATCGACGGTCATTACTTTGATGGGCTGGGATTAGCTGGAGTACTAGGTGGGTATAAAACGCCCTTGGGCTCAGCTTGAGTTGGGGGATTGGGAGCAGGTGGTACCGTGGGCAAGTACAGGGGGCCCCTAACCCCGCATCCCGTGAGGGATATTAGAAGTCCAATGCCCAGCGCTCTGATTAGAATGGCTATCATGGTTATCTTTATTACGAATGATTGAATATAGCATGCAGCAGCCTGATACCAAGCCTAGTAATTCAGCGGCGGAAGCAATTGATGACTCGCAATTTCATCAGCTGGGCGCGCACCTACTGCAGTCGATCGAGCTGGCATTAGAGGCTGCCGATGACCGCCTTGACCTTGATCTCGATGTGTCGCGCCAGGGCGGCAACGTCATTACCATTCAGTTTCGCGATCGCAGTGTGATTGTGGTCAATACCCAGCCTCCCCTTCATGAAATCTGGGTAGCTGCAAAGTGTGGTGGCTTTCATTACCGCTGGGCAGGTAGTATGGCAAAGCCGCTATGGCTTGACACGAAAACAGGCCGTGAGTTACTCAGCGATTTATCGGAGTTTGCTAGTACGCAAGCAGGCCAGCCACTAACGATCGCACTGAAATAAGCATAACTTCGCTTTGTTATGCTGCGCCAGTAGCAACCAGCGTTTCAATAACAGTAGCATCCGGCACTTGCTGAATGCGCGCAGCGCCAATCGATCCCAATGTGATGTAGCGAATTTGCCCTGCCTCTGTCTTTTTATCAACCTGCATTAATTCCATAAAGCGCTGACTACCCAGCTTTGGGGGTGCGATGGGTAAATGCATGGATGCAATGATTCGCTTGAGGCGCTGTGCATCGGCTTGGTCAATTTGACCTAAGCGGGTACTGAGATCGGCTGCCATCACCATGCCGCAGCCTACTGCCTCACCATGCAGCCACTCACCATACCCAAGTCCGGATTCAATCGCATGACCGAAGGTATGGCCAAAATTTAAAGTGGCCCTAACTCCTCCTTCACGCTCATCGGCAGAAACAACTGCAGACTTAATTTCGCATGAGCGCAACACCGCGTGGGCCATCGCATTGGTATCGCGTGCAAGCAGTGCATCCGTATTGGCTTCAATCCAATCTAAGAAATCAGCATCGGCAATCGCGCCATGTTTAATCACCTCAGCCAGACCAGCAGAGAGTTCGCGGGGTGGCAAAGTACGGAGTGTATTTAAATCGGCAATCACCGCTACTGGCTGGTGAAAGGCGCCAATCATATTTTTCCCTAAGGGATGATTGATGCCGGTTTTGCCGCCAACCGACGAGTCAACTTGAGCCAATAAGGTGGTGGGCACTTGAATAAACCGAATACCACGCATGAAGCTAGCAGCGCCAAAGCCGGCCATATCGCCCACCACGCCACCACCGAGTGCAATGATCATGCTTTGGCGATCAGCGCCATGTGCCAGCAGTTCATCAAAAATGAGTTGCAAGTGCTGCCAGTCTTTATATGACTCGCCATCTGGCAGTTCCAGTAAGCGAACGGCTTTACCCAGCTGGCTTAGGGTATTTATGAGTGTTTTCGCATACAGCGGTGCAACGGTTGTATTACTCACAATGAAAACCGTGGAGCTGGATTTGAGGTGGGGCTCAAATAAGGCTGGTTGCTCAAGTAAATTAGTGCCAATGTAGATGGGATAACTACGGCTAGCTAAGTCGACGTGGAGTGTTTTCATGTGGAGAGTTCGAGTTGCATCAGTAATGTATGGACCAGCTGATTCACGCTGGGTTTGCCAGTTTCAATAACATGGTCTGCGATTTCGCGGTAGAGCGGATCGCGTACCTGGTATAAATTTTCTAGGGTTTGACGTGCATCCCCGGTTTGCAAAAGAGGGCGACCTTCGCCGCCTTTAGTGCGGTGCCACAGTTCGGTTGGCCCTGCGTGTAAATAAATCACAGTACCTCTGCTACTGAGTAAGGCCCGATTTTCTGGAAGAATGACGGCGCCACCACCGGTAGCCAGAACAATCGACTCTTCCTGTACTACCTCCTTAATGGCTTGTGCCTCGCGTTTACGAAAGCCAGCCTCACCCTCCATTTCAAAAATGACGGGGATTTTCACACCACAGCGCTCTTCGATCAATGCATCGGCATCAATAAATCGACGGTCTAATTTACGGGCCAATAATTTACCCACTGTGGATTTACCGGCGCCCATAAGACCAACAAGATAAATGTTTTTTGTTAAGGAATTCACCCAATGATTTTATTAGGGTTTACCGAGTATGGTGGGGGTTATGAAGACCAATAGCTCGGTTTTATCGCGCAAGGTGGATTTATGTTGAAAAAAGTGCCCAATTAGGGGGATGTCCCCTAATAAAGGGACTTTGACTACATCCTCGCGCTCGGTGGTTTGGTAGACGCCACCAATAATCACGGTTCCACCATTTTCAACCGTCACTTCCGAGCTCAGATTTTTTGTGTCAATGGCATACCCTTGTTCGGTTTTCATGCCGACCGTATCTTTATTGATGGAAACTAACATGGAAATCTTTTCGTCCGGATGAATTTTGGGAATGACCTCAAGGCGTAAATTGGCCTTACGGAACTGCAATTTACTGCCTGTTTGACTCGACGTTTGATAGGGAAGTTCGGTGCCTTGTTCAATTGTGGCTTTTACCTGGTCCGCGGTCATGATGCGGGGATTGGACAAAATCTTTCCCTGACCATCGCTTTCCAATGCAGACAACTCCATCTGCAGTAGTCGCGTTGCTCCCTTGGATAAAAGGGTGGCTGCCATGGTACTCGGATCAAAACCACTTAGGCCTGATGCCCCCAAGTCCAGATTGCTGATTAGGTCGTTATCAGCATTGCCACGAATGCCCTTAGCCTGCAGCCCTAATTTTGCACCTAAGTTACGCGCAAAACGGTGGTCCGCTTCGACGATGCGCGCCTCAATCAATATTTGCTTTGGACTGCTGAGATGGTCGCCTCCAAAAGGCAATGCGGCATCGTCTCTGCGGTGCTTTTGAAAACTCAGAATTTCGGCATGGGGAGCAATCCAGTAAATATCGCCTTGCCGAGTGATGCCTAAACCCCTGCTAGCCAAAATGGAGTGTAAGGCGGTGTGCCAGGCCGTATTTTTAAGGTTGACTGACATACGTCCTTGAATCGACTCACTTAACAAAAAGTTGGTGTCACCAAGGCGCGCTAATTCGTGCAGAAGCGCGCTGACCTCAATGTTGGCAAAGTGCAGACTAATAGCATTTTGCTGGACTGAAGGTGTTGCGGTGGTTGCCGGGTTGCCGGAAACCGCATGTGCCCCATTAAACGGGTTCACTGCAATGACCAGAAATAAAAGGAGGCAATATAGCAATCCCATGCATTACTCCTTGCTAACCGAAATGGCGACAGTCTTGCCATCATTGGATGTAAGCGTTGCTAGCTCACGCGTAACCGAGGAAAGGCGCCACCCCTCTACTGCGGGGCTATTGAGTGCAATGTGTTGCATGCCTTCCCCAGTATGAAAAAGACCGCTGATGCCCGAACTGGATTTACTCATACCCAAGTAGCGCCACCGCTTAAGGGATTGCTCGCTAGGGCTAATCTTTGGTCCCGGTAAAGGGGTGTTACGAGCCCGTTTTGTGTCGGCATTTTGCAATTCCATGCTTGCCAGTGATTCCAATTCGGATAACAGAGCATCCTGATTGTCTTCAATCTGGTCCTTCAGACTTAAAACAAGCGCCTTGACCTGATCAACACTCTGCCCCGCCTCATCCGCTGTAGACGGTTGCAGGCTTTGGGATGTGCGCAACTCAAATAACCAGTAACTGTTTAGTAGTGTGGCCGCCACCATGCAGATAGCCATTGAAAGCCAAAGGAGCTTTTCCTGGAAAAGCATGCCCTGCTGGAGCTTTTGTATCAGCGGACTCGGTATTCCCTCCACGGGGTCGTCCTTACGTTTTTTATGGTGCGAAAACTGCTCGGAAAGGCGATGGGCATCCGCTTCGTAGGAATGGCGATTCATGGTCGGGCTCTCGGGTAGGGAAGATTTGCTTCTCTTGGGATGACCGATAGCGGGATCGTTTCCCAATTCACTCAAAATGGCATCAAAAGACTCTGGGGAAATGGATCGCTTCGGCACGCCATGATTTTTCCTGATCGCAAACGCATGCGCTATCGGGAAAAGGCGGCACTTGTGTCGGTTAAATCTGATTTACAGAGGGATAAGCGGCCGACATATAATCCCCATATGGCGATCTCCCCTAAAGACAAGCCACCAGTCAAGCCATCGCTCAAGCGCTCGCCTGACGGTCGGTCTTACCGTCCGCACCCTGATAATGTGTCGCTATCGAGCACTATTCGTGGGCCACTGATTAAGGCCTTGCTGGTCTTTGCTTTGGCGGGCGGGGTGATGGTAACGATGTTGATTGCCTACGCATTCATTATCGCAATTCCGAATTTGCCGCCAATATCGGCATTAGTTGACTACAAACCAAAAGAGCCACTGCGGGTTTTTACAGCCGATAAAGTATTAATTGGGGAGTTCGGCGAAGAGCGCCGCACCGTAGTCCCATTGTCCGAGATTCCCTTGCAGATGCGCAATGCCGTATTGGCAATTGAAGACGATCGCTTTTATTCTCATGGCGGCGTCGACTATTTGGGTGTTTTGCGAGCAAGCTTAGCGAACTTACGGGGCCGCCTTTCTCAGGGCGCATCCACCATCACCATGCAGGTGGCGCGCAATTTCTTTTTAGGCAATGAAAAAACATTTAGCCGAAAAATTTATGAAGTATTACTGGCTTGGGAAATTGAATCTAAATTATCGAAAGATAAGATTCTAGAAATTTACATGAACCAGATTTTCTTGGGTCAGCGGGCATATGGATTTTCAAGTGCAGCGCAAATTTACTTTGGCAAAGACCTGAAAAGTTTGACCATTGCAGAATCTGCCATGTTGGCCGGTTTACCTAAAGCACCCTCAGCCTATAATCCAGTTAGTAATTTCCGACGCGCCAAGATTCGTCAAGAATACATTTTGCAGCGCATGCGTGATTTAGCCTACATTACGCCAGAGCAATATCAGGTGGCAATGGCAGAGCAGTTACGAGTACGCGGCCTTGGTAATGAGTTCTCGACACGGGCAGACTTTGCCGCAGAGATGGTGCGTCAATTATTGTTTAGTCAATATGGCGAGGCCATTTACTCCCAAGGCTTAAGCGTCTATACCACCCTGCTGAAAGCGGACCAGGATGCTGCCTACGCAGCGTTGCGCCGCGGTATATTTGACTATGATTTACGGCATGCCTACCGTGGCCCAGAGGGCTTTATTGATTTACCTGAAGATGAACTCAAGCGGCAGCGCGCAATTGATGTGGCCTTGCTCGATTACCCCCCGTTAGACGAGCTGCAATCAGGCATCGTTTTGGAAGTGAAGCCAAAAGAGTTGCAGATCATGATTGCAACAGGTGATGTGATCTCCATTAAAGGGGATGGCTTAAAGTTAGCGTCCGCATCTTTAACGGATAGTTCGCAGCCTAAAAAACGCTTACGGCCAGGTGCCGTGGTACGTCTATTGTCCGATGGTGGAATCTGGAAGTTAGCCCAGTTGCCCCAAGTTGAGGCAGCGTTTGTTGCCTTGGATCCGGAGAATGGTGCGATTCTATCCTTGGTTGGTGGCTTTGATTTTCGTCGCAATCAATTCAATCACGTTACCCAGGCACAACGTCAACCCGGCTCTGCTTTTAAGCCCTTTATATACGCTGCTGCAATTGAAAAAGGATTTACGCCGAGCACTTCAGTCAATGATGCGCCTTTATCCATCGGTAGCTTAGAGACAGGCAGTCAAGCATGGGAACCAAAAAACTACGATGGTAAGTTCGACGGTTTTATGCCGCTGCGAACGGCACTCGCTAAGTCTAAAAACTTAGTGTCGGTGCGAGTGATACGCAAAATTGGCCCATCGTATGCACAAGATTTCATTCAGCGTTTTGGCTTTGAACCAGAAAAGCACCCACCCTATCTAACAATGGCGCTGGGCGCTGGATCGGTCACGCCCTTACAAATGGCAACAGCGTATAGCGTGTTCGCCAATGGCGGATACCGCGTGGATCCCTTTCTGATTAGTAAGATGGTTGATTCAAAGGGTGCCGTTCTCTTTGAGGCGCAGCCGGTACGCGCCAGCGTTGATGCGACCCGAGTACTCGATGCGCGCACTGCCTTTGTGATGGACAGCATGTTGCAAGAGGTAACGAAGACGGGAACAGCGGCCAGTGCAAGAGGCAAATTAGGCCGTACTGATTTGGCTGGCAAGACTGGAACTACGAATGACTCTCATGATGCCTGGTTTGCAGGCTACAACGCGGATGTGGTTGCTGTGGCATGGATTGGGTTTGATCGGCCGCGCAGTCTTGGCGACCGTGAAACGGGTGGTGGATTAGCGCTCCCGGTATGGACCTCATTTATGGCAACTGCACTCAAGGGTAAGCTTGAACAAGTCAGACTGGTTCCAGCTGGCGTTGTGCAGTCCGGCGGCGATTGGTTTATTCCCGACTTTGCCCCGCCCGGTGGTTTAAGCACGGTTAACTAGGTAGGCCGGTGTAATGGCTCGCCAGGCGCGTATTGTTATTCCAGGGCAGGCAATGCATGTGTTGGTGCGCGGAAACAATCGCGAGACCTTGTTTCATGCTCCAGCAGACTATGCCATTTACCTCGATTGGCTGCGCACTGCAGCCAATCAATTCTCAGTAGCAGTGCATGCATATGCACTCATGCCCAATCATGTGCATTTACTCCTTAGCCCTAAAGAGCCCCAGTCGCTAGCGAAATTAATGCAATCCTTAGGGCGGCGCTATGCGCAATTCTTTAATCAAAAGCACGG
Source organism: Polynucleobacter sp. (assembly GCA_044236575.1). Taxonomy (GTDB): domain Bacteria; phylum Pseudomonadota; class Gammaproteobacteria; order Burkholderiales; family Burkholderiaceae; genus Polynucleobacter. Next base: position 12,091 of record JBIIGG010000013.1, on the reverse strand, counting down.
CCGTACCGGAACAATATGGGAGGGCCGCTATCGCTCTTCCATCATTGATCCCGACTACCTTCTGCGCTGCCAGCGTTACATCGAGCTCAATCCGGTCCGCAGCGGCCTAGAATCGCGACCCACCGACTATCCTTGGACGAGTTACGCCAGTCACATCGGCGGAAAGGCCGAAGCATGGTTACAAGACCACCCGCGGTTTTGGGGCCTTGGAAACACCCCGTTTGAGCGTCAAATGGCCTGGTCAGACTTTGTCAAAGAGGGCGCTCCCCACTGGGAGGACCGCGCAATTACCGAAGCTTTACTGCGGTCAAAGCCATGGGTAAGTCCAGAGTATGCAAAAACCCTCTTTAAAGGGGATCTAGAGTCAATGCAGATTCGTGCACGTGGACGCCCGATAAAAAAACAGCCCCCCACAATACAGCTGACTTAAACAGCAGGGGCATTGCCCAAAGAGCGGGGATGATTCCTCAAGATATGACTCTGTCCCCATTAAAAGAATTATTCGTGTAGGCTTGCCTATTTAAATGGGACAGAGTCAATTAAAATGATTGCACTTAAGGGGGTATTCCCCTATATTTGATCTCCCATGCGCCTTAGCCCCTTTTTTGCGCCGTTATCGAGACATACCATGAATAGCAAAATTACCCAAAATAATTCAGATACTCCATTGATCGAGACTGAAACAATTCGCCCAATCGCACAGGGTTTGTACGATCCGGCAAATGAACACGATGCGTGTGGCGTAGGCTTTGTTGCGCACATCAAAGGTAAAAAATCCCACGCGATTGTGACGCAGGGTTTGCAGATCTTAGAAAACTTAGATCATCGCGGCGCAGTTGGTGCGGATCCCTTGATGGGTGATGGCGCAGGAATTTTGATTCAAGTACCCGATCTCTTGTATCGCGAGGAAATGGCTAAGCAAGGAATCACTCTGCCGCCTTTTGGTGAATACGGTGTGGGTATGATCTTTTTGCCAAAAGAAAGCGCATCGCGTTTGGCTTGTGAGCAAGAACTAGAGCGGACAGTTCGCCTAGAAGGTCAGGTGGTGCTCGGATGGCGCGATGTACCGATTGATACGAAATTACCGATGTCGCCAACGGTGCAAAAAACCGAACCCTTCATTCGCCAAATTTTCATTGGACGCGGCCGCGACATCATGACGACGGATGCATTAGAGCGTAAGCTATACGTCATTCGTAAAACAGCGAGTCACGCGATTCAAGACTTGCACTTAAAGCATGGCAAGGAATATTTTGTTGCATCCATGTCAGCCCGCACCATTGTTTACAAAGGGCTACTGCTTGCAAATCAAGTAGGTGCTTATTACTTAGATTTACAAGACAAGCACTGTGTTTCTGCATTGGCATTAGTGCATCAGCGTTTTTCAACGAACACCTTCCCCGCATGGGAATTGGCCCACCCCTATCGCATGATTGCGCACAACGGTGAAATCAATACCGTTAAAGGAAACGTCAATTGGGTCAATGCACGCACCGGTGCAATTAGCTCCCCGGTATTGGGCGATGATCTACAAAAATTATGGCCACTAATCTATCCGGGCCAATCCGATACAGCCTGCTTTGATAACTGCTTAGAGTTATTGGTTATGGCGGGATACCCATTGGCGCAAGCCATGATGATGATGATTCCAGAGGCATGGGAACAGCACACCCTAATGGATGAGAACCGCCGCGCGTTTTATGAATACCATGCAGCAATGATGGAACCCTGGGATGGCCCTGCCGCCATGGCGTTTACTGACGGCCGTCAGATTGGCGCTACGCTCGATCGCAATGGTTTGCGTCCAGCACGCTATTACGTCACTGACGATGACCTTGTGATCATGGGCTCTGAAGCAGGCGTACTCCCAGTACCAGAAAATAAGATCGTGCAAAAGTGGCGCTTGCAACCCGGCAAGATGTTCATGATTGATATGGAGCAAGGCCGCATCATTGATGACGTCGAGCTCAAAAATGCGGTATCGAAAGCCAAGCCATACAAGAGCTGGATAGATGCCGTACGCGTGAAGTTGGATGAAGTCGATTTATCCAAAAAAGACAGCGTAGATGAACAGGTTCACATACGACCCGCAGCAAAGCTATTGGATCGCCAGCAGGCATTTGGCTACAGCCAAGAAGACCTCAAGTATTTAATGGCGCCAATGGCTGTGGCAGGTGAAGAGGCAATTGGTTCGATGGGTAACGATAGCCCCTTGGCTGTTTTGTCCAATAAAGACAAATCCCTTTACAACTACTTTAAGCAATTGTTCGCCCAGGTTACGAATCCCCCAATCGATCCGATTCGGGAAAACATGGTGATGTCCTTGGTCTCGTTTGTTGGACCAAAACCCAATTTGCTGGATACCAACAACATCAATCCCCCAATGCGGCTAGAAGTAAGTCAGCCCATTTTGGATTTTGAAGAGATGGCGAAGATCCGCCACATCGAGCACTACACCAATGGCAAGTTCCGCACCTATGAACTGGACATTTGCTATCCAGCTACTTGGGGCAAAGAAGGCATTGAGGCACGCTTAGCGTCTTTGTGTGCGGAGGCTGCGGATGCAGTTAGCCTTGGTTTCAATATTGTCCTGATCAGTGATCGGCAAGTGGATGAGAAGCACGTTGCCATCCCAGCACTCTTAGCAACCTCTGCAATCCATCAGCATTTGGTTGCCAAAGGATTGCGTACTAGCGTTGGTCTGGTCGTAGAAACCGGTAGTGCACGCGAGACCCACCACTTTGCATTGTTAGCGGGCTATGGTGCAGAAGCCATTCACCCCTTCTTAGCAATGGAGACCTTAGCAGAAATGGCAAAAGGCTTGCCCGGCGATTTATCGCCAGAAAAAGCCATCAAGAATTACGTTAAAGCAGTAGGTAAGGGTTTGCAAAAAGTGATGTCCAAAATGGGCATCTCAACCTATATGTCCTATACAGGCTCACAAATTTTTGAGGCCATTGGACTCAATCAGGAAGTGATTCAGAAATACTTTAAAAATACGCCATCGAATGTGGGCGGTATTGGTGTGTTTGAAATTGCCGAAGAGGCGCTGCACATGCATCAGCAGGCTTTTGGAAACGATCCTGTATTGAGCAATATGCTGGAAGCGGGCGGTGAGTATGCGTATCGGGTTCGCGGTGAAAATCACATGTGGACGCCCGATACGATTGCAAAGCTACAGCACGCAACACGCACGGGTTCTGACAAGGGCTACCAGACGTACAAAGAGTACGCTAATATCATCAACGATCAAAGTAAACGCCAGATGACTTTGCGCGGCTTGTTTGAATTTAAGGTGGATCCCGCTAAAGCTATTGCGCTCGATGAAGTGGAGCCTGCTAAAGACATCGTCAAACGCTTTGCCACGGGCGCGATGTCTTTAGGCTCTATCTCAACCGAAGCACATGCAACCCTGGCGATTGCCATGAACCGCATTGGCGGCAAGTCCAACACGGGTGAGGGCGGTGAAGATCCGAATCGCTACAAGAACGAACTCAAAGGCATTCCGATTCGCAAGGGCGAAAGTCTTGCAAGCATTCTGGGTAGCGATGTGGTGGAAGCGAATATTCCATTAGAAGATGGCGATTCCTTGCGCTCAAAAATCAAGCAAGTGGCATCCGGTCGCTTTGGTGTAACGACCGAGTATTTGCGCTCAGCTGATCAGTTGCAAATCAAAATGGCGCAAGGCGCAAAGCCAGGCGAGGGCGGTCAGTTGCCTGGTAGCAAAGTATCGGATTACATTGGTAAGTTGCGTTTCTCAGTACCAGGCGTTGGTTTGATTTCTCCGCCTCCGCATCATGATATTTATTCGATTGAAGACATTGCGCAGCTGATTCATGATCTTAAGAACGTCAATCCCAAGGCCGATGTATCCGTCAAGCTTGTCTCTGAAGTAGGCGTAGGTACAGTTGCTGCTGGCGTTGCTAAAGCCAAAGCCGATCACGTGGTTATCGCGGGCCATGATGGTGGTACCGGCGCATCGCCGCTTTCGTCGATTAAGCATGCGGGTTCCCCATGGGAGCTTGGCCTTGCTGAAACGCAGCAAACCTTGGTGCTCAATCGTTTACGTAGCCGTATTCGGGTGCAGGCTGATGGTCAAATGAAAACCGGTCGTGACGTGGTGATTGGCGCCTTACTTGGCGCGGATGAATTTGGTTTTGCCACTGCACCACTAGTAGTAGAGGGTTGCATCATGATGCGCAAGTGCCATTTGAATACTTGCCCAGTTGGTGTTGCCACGCAAGATCCGGAGCTGCGTAAAAAGTTTGCGGGTAAGCCAGAACACGTGGTGAACTTCTTTTTCTTTGTTGCAGAAGAAGCACGCGAAATCATGGCCCAGCTAGGCATACGTAAGTTTGACGATCTGATTGGCCGAGTTGACTTGCTCGATACCCGCAAGGGCATCGATAACTGGAAAACCCACGGACTGGACTTTAGTAAGATTTTTGCAGCTCCTGCGGTGCCGGCCGATGTGCCCCGCTATCAAGTCCTTACGCAGGACCATGGCCTAAGCAATGCTCTTGACCATATTCTGATTGAAAAGAGCGAGCCCGCCTTAGAGCGCGGTGAGAAAGTGTCCTTCATCGTTCCCGTGAAGAACGTCAATCGGACCGTAGGCGCAATGCTATCCGGTGAAATCGCTCAGCGTTATGGCCATGCCGGTTTGCCAGATGACACCATTCACATCCAGTTAAATGGCACAGCCGGTCAAAGTTTTGCAGCATTCTTGGCGCACGGCGTCACCTTGGATCTGGTTGGTGATGCCAACGACTATGTTGGTAAAGGATTGTCGGGTGGACGCGTCATCGTACGGGCACCGCACGAGTTCCGCGGCGATACAGCCAAGAACATCATTGTTGGTAATACCGTCTTGTACGGTGCAATTGGTGGCGAAGCCTTCTTTAATGGCGTAGCTGGCGAGCGTTTTGCAGTTCGTAATTCGGGTGCTACTGCAGTCGTTGAGGGTACGGGCGATCACGGTTGTGAATACATGACGGGTGGTACGGTTGTTGTTCTGGGTGAAACCGGACGCAACTTTGCAGCCGGTATGAGCGGTGGTGTTGCGTATGTGTACGACGAAGATGGTTTGTTCGCAAAGCGTTGCAATACCAGTATGGCTACTTTAGAAAAAGTGTTACCCCATGCAGAGCAGGTCGCGAGTATTCCTGAAGCCCAATGGCATGCGCCAATCGATGTGAAGGATGGTGGTCAGCGCCAGAGCGATGAGCATATTTTAAAAGCCTTAATTGAGCGTCATTTCCGGCATACCGGATCTGAGCGTGCGAAGGCCTTGCTCGCCGACTGGGATCGGGCGCGTGCACGCTTTATTAAAGTCCACCCCACCGAATACAAACGGGCCTTGGGTGAGCTTTGGGAAAAAGCACAAACCAATGTAAAAGCGATTGCTTAAGTAAGAACACGATATTGAAGGAGTAGTTGAGATGGGTAAGGTCACTGGATTTATGGAGTTTGAGCGTGTTAAGGAAACCTACGAGGCTCCTGTAACGCGCTTACACCACTATAAGGAGTTTGTTGCTGCACTGAGCGATGATGAGGCTAAAGTGCAGAGCGCACGTTGCATGGATTGCGGCATTCCGTTTTGCAATAACGGCTGCCCAGTCAACAACATTATTCCAGACTTTAATGAACTGGTATTTCAGGGTGATTGGAAAAATGCCATTGAAGTGCTGCACTCCACTAACAATTTCCCTGAATTTACTGGCCGTATTTGTCCAGCGCCATGCGAGTCCGCTTGCACCTTAGGCATCAATCGGGATGCGGTTGGTATCAAATCAATTGAGCATGCCATCATTGACAAGGCTTGGGAAAATGGTTGGGTTAAGCCAATGCCAGCCAAAACGAAAACGGGCAAAAAAGTAGCGATTGTGGGATCAGGCCCAGCGGGCATGGCGGCGGCACAACAATTGGCGCGTGCCGGCCACGATGTCACCGTATATGAGAAGAATGATCGGGTTGGCGGCTTGCTGCGCTATGGCATTCCTGACTTCAAAATGGAAAAGTGGTTAATTGACCGCCGCGTTGAGCAAATGCAAGCCGAAGGGGTTACCTTTGCTACCGGGGTTTATGTTGGCAAAGAGGCAATGGGTGCGGAAGTCAAAAACTATTCCAGCAAGACAGTCACGCCAGAGCAGTTGATGAAGGATTTTGATGCTGTCATCATTAGCGGTGGCGCAGAGCAACCCCGCGATTTACCCGTTCCCGGGCGCGAACTCGAAGGTATTCATTACGCCCTAGAATTTTTGATTCCGCAAAATAAAGAAGTTGCTGGCGATTTGCAAAATGGCATTCGCGCAACAGGCAAGCACGTTGTGGTGATTGGTGGCGGCGATACCGGTTCGGATTGCGTTGGCACCTCGAATCGCCATGGCGCCAATCACGTGACCCAATTTGAATTGCTACCCCAGCCCCCCGAAGAAGAGAATAAGCCATTGGTTTGGCCGTATTGGCCAACCAAGTTGCGCACCTCCTCATCGCATGAGGAAGGCTGTGAGCGCGATTGGTCAGTAGGCACAAAACGCTTTGAGGGTAAAAATGGCAAGGTTGAAAAACTCATAGGCGTTCGTTTGGAGTGGCAAGGCGGAAAGATGGCGGAAGTGCCTAATTCCGAGTTTGAGATCAAGGCTGACCTCGTTCTCTTGGCCATGGGCTTTGTATCTCCCGCGCAGCAAGTCCTGAATGCATTTGGCGTCGATAAGGATGCGCGCGGCAATGCGAAGGCCCACGTTGAAGGTCAAAAAGCCTACCAAACCAATGTAGCCAAGGTATTTGCTGCTGGGGATATGCGTCGGGGCCAGTCTTTAGTGGTCTGGGCGATTCGGGAAGGCCGTCAGTGTGCGCATGCAGTGGATTCGTATTTGATGGGCTCATCGGTATTGCCGCTCTAAAATCGAACAACTGACTATTCATTAAAAGATACGCATTGAATCAATCTGAATCTCCGCAAAGCCAGACCAGCAAAGATGATGTTGTTGTCTCGATTCAGGACGTAAACTTTTCCTATGCGCCGGGTGAGCGTCAGATTTTGTCTGGCCTCAATATGGAGTTTCGTCGCGGCAAGGTAGTTGCTGTGATGGGCGGCTCGGGTTGTGGCAAAACAACCGTCCTGCGATTGATCGGCGGTCAAGTTACAACGACTGAGGGTAAGGTTTTATTCGAAGGCAGTAATGTTGGCCAAATGAGTAGTGCGCAGTTGATGCAGGCGCGCCGGCGTATGGGCATGCTGTTTCAGTTTGGCGCTTTGTTTACCGACCTCAGTGTTTTTGAAAACGTCGCTTTTCCGCTGCGCGAGCACACCAACCTCAGTGAGGATTTGTTACGTAGCTTGGTACTTATGAAACTCAATGCAGTGGGCCTGCGTGGCGCACGTGATTTGATGCCTGGGCAAATCTCGGGCGGCATGGCAAGGCGTGTGGCACTCGCGCGCGCGATCGCACTCGATCCGCCCCTCATCATGTATGACGAGCCGTTCGCCGGCTTAGACCCGATTGCGCTGGGCATTACAGCGCGTTTGATTCGCGATCTGAATACCGCACTCGGCGCCACTAGTATTGTGGTCACGCATGATGTCGAAGAGACATTTGCGATTGCAGATTACGTGTACTTCATCGCCAATGGACGCATTGGCGCCCAAGGCACGCCCGATGAACTTAATCGCTCAAGCGATCCATTTGTGCGCCAGTTCTTGGATGCCTCTCCCGATGGACCAGTGCCATTTCATTATCCTGGCGCAGACCTATTGGATGATTTTGCTGCCCAGGTAGGTGCGCGATGATCGTACGTAAAACCATTGATTTACTTGGCGACCTGGGATTTTTTATCCGCAGCAATATTATTAGTCTTGGGCATGCAACGCGCATGTTCATTGCAGTGATGGCGCGCTCGGCTCCGCTACTAAAGCGCCCACGCTTGGTTTCGGATCAAATCCTCTTTATTGGTAATCACTCCTTTGTAATTATTGCGGTCTCTGGTTTATTCGTTGGCTTTGTATTGGGCTTACAAGGCTACTACACCCTCAATCGTTATGGCTCAGAACAAGCATTGGGTTTATTGGTTGCCTTGTCGCTCACGCGTGAACTGGGCCCTGTAATTACTGCCCTCCTTTTTGCGGGCAGGGCAGGCACTTCGCTGACCGCAGAAATTGGCCTAATGAAGGCGGGTGAACAATTGAGTGCGATGGAGATGATGGCTGTTGATCCGTTAAGCCGAGTGGTGGCGCCGCGCCTGTGGGCTGGCATTATTTCCATGCCGATTTTGGCAACGATTTTTACTGCGGTTGGTGTGGTTGGCGGTTACTTTGTGGGCGTGCCACTAATAGGCGTTGATTCGGGTGCATTTTGGTCGCAAATGCAGGGTGGTGTTGATCTCTTCTCGGATATTGGTAATGGCTTGATTAAGAGCATTGTATTTGGCGTAGTAGTGACGTTTATCGCCCTCTACCAAGGTTTTGAGGCCAAACCAACACCAGAAGGGGTGTCCCAAGCGACTACCCGTACGGTCGTGATTTCATCCTTGGCGGTATTGGCATTGGATTTCTTGCTGACCGCCTTGATGTTCTCTAATTAATGATGAAATGCAGAAGGATTAAACTGAGGTCCATATGAGAAAAAGTGCGATTGACGTTTGGGTGGGGATTTTTGTTGCCATTGGCTTATTGGCCGCGCTTTTCTTGGCACTCAAGGTCGGCAATATGAATGCCGTATCGTTTCAGCCTACCTATACGATTACTGCTCGTTTTGACAATATTGGCGGCTTAAAGCCACGCGCACCCGTTAAAAGCGCTGGTGTAGTTGTTGGCCGCATTGCAGACATTCGTTTTGATGACACGACTTACCAGGCTACTGTCACGATGACGCTGGAGCGTAGCTACCAGTTTCCAAAAGACTCAGCCGCCAAGATTTTGACTTCGGGCTTGCTGGGCGAGCAATACGTTGGGCTTGAGGCTGGTGGCTCAGATCAAATGTTGGCGCAGGGTAATATGATTACGCAAACCCAATCGGCTGTTGTACTCGAAAACCTCATTAGCCAATTTTTGTACAACAAGGCAGCCGATGGTGGCAAAGATGAGGGTGCGAAGAAGTGATTTTCTCCTCTCGCTCCAGTATCAAGCAGCTCATCAGGCGCACTCTGCTCGCCGTGTTGAGTGTCAGCATGATTGGATGCGCCACTATTCCGGCGGGTACGCAGCCATCGGCGCAAGATCCGTGGGAGTCATTTAACCGTTCTGTCTTTAGTTTCAATGAAGGCCTAGATAATTACCTTCTCAAGCCCGTGACTACTGGGTACCGCTATGTAGTGCCCTCGGTTGCGCGCGATGGCATCAACAATTTTTTCGGTAATTACAACGACATTTACAGTGCGATGAATCAATTGCTGCAAGGCAATCCAGGTTTGGCAGCCAAGGGTTTGATGCGCGTAGTTGTGAACACCGTTTTTGGATTAGGCGGCTTAATTGATATGGCTACTCCGGGGGGCCTACCAAAACACAAAGCCGATTTTGGTCAAACCTTTGGCGTCTGGGGAATTCCATCTGGGCCTTATGTGGTGTTGCCATTCTTTGGACCGAGCTCGGTCCGGGATACCTTTGGTACTGCAGCGGATATTGAAAGCGATTACCTGCTCCGCTTATTGCCTGATGTCGCCTTGCGAAATAGCCTGACTGGCTTACGTATCGTGAATGCCCGAAATAATTACTACCAGGCCGGCGATCTTCTGGAGGGCGCGGCCATTGACAAGTATTCCTTTGTCCGGGATGGGTATATTCAGCGTCGGCAGTACCAAATTGAACAAAGCAAGGCAGGCGATGATGATGAAGAAATGCTGCCGCCATTTCAAAATCCCTACGAATAGACACTTCAGATTAGTAAATGGCAGCACTTTTACTGAGTTTGCTGGAGCGGGCTAAAATCACGCTATCTACTCAACTCGAGCTGTAAAACACAAGAGAAGCCAATTGAACATCACAATCCGCCACGCTATTTCCGTTTGCACTGCACTGGTCGCAATCTGGTTTGTAAACCCGGTTAGTGCACAAAATGCTGCCATCGATGAATCTACTCCGAATGGATTAATTCGCAGCATTGTGAGCGAGGTGATGGCCTCGATTAAGGCCGATCCGGAAATTCAGAAGGGCAATATTACGCGTGTAGTCGATCTGGTTGAGAAGAAAATTGTGCCGTATACCGATATGCGGCGCACCACTGAGATGTCGATGGGCCCCAATTGGAGAAAGGCCACACCGGAACAGCAAGCACAGCTGATTGCAGAATTCAAAACCCTATTGATTCGTACCTACTCGGGCGCGTTAAGCCAGGTACGCGATCAAACGGTTCAGTACAAAGCCTTGCGTGCAGCACCAACCGATACTGAAGTGATTGTGCGTACCGTGGTACTGGGTCGCGGTGACCCGATTCCGCTCGATTACCGTCTAGAGAAAACGCCAGTTGGCTGGAGAGTCTATGACATTAACGTTTTGGGTGTTTGGCTAGTAGAGAACTACCGTAACCAATTTACGAATCAAATTAATCAAAATGGCATTGATGGGCTGATCGCGTTCTTGAAAGAGCGCAATAAGATGCTAGCCTCTGCGCGTCCTGGTAGTTAACGAACGAGCTATGCCCTATACCCTGCCGTCTACCTTAACCCAGCAAAATGCTTTAGCAGTCGAGTCCGATGGACTGCGTGATCTAGGGCAGTTGGAGACGGTGGATTGTGCCGCACTGAGCGATTTTGATTCCAGTGCTCTGGCTGTCTTGATCGCATGGCAAAAAAAATTACGGCAGGGTCAGCGCGAGCTAACCTTGGTAAGTCCACCGCCGAAATTGTGTGTCTTGGCTCAGGTTTATGGCGTTGCTGAGTTGTTGGGCACGCCAGTAGCATGACTTCGGCAATATCGATTAAAGGAATATCAAAGTACTATGGCGTCTTGCAAGCCCTAGACGATGTTTCGCTTCAAATCCATGAAGGTGAGTTCTTTGGGCTTCTCGGCCCTAACGGCGCTGGAAAAACAACCCTCATCTCCATTTTGGCGGGGCTGTGTAAGCCAGACCACGGAAGCGCTTCGATTATGGGCATCGATGTACGGTCAACCCACCGCGAAGCGCGCCGCATGCTTGGCGTTGTGCCACAAGAATTGGTTTTTGATCCCTTCTTTACGGTACGTGAAACCTTACGCTTTCAGTCGGGCTACTTTGGTATTCGCAATAACGATGCGTGGATCGATGAGATCATGGCTAACTTAGACTTGACTGGAAAAGCCGATAACAATATGCGCTCCCTATCGGGCGGCATGAAACGCCGGGTCTTGGTTGCGCAAGCGCTGGTACATCGCCCACCCGTGATCGTTCTGGATGAGCCAACGGCCGGAGTCGATGTCGAGTTGCGCCAATCCCTCTGGCAATTTATTAGCAGACTCAATCACGATGGGCACACCATCGTATTGACCACCCATTATTTAGAAGAGGCTGAGGCCTTGTGTCAACGCATTGCGATGCTAAAGCAAGGCAAGGTGGTCGCATTAGATACCACGACCAATTTACTGTCTCGGTTTGGTGGTGCAAAAAAACAAAATGGTGAGGCAGCTGATTTAGAAGATGTCTTTGTGCACATCATGTCTGGAAATGCCGCATGAAGCATGCCCCATTCGACTATGGCAGTGGCTTTCCAACGCTACTACGTAAAGAAGTAAAGCGCTTTTATAAAGTTGCGTTTCAGACGGTAGCGGCGCCGGTACTGACCGCAGTACTGTACCTTTTGATTTTTGGCCATGTGCTGGAAGGCAAGGTGGAGATGTATGGTCACCTGAGCTATACCGCCTTTTTGATTCCGGGCCTCGTGATGATGAGTCTATTGCAAAATGCATTTGCGAATACCTCGTCTTCATTAATTCAGTCTAAGATCACCGGCAATTTAGTTTTTGTTCTGTTGGCCCCGCTGAGCAATCTGGAGTTTTATGCGGCCTATGTGCTGGCTGCGGTGGTGCGGGGCGTAGTGGTTGGCTTGGGCGTTTTCTTAATTACTGCTTGGTTTGTGCAGCCGAGTTTTGAATACCCGATTTGGATTATCGTTTTTGCTT
>JBIIGG010000078.1:0-6007 GCA_044236575.1 Polynucleobacter sp. | reverse complement strand
CGGCGCCTGCAGCTAGCCCACTGCCCCATCGATCAACTTGCAAATGCCCCTACCGGCCCAGGAAGTGAGATTTTCCATGCGGATGACGCCGGGCAGCCAGCCGGAATGGTCGTCCTCAGCGCTCCTAGTATTGCCAATACCCGCCGCATGGACTTCCAAATCGAGATTAAAACTGAGCTGCAAGCCGGTGGCACCTTCCACCTTGGGGCGCCCGATGGCCCCATTTTGATGCTTGACCAGCTGCCCTACCCCCTGATTGCTATTTAATCAGGCATAGTATTGCTATGTGCCTCATTCTCTTCGCCTGGAAATCCCATCCCGACTATCCGCTGGTGGTGGCCGCGAATCGCGATGAGTTTTATGAGCGCAATACTGAAAAAATGGATTGGTGGTCCGAGCACCCTGAGTTATTGGCCGGGCGGGATCGTGCCGATGTCTTAGGTAGCCCAGGCACTTGGCTTGGGTTTACTAAATCAGGTCGTTTTGCTGCACTCACCAATGTGCGAGCGCCCAGTGAAAAAAATCCGGACGCGCGAACCCGCGGTGAACTATCACTGATGTATTTGACGGGTGAACATAAACCCAATGACTTCATTCAACACAATGCAAAACGATTTGAGCAATACAACGGCTTTAATATGCTGATGGCTGATCTGAGTAATCCGAGCGATGCACAGATGCATTGGGTTAGTAATCGCATGATGCTTGGCCAATCGATTCGGCCACGTAAAACCTTTCCACCAAATGCCCTAGATGCTGGTGTGTATGGTTTGTCTAATGCGATGCTCGATACGCCCTGGCCTAAAGTCACGCACCGGGTTGCGGCCTTTGCCCAAACTCTGGCAATGGATCAAGGTAATCTAAAGCACGTAGATCACTATTTGCATCTGCTGAGCGATACCCGTGTGGCAGTGGATCAAGAATTACCCAGCACCGGCGTCAGCAAGGAATGGGAAAAAGCCCTCTCCCCTGCATTTATTCAAACCCCGATGTACGGCACACGCTCTAGTACGGTATTGCGCATTCGGAAAGATGGCGCCTTTGAAATGGTTGAACGCCGTTTTGATGCCAATGGAACCATTGGCCACGACGTGATTACCGGTGCACTTACGAGCGCATCCGGCTCCAATCTCTCGGTTTAATTTAGACGGGTTTACTTAACCCGCTGATCGGGGTTAATGACGCGCTCACCATTCGCGTTACGTGTGGGTAAACGCCGCAAGTACTTAAACGTTCCGGTAGCCATACAACATACTCGACCTTGATCGTCGTACAGCTTCGCCTCACAGAAGGCCATCGTCACGCTACGGTGGACGGTATCGGCTTTTACGCGCAGGATGCCATTGGCGGCTTGTAAAAAATTGGTGTTGAGCTCAATCGTCACCACGCTGCGGTCCTCCGGATCGCCCGAGCGTGCAGCAACTGCCATTGCCACATCCATTAAGGTCAATAGAACGCCGCCATGCGCCACTTCCCAGGTATTTTTATGCTCGGGCTTAATTGCTAGCAGAATTTCGCCACTACCCATTTCCGCGCTAAGGCAACGGATTCCGAGTAATTTTAAGAATGGGACATCCAGCTCTTGGCCCAAATTGCTTAGCTTGGCGGCGGCAGTCAGTTCAGTTTGATTAGTCATGTGCGGTATGGGGCAATAGGTGTATTGGTCTTTAACGTCAGGGGCTAAATACCCATAGAATAATGAACTTATGGCATTTTCTCTCATCGGCGACGACACCTGTCAATTTATCGCCCCCACCCCCCTTCCAGACCCCTATTGGATTGCCGTTTCCCCTGAGGCAGCCGAACTCGTTGGCATTGCCTTAGGCTCGAACCATTTACCGCAGGATCCGGATTGGCTCGCCGTATTGGCCGGCAATTCGCTCGAGGCAGATGGCCATCAATTTTTGAAACCCATGGCTACCGCCTATAGCGGCCATCAGTTTGGACATTGGGCTGGGCAGTTGGGCGATGGTCGTGCGATTCTGTTGGGTGAACTCAAGCACCAAGAACTGCAACTAAAGGGTGCGGGTATGACACGCTACTCCCGCATGGGCGATGGCCGGGCCGTTCTGCGCTCATCCATTCGGGAATTTTTATGCAGCGAGGCGATGCACGCCTTGGGCATCCCAACAACGCGCGCACTGTCCTTGGTGGGGTCTAAACAACCCGTGCGGCGCGAAACCATCGAAACAGCAGCGGTATGCTCTCGCCTTGCCCCGAGCTTTATTCGCATCGGCCACTTTGAGCACTATGCCGCTAATGGATTGCATGCGCGCTTACAGGAACTGGCTGCGTATTTAATCGAGGCGCACTACCCCGAGTGCCAATCAAGCAACACTCCATGCCTTGCATTATTTAAAGCGATATTGGCACGCAATGCGAGATGCGTTGCGCAGTGGCAGGCGGTAGGGTTTTGCCATGGCGTTCTCAATAGTGACAACATTAGCGCCCTCGGCCTGACCATGGATTACGGCCCCTTTGGTTTTTTAGACCATACCGCCTTAGACCACATTTGTAACCACACCGACAGTGGCGGTCGTTACGCCTACCATCGCCAACCTAAAATCATGCACTGGAATATGGCCTGTTTGGCCAATGCCATGGTGCCGCTCATCGAGAGAGAGAGCTCGAATGAAGATGCTACCGCTCTCTTGCGAACAGCCTTAAGCGCTTTTCCACCCGAGTATGAAGCGAAATGGTTGGCACTCTTTCGGGGGAAACTGGGCTTACAGACAGACGTACCAGAGGACATGGAATTAATTGAGGCGCTATTGCAACTCATGCATGCTAATCGAGCCGACTTCACCAATGTGTTTCGTAGTCTCTCAACTGTAGAAAAAAAAGGTGCCAATTTGAATTGGCGCGATCAATTTTTGGATCGGGATGCAGCCGATGCCTGGTTAACGCAATACCGCACGCGCTTGATGCAGGAATCAATTTCGGATACAGAGCGTGCAGCGCTGATGAATCATGCGAACCCTAAATTTATTCTTCGCAACCATTTAGCCCAACGTGCAATCGAGATGGCGCAGCAGGATGACTTTAGTGAGATTCATCGATTGCAACACATTTTAAGTCGGCCATTTGATGAACAGCCAGAGTTTGAGCAATATGCATCCGCACCATTGCCCGATGAGGTGGTAACCGATCTCAGTTGCTCATCATAAGAAAAATCAATTAGCAAAAAGAACAGGTAAAACCAATGAAAAAAACCAATGCAGAGTACCGCGCCGAGTTAAGCGATATCGAATACCGCGTCACGCGCGAGGCTGATACTGAACGCCCGTTTACTGGAAAGTATTGGGATCATTGGGAAAACGGCAAGTACCAATGCGTCTGTTGTGGCACACCACTGTTTGAGTCGAGCACCAAATTCGATGCAGGCTGTGGCTGGCCCAGTTACCACACTCCGCTCAATCCGGATGCCATATCGGAACATCAAGATGGTGCTTATGGCATGGTTCGTACCGAGGTACGCTGTAGCAATTGCGATGCGCACTTAGGGCACGTGTTTACCGACGGCCCTAAGCCAACGGGCCTGCGCTATTGCATTAACTCAGCGTCATTGCGCTTTGAGCCCAGTAAAAATGTGGAATTGGGCTAATAAAAAGCGATAATCACACCATGAAATTTTTATTCGACCTTTTTCCCGTCATTCTGTTCTTTGTCGCATTTAAGTTTGCCGACATCTATACCGCCACCATCGTGGCAATGGTTGCCACCATCGCGCAAATTTTATGGGTGTATTACCGCCATCGCAAAATCGATGCTACCCAATGGACGAGTCTAGTGTTGATTGTTGTTTTAGGTGCACTGACTATCTTCCTGCAAGATAAAACATTTATCCAGCTCAAACCCACTGCGCTTTACTGGTTTTTTGCTGCCGGCCTTTTTATCAGTGCTCAATTTTTTAATAAGAATTGGATTCAGGTGCTAATGGGTAAGCAGGTCACCCTAAAAGAAAATACCGCACGCAATACTTGGAGTCAGCTTAATTTAGCTTGGTCAATCTTCTTTTTGTTAATGGGCGCACTTAATCTTTTTGTTGCCTTTCAGTTTTCGGAAGATACCTGGGTTAATTTCAAGCTCTTTGGAACAACTGCTCTGCTCATCGTTTTTGTTATCGCACAAGGATTTTGGCTAAGCAAACACATGGAAGAGGAAACGCCCTCATGAGCCGAAATCAAGAACGCATTGCTTTATTTCTGGTTGATCTCAAAGCCGCACTACCGATTGATGAGATTGCAATTGAAGATGAAAGCCATTTGCATGCGGGCCATGCGGGCGCCGCGAGTGGTGGAGGTCACTTTAAGTTAACCTTGGTTTCATCGTCTTTTGATGGCCTAAATCGGGTTGCGCGCCACCGCCTAATCTACGCAGCCTTAAATCGCCATATTCCTACTGAGATACATGCACTGACCATTGAGGCGCATAGTCCAGCTGAAGCGCTATTGCTGAAATAAATGAAGCGAAATTAAACCCATTACCATTACCTATTCTTATTACCCATCCCCACTATGAAAACACTCTCTCTGTTCGTCCTATCCACTACCTGTGTGGCCTTATTTAGCAGTTCAGCTGCCTTAGCGCAAAATGCTGCGATTGTGAACGGCAAAGCAATACCCAAGGCGCAACTAGACAGCCTAGTGAAAAAATCAGGGCAGCCTGTCAATGATCCCCAGGTCCGCGAAAAGGCGCGCGAGGTATTAATTACCCGTGAATTAATTATTCAAGAGGCCAATAACCGCGGCCTTACCCAAAAAGAAGCGGTCAAAGACAAGATTGAGCAGTCACGGATTGGTATTTTGGTTGCCGCCGTGTTTGAGGATTTTGTTGAGCGTGAGGGAGTAACCGAGGCAGAACTGAAAGCTGCCTATGCTTCCATTCAGGCGGATTACACCGGCAAAGAGTATCAAGTGAAGCACATTTTGGTCGAAAAAGAGGCGGAGGCCAATACCTTAATTGCTAAGATCAAGGCTGGTGCTAGCTTTGCGGATATGGCAAAACAGAACTCCAAAGACCCTGGCTCTGCCCCCAATGGTGGCGATCTGGGTTGGGTTAGCGACAAATCATTGGTGCCCGAGTTTTCAAAAGCGATGGTTGCTTTAAATAAAGGCCAAATGACCGATAAGCCTGTCAAAAGCCAGTTCGGTTGGCACATTATTCGCGTGGATGATGTGCGGGATGCCAAAGCCCCTCCGATGGATGAAATCAAAGCGGAGCTGAAACAAATCTTGACTGCGGATGAAAACTGGCAAAAAGCCAAGTTCTCTGAAATGATGCAAAAACTGCGCGCCAAGGCAAAGGTTCAATAAGCATGATGCTATTGCATACCATGCTGCGGGTTGGCGACCTGAGCTGCTCAATTGATTTCTATACCCGCATTTTGGGCATGAATTTATTGCGCACCACCGAGCGTCCAGAGCAAAAGTACTCCTTGGCCTTTGTTGGCTTTGGTAAGGGCAATGCCGATGGCCAAGCCGAGATCGAGCTCACCTACAACCACGGCGTACATCAATATGAGCTGGGTACGGCTTATGGTCACATTGCCTTGGGCGTCCCCGATGCCTATGCCACCTGCGCTGCGATTAAGGCTGCAGGTGGTCAGGTTACCCGCGAGGCTGGGCCGGTTCTCGGTGGCGATACCGTCATTGCCTTTGTCACGGACCCAGATGGCTACAAGATCGAGCTCATTCAGCGCTGAGCAATGTGGCACTAAATAGTCCAATCGAACTTCGCGTTCTGGATCGCATTCAGGCTATCTCGGCTGAACATTGGGATGGTTTATTAGCAGCAGATTCAACTCCGTTTTTACGCTACTCCTTTCTCGCGGCACTAGAGAAGCATGGCTGCGTTGGTGGTAATACCGGCTGGCAAGTGGCCCACTTAGCCATTTACCCAACGGATGCAGATAAGCCCATTGGGCTGATGCCGCTCTATTTAAAAAGCCATTCCTACGGTGAGTATGTATTCGATTGGTCATGGGCGGAAGCCTTTTCCCAGCATG
>JBIIGG010000077.1:0-6015 GCA_044236575.1 Polynucleobacter sp. | reverse complement strand
GCAAAAAATCAGGTGCAAGGTATATTGCTCCCGGCAGTCAAGTCCAGCGATGCAGCTAACATCCGCGCACTAGTAGCTCAGCATTCCCAAATCATTCCCGGCCTTGTTTATACCCTCGGCATCCACCCGCTGTATGTCGAGCGGTCCACACAAGCTGATCTTGATTTACTCGCCAGTGAAGTCGAGGACGCACTACACGACCCCCGCTTCGTTGGTATTGGTGAAATTGGTCTGGATTACTTTGTGGAAGGACTTGATCGTACCCGCCAAGCTTATTTTTTTGAGCAGCAATTGGATTTAGCGCAGGCTCATGACTTGCCAGTAGTTATGCACGTTCGGCGCTCGCAAGATGCGATCCTAAAGGCCCTGCGTCAGCGCCGGATTCGCAGTGGAATCGCCCATGCATTTAATGGCAGCATGCAGCAAGCAGAGCAATTTATTCAATTGGGATTTAAGTTGGGCTTTGGCGGCGCTGCAACGTATACCCGTGCCTTGCAGATTCGGCGCCTTGCTGCGCAATTGCCGCTCAGTTCTCTAGTGACAGAAACCGATGCGCCCGATATACCGCCGGCCTGGTTACGCGATGAGGGAATAGCCCACAATGCACCGCAATTCATTCCACGCATTGGGGCAGAACTTGCCGACTTACGGCAGATGGACGTCGCTGCTTTTGCTAATGCAACATGGAGTAATGCGCTAACTGCACTACCGCGTTGGTCGGCTACCTTAAATCCACTTCGTAGTAATTAATTCCCTTGCGCTATGCAATTACGGCGTGGATCGCCGGGGGAGCGCTTCCCTTTTTATTTTCAACACTGCCAGCCAATGCGCTGCTGCTGACTGCTTTGGCATTGATGGCAACTGCATTGTTAATACTGATTCCAAACACGTTGCTGTGTAAAGCAGCCATCCTCTTGATGTGTACTTTTGCTGGACTAGCCTGGAGTTTGTATTTTGCCCAGCAGCGATTGCAGTATGAATTTCCGGCAGAACTAGAAGGAGTTGATCTGCAGATTGAGGGGCGAGTGGATGGTTTGCCGCGGGGCGATCACCAAGGCGCTACATTTGCATTTGTGATTGCAAACTACACGCGTTTACCGCGTGGGACAAGCATTGAAGTAGACAAACTACCGCGGCGGGTATACCTGACCTGGTCATCTGCTGGGCGCGAGTCGGAGCAGATACCGGTAATTCAGCCAGGTCAGCAATGGCAGTTGCGCGTCAAGTTCAAACGACCCCATGGTGTAATTAATCCGCATGGATTTGATTTTGAGCAGTGGCTCTTTCATCAGGGCTATGGCGCATACGGCTCGATTCGTTCGGGCGAGAAGATCGAGCAGGTAGCTCCATGGACTTTTTCACAATGGATTGAAGGTCGTCGCTGGAATTTACGTGACAAGATTAAACGCCTACTGCATGACAACAGACCATATGCAGGAGTTTTAGTTGCGCTCGTCATGGGCGATCAAAATGCGATTGATCAGGCAGATTGGCGGGTGTTCAATGCAACCGGAATTGGCCATTTGATCTCGATATCGGGCCTCCATGTCACCATGCTAGCTGGATTGGGCGCGCTAGTGGCATCGCGCGTGTGGCGCCGCGGTACTTTACCTTTGGTGATGCCAGTATCCCGTGTAACAGCAGCAGCCGGTTTTATTACTGCCTTCTTTTATGCCTGGATCGCGGGCTTTCAGATACCGGCGCAGCGCACCATGTATATGGTCGGAGTAGTGGCGATAGCCGTTTGGTCGGGCAGACTACCGCGTGCTTTTGATATCTGGTGGTGGGCCTTGGCAGTGGTCTTGGTATTGGATCCGATGGCAGCTTATACTCCAGGCTTTTGGCTTTCCTTTGGCGCAGTTGCAGCGATTCTGTATGCGATGGGGGACTCCAGCGGGTTAATCGGCATCCCCACCGGAAAAGAGTTTGAAAAAACAGCTATGGAGCGCATGAAGCAGGCGCTCAAAGAGGCCTGCCGACTGCAAGCTGTAGTGACCTTAGCTTTGATTCCATGCACGCTGTATTGGTTCTACCAATTCTCGGTAGTGTCGCCCTTAGCAAATGCAATTGCGATTCCACTGGTGAGTTACATCGTTACGCCGCTTGCCATGATTGGTGTGGTGATGCCAGATGCATTAGCGAGGCCGCTCCTGCTGTTGGCCCATACCGCAATGGAGTGGCTCACGCTTTTCTTAAAGGTAATGGCAAGTTGGGATTGGGCGGTGGCCTATTCACATCAGCCTAGCCTAATATTTCTTGCGTTGTCACTGGCTGGTATCGTCATAGCCATTCGTCCAGGATCAATACGGAATACCATCGCATCGCGACTGGCAGGCTGCGCTTTATGCGCATGCTTGTTTGTTCCGCCAAAGACGGATTTAGCCTATGGTGAATTTCAGGCCAAGGTACTTGATATTGGTCAGGGTACTGCGGTACTGATCAAGACCCAATCGAAACAATTACTCTACGACACAGGCCCAATCCAAGGAAAGAAAGACGATGCAGGGGAGCGCATCATCTTGCCTTTTTTTAGGGGAGAGGGTATTCATCACATTGATCGCATGGTGATTAGTCACAGTGATAGCGATCACGTAGGCGGCGCCCAAACCCTATTACGTGAGATTACCTTTGACTCGATGCTAGGCTCCTTGCCCGACCATAATCCATTGCTACGCGCATTGCGCCAAAAACACGTCCCAGTCCTTCCATGTCGATATGGTCAGTCATGGCGCTGGGATGGGGTCGACTTTATAGTCTGGCATCCGCACGAGAGGATGAGTTTTGATGCGAGCCACTATAGCGGTAAGCCCAATGAAATGAGTTGCGTCCTCGAGGTGCGTAATCGCAGTACTTCCTTTTGGCTAACCGGGGATGCCGAGCGCGAGGCGGAGGCCGCGCTAGTGCAGCGTTTACGCACTCAGCCGATACCAAGGCAAGGGCGTAGCGTGGTCTTTATGGCGCCACACCACGGCAGCAAAACATCCTCCTCATTGGACTTATTAAAGGTGATCAATCCGGATTGGGCCTTTGCGCAAAATGGTTACCGCAATCGCTATAACCATCCACATCCAACAGTGCGTGCCCGCTATCAGGATTTAGATATTCCTTTTTTACAAACTCCGAATACGGGTGCCCAGTTGTGGCGTTTCGGAAATACGCCTGGACAAAAAAATACGCCTACCCTGTTACGTGAGGATAGGCGTCGTATTTGGCATGACCGCAGCGGTCAGCCTTAGACTGCAAACTAGCTTAATGCTGCTTGAGTTCTTTATTCCAATTGCGATCCTGAAATACCGAACGGGGCGCATCGGGGTCAAGGTCCTCGATGGGAATTAATTTTTGCCTGGAGCTCGATTTGCTCGGCTTTTTTGGTTGCTCTACTGGTACTTCAGCGACCTTCGCGTCAACGGGGTTTTCTGTGGGTGATTTCATATATTGGTACTGAGTTATTCACTGCACACAGTGCATGTGTATTTGAAAAAAATGCGCTTTGGTTTTCGATCAAACGACCCATAAGTTAGCATTTTTACTCTAGTAGTGTCAACAACTCAATGAAATCTAAGGGATTTACTCGGCATTCGGTTAAAACAAGGCAGTAAAGTTGCTTTATGAATTACGCTTTGTAACTCCCTTGGATCTTAAATATGCCAATATAGTGGCTCAAAATGCGCTACTAAAAAAATGTACAGATGAAAAATTCCATTTATTCGCATGGGCTTGATAAAAATCCTGCAAACCACGTTGCGCAAACGCCGCTGACATTTATAGAGCGCTCTGCGCGGGTTTATCCAAACCATACGGCGGTTATTCACGGTTCGATTCGGCGTACTTGGCTGCAGACCTATGAGCGCTGCTGTCAATTTGCCTCTGCATTGCATCACTTCGGGATAAAAAAATTCGATACGGTAGCAGTAATGTTGCCGAATATTCCGGCCATGGTTGAAGCGCATTTTGCAGTACCCATGACGGGGGCAGTACTGTGCGCCCTGAATACCCGCCTTGATGCGAAAGCGATTGCTTTTATGTTGGAGCACAGTGAGGCAAAGGTCGTCTTAATTGATCCGGAATTTTCTGCGGTGATGCAAGAGGCCTTAACTATTCTTGCGGAAAGAAAACAAGTAAAACCCTATGTGATTGACGTAAGCGATTCGCTGTATCTGGGGTCAGCAAAGCCAATTGGCTCGATTGAGTACGAACACTTCATTGCAAATGGCGATCCCCATTTTCAATATGCATTACCTGAGGATGAGTGGGATTCAATCTGCCTTAATTACACCTCTGGAACTACCGGCGATCCCAAAGGTGTGGTGTATTCCCATCGTGGCGCTTACACCAATGCGATCTCGAATATTTTGGAATGGGATATGCCGCGGCATCCGGTTTATTTATGGGTATTGCCTTTGTTTCATTGCAATGGCTGGTGCTTTCCGTGGTCGGTTGCTGCGCGAGCGGGGGTCAATGTGTGCCTTCGTAAAGTCGAAGCCCACGCTATTTTTGATGCCATACGCGAACACCGTGTTAGCCATTATTGTGGCGCGCCGATCGTACACAATATGTTGATTAACGCCCCCGACGCGCAAAAGCAGGGCATACAGCACAAGGTGAGTGCTATGGTAGCGGGAGCCGCACCCCCTGCAGCCATGATTGAAGGCATGGAGCAGTTGGGTTTTGATCTTACCCATGTTTACGGCTTAACTGAAACATATGGACCTGCTGCAGTATGCGTGCAGCATGCAGAATGGTCGGCCATGGACATTGGCGAGCGTGCCCGATTGAATGCAAGGCAGGGTGTGCAATACCACTTGCAGCAAGCGGTTGCCGTCATGGACCCTATAACCATGTTACCCGTGCCTGCGGATGGTGAAACGATGGGCGAAATCATGTTCAAAGGCAATATTGCGATGAAGGGTTACCTCAAGAATGCCAAGGCAACCCTCGAGGCATTTGCAGGCGGCTGGTTTCATTCTGGCGACTTGGCTGTAATGAATCCGGATGGCTACATTAAGATCAAGGATCGCAGCAAAGACATCATCATTTCCGGTGGTGAAAACATATCTAGTATTGAGGTTGAGGATGTGTTGTATCGCCATCCATCAGTATTGGCTGCTGCGGTAGTAGCAATGCCCGATCCAAAATGGGGTGAATCCCCATGCGCCTTTATAGAATTAAAGCAAAATGCCGTCGCAACACAACACGATATCCAAGAGCATTGTAAAAAGCACCTAGCGCGCTTTAAAGTCCCCCGTGCCGTTGTGTTTGGTGAAATTCCTAAAACAGCGACAGGAAAAATACAAAAATTTGAGCTGCGGAAACGCGCTGGTTCAGTAACGGCGATTGACGTTTAGCAATGCCACTCGATTACCACGCTCCCCTCGATGACATGCAATTTGTGTTGCATCACCTCATACCAATATCGGTTATAGCCAACTTACCTGGATATGAAGATGTCAGCAAAGATTTAGTAAATACCATTCTGGATGAGGCCGATAAATTTGCCAGTCAGGTATTGAGCCCCCTAAATTGGAGCGGTGATCAAGCTGGGTGTATTTATCAGGATGGTGCTGTACAAACGCCCGAGGGATTTAAGCAGGCATATCAGCAATACAGTGAAGCTGGGTGGAATTCACTGGCTGCCAATACGGATTTTGGTGGCCAGGGATTGCCACTGAGCATAGCCACCCCCGTCAATGAGATGTGGCATGCAGCAAATATGGCTTTTATGCTTTGCCCAATGTTGACTGCTGGCGCGATTGAGGCAATTGAGCACCATGCAACACCAGAGCAGCAAGCAATTTACTTGTCTCCCCTCATTTCAGGGCAGTGGGCTGGAACCATGAACCTTACTGAGCCATCAGCAGGCTCTGATCTGTCGGCGGTCAGTACAAAGGCAGTGCCTGAGGGCGATCACTTTCGCATCATCGGCACGAAGATCTACATCACTTATGGCGAGCATGACTTTACGGAAAACATCATTCACTTGGTTTTAGCGCGTCTGCCAGATGCGCCACCAGGGGT
>JBIIGG010000191.1:0-6177 GCA_044236575.1 Polynucleobacter sp. | reverse complement strand
CAGTGACGCCGCTACCTAGCTGCGCTCCTAAAACCATTGCCCTAGCGACTGCCTCACTAACGGCACCTTCGGCTTCAATCAGTAGCGGTGACACCTCTAAGCAAGACACCTTTGCAGCGTTACTGTAGGTTACATAGCCCCGCTCAAACCACTGACTCGACCCAGCTAAGTTGGTGAGGCTAGCTGCGAGTAGTCCACCCGTACAAGACTCCGCTACCGCCAGAGTCCAGCCACGCTCACTAAATGCAGTGGCGACTGCGCTGGTTAATTCATCGAGCTCAGCTGCTGTTGATGGTGAAGAGGTTTGCATGCAATGCCTTGTGAATGGATCGCTCTGAAATTAATACGACGGTAACAGCTGGGTTGAACTCAGTAAAGCAAGAATCAGTAGCGTTGCAAAAGCCGCTGCGAGGTCATCAACCACAATGCCAAAACCGCGCCACAGTATTTTGGGCATGGTGGTGGGCGAGCCGGGAGCAATCCAAGCACAGTCTTTAAAGTAGCGATCAATCATGCCTATCGGACCGGGCTTGACTGCATCAAAGAAACGAAAGAGTGCAAATGCCAAGGCTTGTATCCAGAATGGCGCCGGCAGAATGAAGAGCAAGACCAGCCAAAAAGCCAAGATCTCGTCGAGCACGATACCGCCAAAATCAGCCACGCCCAACTCCTCACTCACTTGCCCACAAATCCAGCAAGCGGCGATCAGTCCGCCGCCGATGATCCACATCCAATCCGCGGTTCTAAAAAAGAATTGCCCAATCAAAAAGAGTGCCCATGCCCAGAGCGTGCCAACGGTGCCTGGGGCAAAGGGACTGAGCCCACTACCAAAACCAAGGGCTAGGGTCCGGCCTGCAGTCTGAAACATCCAGCGCAAGGTCGGCTTGGGTTGATTGGCGTTGATCACCACTTAGTTACTCTTAAAGTGATCAAAGGATTGCGTCAGCCGCATGCTCTCTACTGTGGTGAGTAAATTCCCACTGGCATCGCGCAGAATGAGGGTGGGCTCAGTCCCATTGCTAGCAGAGCTAATGCTGCCAATGCGCGTGAGCGGCAGTAGGGCGGTACTGAGCGATTCCACTTCCATTCGTTTGCTGGTTGGGGCAGTGAAACACAGTTCGTAATCATCGCCGCCATTGGCTGCGCATTGCCGGCGCAGATCCTGCGTTTGTTCGGCAAGCGTGCGTGAGATGGGTAGTTGATCAATCAGCACCTCGGCGTTGACTTGGGATGCTTTGAGGATGTGGCGTAAATCGCCCAAGAGGCCATCGGATACATCAAGGGCGCTACTCGCAATGCCGCGCAGTTGCAGGCCAAGCGCAATGCGGGGTTCGGGCTCATGCATGCGGGGCAGCACATTTTCTAAGTTGCTAGGGTCAAGTGGCCATTCGCTGCGCAATGCCCCTAAAGCAAGCCTTGCATCGCCCAGCGTACCTGATACCCAAATGTCGTCACCTATCTTGGCGCCGGAGCGTTTGATGGCGGCACCAAAAGGTACATGGCCTAAGGCGGTGATGCAAATGGTGAGGGCCCCCTGAGTTGTATCGCCGCCGATTAAGGGGCATTGCCACTGCTGCGCCAAATGAAACAAGCCTTGGCTAAATTGCGCAAGCCAGGTCGCATTTGCATCGGGCAGTGCAAGTGCTAAGGTAAAACCAACTGGCTTTGCTCCCATTGCCGCCAAGTCAGAGAGGTTAACCGCCAAGGCTTTATGGCCGAGCCATTCGGGGTTGGCATTTGCAAAAAAATGCCGACCTTCGACCAGCA
The DNA here is from genome assembly GCA_044236575.1 of Polynucleobacter sp. Classification (GTDB taxonomy): domain Bacteria; phylum Pseudomonadota; class Gammaproteobacteria; order Burkholderiales; family Burkholderiaceae; genus Polynucleobacter. Next base: position 4,410 of record JBIIGG010000191.1, on the reverse strand, counting down.
TATCGCTCGTCACCGCTAGGCTTTGCGCCGCGTCTGGCTGGAGCAGGGCGCAGTCATCCCCGATCCCGAGTAGAACCTGGTTTATTTGGGTTTGGGCCATGGATTCGGAGCCGGCTTTGAAAAAACGCCAGATCAGATCAAATTCCCCTAGTTTTGCTTCCATCTTTTCATTTTATGTTCCTTGAGGGCGAATGTGCTGGAGAGGACTAGAATAAGAAGCTTCAAATTGCCATACCAATGAGTCAATCGATGAGCCAAGCGGACAACAGTAAAGAACAACAAATCAAAGATTTACGGGCTGCAGCCCTGCATTATCACGAGTTTCCGGTCCCTGGAAAGATTGAAATTGCGGCAACCAAGCAACTCACCAACCAGCGCGATCTCGCCTTGGCTTACACCCCTGGGGTTGCTGCTGCCTGCGAAGAAATCGTTAAAGACCCAGCCAATGCCTTTCGTTATACCGCACGCGGTAACTTGGTGGGGGTGATTACCAACGGGACTGCTGTACTGGGTCTCGGCAATATTGGCCCGCTGGCGAGCAAGCCAGTAATGGAAGGTAAAGCGGTCTTATTTAAAAAGTTTGCTGGTATCGATGTTTTTGACATTGAGGTCAATGAAAACGATCCCGATAAATTAGTCGAAATCATTGCAGCGCTTGAGCCGACTTTTGGCGGCATTAATTTAGAAGACATTAAGGCTCCGGATTGCTTTGTGGTCGAGCGCAAATTACAAGCTCGCATGAAGATTCCGGTTTTTCATGATGACCAGCATGGCACAGCCATTGTGGTTGCAGCTGCGATTCTGAATGGTTTAAAAATAGTTGGGAAAGATGTATCCAATGTCAAACTCGTGACATCGGGCGCTGGCGCTGCTGCGCTAGCATGCATCGATTTATTAGTGGATTTGGGCGTACCTAGAAAAAACATTTGGGTAACCGACATAGCCGGCGTCGTCTACAAAGGCCGCAAAGAGTTAATGGATCCCGAGAAAGAACCGTTTTCACAAGATACACCGTTGCGTACCTTGAGTGAGGTGATTGAGGGCGCCGATATTTTCTTGGGCCTCTCTGCGGGTGGCGTTCTGAAATCCGACATGGTGAAAAAGATGGCGGATAAGCCCTTGGTGTTTGCCTTAGCAAACCCCACACCAGAAATATTGCCAGAGGAAGTCAAATTAGTTAGGCCCGATGCCGTGATGGCAACCGGCCGCACTGATTACCCCAATCAAGTCAACAACGTTTTGTGCTTCCCCTTTATCTTCCGTGGCGCTTTGGATGTGGGTGCGACGACGATTACTCGCGGTATGGAAGTAGCTGCAGTCAAGGCAGTGGCTGAGCTGGCGCGGGCCGAGCAAAGTGAAGTGGTTGCAGCCGTTTACAGCACTGAAAACCTGGCGTTTGGTCCGGAGTATTTGATTCCGAAACCCTTTGATCCACGCTTAATCACGGTGATTGCGCCGGCGGTTGCAAAGGCGGCGATGGATGATGGCGTAGCCCTGCGCCCGATCAAAGATTTTGATGCTTATCGTAATCAGTTGCAGCAATTTGTGTACCACTCGGGTACGTTAATGAAGCCCCTCTTTACGATTGCCAAAGGCGTTCCTGAAGCACAAAAACGCATTGTCTTTTGCGAAGGTGAAGATGAGCGCGTATTGCGTGCCGTGCAGATTGTGCTCGATGAAGGGATTGCAAAACCAATCTTGATTGGTCGTCCTAGCGTGATTGAGCATCGCATTGAGAAGTTTGGTTTACGCATGGTTTGCGGAACCGATATCGATATTGTGAATCCAGAAGATGATTCGCGTTTTGGGGAGTTTTGGAAATCCTATTTGGCCATCATGGAGCGCAAGGGTGTAACTGCCTCCTTTGCCAAACTGGAGATGCGTCGCCGCAATACCCTGATCGGCGCTACCTTGCTCTCTAAGGGAATGGCCGACGGCTTAATTTGCGGCACCATCAGTAAGGTATCAACCCACCTCAAATACATTGATGAAGTGATTGGTCATGAAAAAGGCGCCAAGGTCTATGGCGCGATGAGCGGTTTGATTCTGCCGGGACGCCAAGTATTTTTGGTCGACACCCATGTCAATATTGATCCCACTGCTGAAGAGTTGGCAGCCATTACCTTGATGGCGGCCAGTGAAATGCGCAAGCTGGGGATGACACCTAAAGTCGCTTTGCTGTCGCATTCCAATTTTGGTAGCAGTGATGCCCCTTCGGCTGCGAAGATGCGTCAAGTCCTCGCCATTTTGCAGGCAACGGCTCCAGAACTGGAAGTGGATGGTGAGATGCACGGAGATTGCGCGCTCGATCCGGAGATTCGGGCGGGCGCAGTAACGACTTCGCCACTCGAGGGCGCCGCTAATTTATTAGTATTGCCTAATATTGATGCCGCTAACATTTCCTACAACTTGCTCAAGACCGCCGCCGGAAATGGCATCGCAATTGGCCCTCTGTTGCTGGGGGTGGCTAAGCCAGTGCATATTCTGACTCCCGCGGCGACCGTTCGGCGGATCGTGAATGTCACCGCGTTAACCGTGGTAGAGGCGGCTAGCAAGACCAGAATCAAGGGAAATTAAGGTCAATTTATATATGTGAGCAAACACCCACATATATATTTATCTATACAAATCAGTAGTTTATAAAAAAACGACTGTAATTAGGCTTGATTTGGCTGTCGCTTACGGGTAACCTTATACCCATCATGAATAATCCTGAAATTACATCCGCTGAGTGGGACGACCACAGTCGCGCCGAAAGTTGGGATCGAAACGAGCAGTCCGATGGTGAGCCCTCAGCCACCAACGTCTACGCACAGGGTGGTCTGTCGCGCCTGCAAACGCTCGCAGCCAATCATGCTTCCAGTAAAAAAGTGCCCGCATCCTGGCGTGCTGCATTAGCCGTTCGTGATGCCGGCCCTCCTGCCATGCTCCGCAGCGTGCGCCCCAACATCGTTCAATCGATTCGGGCTTTTCGCACAACGGATTTAATGGAAGCCGCAGCTGAACTCGGTCAGCACTTTATTTATGCCAATTGCGCAAATGGCCTCACCAAAAGTGAAGTGCTTGAGTCGATCGCTAATGCTTATGTATTTACGAAGCAACAAGCCAAGAATTACGATCCATTGTTGGATACCTTAACCACCATGGTGGATAAGGCAGGTCCACAACCTGGTTTCGTGGTGGTATTGGAAGGTTTGCCATGCACCCAGAAATTTGACAAAGAAGCGCGCGAAACTTTATTAGATGTCTTCCGCGATGCGGTTGATTTCTGGTCTGAGCGCCGCGTACCGTATCGGGTGTTCTACTCCTTCGCGTAAACCCCCGCGCTTTGCTACAAGCCCTTGATCTGCTTGGATCCAGGGCTTTTTTATTGCCCGCTTAGCATTGGATTAGCGATCCCAAAGCGCGTGGATTGTGCTGATGGCTGCAATGCCAGCGGTCTCGGTACGCAAAATGCGCTTACCTAAAGACACCGCCTGAAATCCCGCTTTGATTGCGAGCGCTATTTCGTCTGGCGTAAATCCCCCTTCTGGCCCAATAAAGATGATTACATTTTGGGCAGGCAAGGGCGCAATGATTTTCGCTAAGGACGGGTGCTCCCCGGTACAGAAAATCAGTTTGAGGGCGCCATTGAAGTGATCGTCAGAACCTTTACTTAGATAATCCGCAATCGCCTGTATGGGTTCTACTTGGGGAAGCACCGTGCGCTCGCATTGCTCACAGGCAGATTGCGTAATGGCGCGCCAGTGGATTAAGCGCTTTTGCGCACGCTCGGCATCACTGCTGCGATGTAGTTTGATCACGGAGCGTTCACATTGCAGGGGCGTAATGCGACTGGCGCCAGTTTCCACTGCTTTTTCGATAACCCAATCCATCTTATCGCCGCCAGCCAGCCCTTGGGCCAGGGTGATGCTGTAGGGTACTTCGCTTTGCGTGTCCTGTTTTACGTTGTCGATCGCCAGTTCGCCGGATTTGCTACCCAAGCGGACGAGCGTGGCGGAGGCAATTTGCCCTTGACCATCAAAAATGGGTATGACTTCACCCTCGCGGATGCGCCGAACCCGCAGGTGGTGCAGCAACTCCGCGGGCAAGGGGTGGGGTTTTTGGGTTTCCCAGGGAGGAGGAAGATAAAATTGAGGCATTACCGCAATATAGCCAATTTAATTCCTTCGAGACCACTTTTACGATGTCAAATTTACAAATCCGTATGGCCAATGCCATTCGTGCACTTTCGATGGATGCCGTTCAGCAAGCTAATTCTGGGCACCCGGGTATGCCGATGGGCATGGCCGATATTGCAGTAGCGCTGTGGGATCAGCATTTGCAACACAACCCAGCCGATCCGCATTGGATTAATCGCGATCGCTTTGTGCTCTCCAATGGCCATGGCTCGATGTTGCTCTATGCACT
>JBIIGG010000076.1:0-6228 GCA_044236575.1 Polynucleobacter sp. | reverse complement strand
CCACTGATAATCCACATGGGGCTTGCGGCCAAGGCAACTGCTGCAATCCAGCCAGCGCGTGGGCCATCAAGCCGAGTGCTGGTATAGCCAACAAAGAGGATGGTCAAAAAGCCGGTCAGGGCTCCCCACAAACGTGCCTGCCATTCGCCTACGCCAAACCAATCAAAAGCAATGACGGTTGCCCACAGTTGCAGCGGCGGCTTGAAAAAATATTTGTAGTCGTGGTAGCGCGGACTGATCCAGTCACCACTGACCAGCATTTCACGGGCAATCTCAGCGTACCGGCCTTCGTCGGATGGAATCAGGTGGCGGTAATCGAGGCTACCAAACCACACGAGGGCATACAGCGCCCCCAAGATCAAAATCCCAACTGGAGTTAATAAGGCAGGGGTTTTGTTGATGGGGCCGAACATCGTTATTGGGGATCCAGTAATAAAGCCGCCATAGCCTGGCGACCTTCGCCCACCAAAATGTTGTATGTACGGCAGGCTGCCTGGGTATCCATAATTTCAAAGCCAATTTTGGCATTGATGAGGGCCCGCAATAAATCAGGGCGAGGAAAGCGCTGGACGGCCCCGCTACCAAAAATCACTAGTTCTGGCTTGAGATCGGCTATTTGGGCAAAGTGGCTAGGTTCAAGTGCCGCAAAGGAAGAAGCTTCCCATTGGCCAACTGCGCCGCTGGGCCCAACCAAGACCGCATGGCGGTATGGGACCCGGTTGACCTCAATGTAGTCCTTGCCGTAGCCAGTTATCGTATTGATGCCAAGGGGGGTATCAGAATGGAGTTTCACGTGTGCGCTCTGTCATAATTGAGTAAATTATAACTAGTCGCTTTTTTGCCTAGTTTTCAAGTACTTAACCCTTACTAATTTATCAGCATTTACAAAAACCACCGTGAAACCGATCCTAAAGTCTGAAAAGCTAAATGACGTTTGTTATGACATTCGTGGACCCGTCCTTGAGCTTGCTCAGCGCATGGAAGAAGAGGGTCACAAAATCATCAAATTAAACATCGGTAATGTGGGTGTGTTTGGATTTGATCCCCCTGAAGAAATTCAGCTCGATATGATCCGCAACTTGAGCAACGCGTCTGCTTATTCGGATTCCAAAGGCATCTTCGCGGCTCGCAAAGCAATCATGCAGTATTGCCAAGAAAAAGGTATTCAGGGTGTTACCTTGGATGATATCTACACTGGCAACGGTGTCTCAGAATTAATCGTGCTTGCGATGAATGCATTACTGAACAATGGCGATGAAGTTTTAGTTCCTGCGCCAGACTATCCCTTGTGGACAGCTGCCGTCAGTTTGTCGGGCGGTACCCCCATCCATTATTTGTGCGACGAAGCAAAAGAGTGGGCGCCGGACTTAGCGGACTTGCGCTCCAAAATTACCCCGCGCACCAAAGCGATTGTGATGATTAATCCAAACAATCCAACGGGGGCGATTTATTCCAAAGCAGTACTGATGGAGCTTACGCAAATCGCGCGCGAGCACGGACTCATTCTCTTTGCCGATGAAATCTACGACAAGATGCTCTACGACGAGGAGCAGCATGTTTCCCTTGCCTCACTGTCAACTGATGTCGTCATCATTACCTTTAACGGGCTATCCAAGAATTACCGCTCCTGTGGCTACCGCTCTGGCTGGATGGTAGTTTCAGGGGATAAGTCACGCATTAAGGATTACGTCGAGGGATTAAACATGCTGTCCTCGATGCGCCTGTGTGCCAACGTTCCTGGACAGTACGCCATTCAAACGGCGCTGGGCGGTTATCAAAGCATTGATGATCTAGTTGCCAAAGGAGGCCGATTGGCTCGGCAACGCGACCTAGCTTGGGAATTGATTACCGCCATCCCGGGGGTGAGTTGTGTGAAGCCAAAATCGGCATTGTATTTGTTTCCTAAATTAGACCCAGAGATGTACCCGATTGAGGACGATCAGCAATTCATTGCTGACTTACTGCGCGAAGAAAAGGTATTGATGGTTCAGGGATCGGGATTTAATTGGGTCAAGCCAGACCATTTCCGCGTTGTTTTCTTACCCCATGAAGATGTGCTTAAAGATGCCATTGGCCGCTTTTCGCGTTTTCTGGAGCGTTATCGTCAAAAGCATGGCAAGTCATCCGCCACTGCATCACTTGCTACAAAGGCATCATGAAGCCGATTCAAGTTGGATTATTAGGTATTGGAACTGTTGGTGGGGGCGTTTTCACGGTCCTCGAACGCAATCAAGATGAGATTCTGCGCCGTGCCGGTCGCGGCATCCGCATTCATACGGTCGCCGATCTCAATGTGGAGCGCGCCAAGGAGCTAGTAGGTGATCGCGCACAGGTCGTTAGTGATGCCCGTGCGGTAATTGCAAACCCCGAGATCGATATCGTGGTTGAGCTGATTGGCGGATATGGCATTGCGAAGGATTTAGTGCTTGAGGCCATCGCTGCAGGTAAACATGTGGTTACCGCAAATAAGGCTTTGATTGCGGTGCACGGTAATGAAATCTTCAAAGCGGCCCATGCGAAGGGTGTGATGGTCGCATTTGAAGCTGCAGTTGCTGGCGGTATTCCGATTATTAAAGCATTGCGCGAAGGACTTACTGCCAATCGCATCGAATGGATTGCCGGCATCATTAATGGCACGACCAATTTTATTTTGTCGGAAATGCGCGATAAAGGCTCTGACTTTGCAACTGTATTAAAGGAAGCGCAGCGCCTGGGCTATGCCGAAGCCGATCCGACCTTTGATATTGAAGGCATTGATGCTGCCCATAAAGTCAGCATCATGAGCGCGATTGCATTTGGTATTCCAATGCAGTTCGATAAAGCCTATGTAGAAGGCATCACGAAATTAGCGGCAACCGATATTAAATACGCAGAACAACTCGGTTACCGCATTAAGTTGCTTGGTATCACCAAGAAAACCAAATCCGGGATTGAGCTGCGAGTTCACCCGACCTTGATACCCAGCAAGCGCTTGATCGCGAATGTAGAGGGCGCCATGAATGCGGTTCAGGTTTATGGTGATGCGGTCGGTACTACGCTTTACTACGGCAAAGGCGCCGGCTCAGAGCCAACCGCTTCGGCCGTAATTGCCGATTTAGTGGATGTCACCCGTTTAATGACGGCCGATCCCGAAAACCGTGTGCCGCATTTGGCATTCCAGCCCGATGCCGTGCGCGATACTGTCGTTTTGCCTATTGGTGAGATCACCACCAGCTATTACTTGCGTTTGCGCGTTGCGGATCAAGCGGGGGTATTGGCAGACATTACTAAAATATTGGCATTGCATGGCGTCTCGATTGATGCGCTCTTGCAAAAAGAGGCGAATGAAGGTGAGAGTCAAACCGATCTTGTCATGCTGACGCATGAAACCAAAGAAAAGAATATGTTGGCTGCGATTGTGGATATTCAAGGCTTGAAAACTGTCGTTGGCGAGATCGTTAAAATTCGCCTCGAAAATTTGTCCTAAAACACCATGCGTTATCAGTCGACCCGCGGCAATAGCCCAGAGCAATCGTTCCTTGAAATTCTGTTGGGAGGGCTTGCTCCCGATGGAGGCCTTTATTTGCCAGTAGAGTATCCGAAAGTAACGCCAGACCAATTGGATTCCTGGCGTGGGCTTTCTTATGCGGATTTGGCGTTTGAAGTCTTGAGCTTGTATTGCCCCGACATACCAGAAGGTGATTTGCGCGCATTGCTACGCAAAACTTATACTGCAGCGGTTTATAGCAATGGCCGCCCTGAAGATAAAGCGAGTGACATTACGCCGCTCCATTGGCTGGGGGAAGAGGGCGGTACGCGCATTGGTCTATTGAGCTTATCGAATGGCCCTACTTTGGCATTTAAAGACATGGCCATGCAGTTGCTGGGCAACTTGTTCGAATATGCATTGCAACGTGCCGGTCAGCATCTCAATATATTGGGCGCCACTTCGGGCGATACGGGCAGCGCCGCTGAATATGCCATGCGCGGTAAGGCAGGCGTTCGGGTATTCATGCTTTCCCCCAAAGGAAAGATGAGCGCCTTTCAGTCGGCGCAAATGTATTCCCTGCAAGACCCGAATATCTTTAATCTCGCCGTAGATGGTGTGTTTGATGACTGCCAAGATATTGTCAAGGCCGTCAGTAACGATTTGGCATACAAAGCCAAATATAAGATTGGCACAGTCAATTCGATTAATTGGGGGCGCGTCCTTGCGCAGGTGGTGTATTACTTTCAGGGTTATTTACTGGCGACGCAATCCAGCTCTGAAAAAGTATCCTTCACCGTTCCCTCGGGCAACTTCGGTAATGTTTGTGCGGGACACATTGCTCGCATGATGGGCTTGCCGATCGAGCGCTTAGTGGTTGCCACCAATGAAAACGATGTGCTCGATGAATTCTTTCGAACAGGGATATACCGCGCGCGAAAGTCTGCTGAAACCTTGCACACCTCAAGTCCGTCGATGGATATCTCAAAAGCCAGTAATTTTGAACGCTTTGTTTTTGATTTACTTTCGCAAGACGGTAAGCGTACGGCCGCCCTCTTTAAGCAAGTTGAAGAAACCGGCGGCTTTGATTTATCGAATGACCCTGTTTACGCCACGATGCAGCAGTTTGGTTTTGCCTCGGGCCGAAGTACCCATGCCGATCGCTTGAAGACTATTCGGGATATCGATGGCAAGTACGGCGTGATGATTGATACCCACACGGCAGACGGCGTCAAAGTAGCGCGCGAGTATTTGCAAAAGGATGTTCCGATGCTGGTGCTGGAGACTGCTTTGCCGATTAAGTTTGAAGAAACCATTGAAGAGGCTCTGGGTCGTCCCGCCGAGTGTCCACCGGCATTTAAAGACATCAAATCACTTCCCCAGCGGGTTAAATATATTCCGGCAGAGGTTGGCGTGGTGAAGCAATTTATTGCTCAGCACGTATCTTAGGCCTGCAATGACCAAGCCACCGATGTTGACGGCAGCGCAGGCACTTGAGCAACTGCTCGTGCCAGCAGTTCCTGTATCTGAAGTAGAGTCGGTCCCCATGCAGGCAGCCCTTGGACGTGTATTGGCGGAAGATGTAGTCAGCTTGGTTGATGTCCCGCCCTTAGATAACACATCGATGGATGGCTATGCGATTCGGCTTGCCGATCTTGCGACGCATTCCGGAGTGCTCAGAGTAGGGCAGCGTATCCCAGCTGGCTCCATGGGCACAGAACTACAAAGCGGCACAGCCGCCCGAATATTCACAGGGGCGCCCATACCCCAGGGTGCCGATGCGGTGGTGATGCAGGAAGATTGCGCCATCGATCCCGCTAAGCCAGATGCCGTTTCGATTGCGACATCCCCTGTAGTGGGGCAGTGGATACGCAAGCGCGGTGAAGATTTAACTGCCGGCAAAGTAGCCTTAAGGGCAGGTTGCCTATTGCGCCCGCAAGAGCTTGGCGTTGCAGCATCCGCCGGTTTAACCTACTTGCCCGTGAAACGCCGCGTGCGGGTTGCCGCATTTTTTACCGGCGATGAGCTATCGCTTCCTGGTGAGCCATTAAAGCCGGGCGGTATCTATAACTCGAATCGCGATACCTTGCTGGCTTGCATAAAAGCCTTGGGTTGTGATGCGACGGATTTAGGTATCGTGCCAGATCGGCTCGATGCGACGCGCACTGCTTTACGTCACGCAAGCCAAGATCACGATTTGATCATTACCTCTGGCGGGGTATCGGTTGGCGAAGAGGATCACATTAAGCCAGCCGTGACTGCGGAAGGCGAACTCAATTTATGGCAGATTGCCATTAAACCCGGTAAGCCCCTCGCATTTGGATCAGTGCGCCGAGAATCCAATCCAGGGACATCAACTTGGTTTATCGGTTTGCCCGGTAACCCCGTTTCGAGCTTTGTAACATTTTTATTATTCGTAAGACCATTCATTCTGAAGTTGCAGGGCCGCGAAACAAAACAAACCCCATCGTATTTGATGCGCGCAGACTTTGATTGGCTAAAAGCCGATCGCCGTAATGAATTCTTGCGCGTGAAAATCAATAACAATGGCGGCCTGGATTTATTCCCCAATCAAAGCTCAGGGGTGCTAACCAGTGCAGCATGGGGAGATGGTCTAGTAGACTGCCCGCCAAATCAGCCAATTCAAGCCGGTGATTTAGTAAAGTACATCCCATTTGATGCACTTCTCAAATAATCGGATTACGATTTAGCTATGAAATTACAACTACGCTACTTTGCCTCGATACGGGAAAGCCTCGGAT
>JBIIGG010000075.1:0-6279 GCA_044236575.1 Polynucleobacter sp. | reverse complement strand
GTTTGCCCATGCGGAAATTAACCCAGCCAAGGCTATCTAAAATAAAGGCATCTTGTGGTGCCAGATTATGTGCCTTAGTAATGAGGGCAAAAGCTTCTGGCAGATTTTGCTTGCGATCGGCCATCGAGTAGCCTAGGGCATTCAGGGCATTGGCATCGTTCGGCGTTTTTTTCAGAATCTGCCTAAGCGTAGATTCCATCACCTCAAAGCGACCCGCTTTTTCAGCCGCCATCGCATAGGTATACAAAATGCCGGAGTCAGTGGGCAAGGGCCTTAGCGCAGAAACAATATCAAAATACGCGCGCATTGCTGCAGGCTCATCTGCGGCACGACCCAACAGTGGCTGGAACTGTTTCAGGGTGCGCTCTTGACTTGCAGCATCTTGTTTTTGTAGTAAGGCAATCGCGGGTTTTACGGAATCAGACCAGCGCTGATTCAGCATCAACAAGGTAACCAGTACTTCTTTTGGCTTTGTATCGGCTGCGGGAGCGAGCCTGTCCCATACGGTAGCTGCATCGAGAGCAAGCTCAGGGGCATTGGCTGCAATGGCAATTTCCATGGCGCGCTGTGCCAGCTGCTGATCGCCGGTTTGCCGGGCGAGGCTAAGGTAGGTTTGGTAGGCTAGCGCCGGTTCACCCCGCTGGAGGGCAATTTCAGAGGCCAAGATCTCAAAAACCTGTTCGCCAGTAGCGCCTTGGTTACTGTGCGCTAAAGAGGCCCAACCGAGGCATACGCTAGCTACCAATAGCATGGCACGCTTGCGAGCAGGCAACAGGGTCTCGGCGAGGCGCAAATGCATTAAATGGAACATAAGCACATTCTAATCTCCGAATCTACAATTCACCTATGCCAGAACTCCCAGAAGTAGAAGTCACTCGCCTTGGAATACAGCCCCACCTCGAGGGGGAGCGGATTACCGATGCCCTGATTATTGATGGCAGGTTGCGCTGGCCCGTACCGCGTAATCTGCGGGCAATCTTGCTGGGCCAAACCTTGCACGGCATTGAGCGAAGGGGAAAGTACTTGTTATTGCAAATGGATCAAGGCTATTTACTGATTCATTTGGGTATGACGGGAGTCCTGCGGGTATTGCCAGTCAAAGAGCCATTAAAACCCCATGACCGGGTTGTGGTGGTATTCGGTAAGCGCAGCTTGCGCTTGCATGATCCGCGTAAATTTGGGGCCGTACTATGGCATCCAAATAAGAGCGGTCCAGTTGAAGATCATCCCCTATTACTCAAGTTGGGTACAGAACCCTTTTCCGCTGATTTTGCGAATGAGCGCGGCGCTGCTGTGCTTTACCGATGTTCGCGCGGCCGGAGTGTTGCAGTCAAATCGTTTTTGCTAGCAGGGCAGGCCGTCGTCGGGGTTGGCAACATTTACTGCTCGGAGAGTTTGTTTGAGGCTGGAATACATCCTGCAAAGCAGGCCGGAAAATTAACCAAGCCACAATGTGCTCGTTTAGCCAGTGCAGTACGCATGGTGCTCAAGAAAGCCATTGCAGCAGGCGGTAGTACCTTGCGTGACTTTGTGGATAGCGAGGGTAAGCAGGGCTACTTCATGATGGAAAGCAAAGTCTATGACCGACGCGGCGAGCCTTGCCGAGTCTGCAAGACGCCGATTCGGCAGATCGTTCAAGGCCAACGTTCCACCTACTTTTGCCCAGTATGCCAAAAGCGTTAAGTGCACAGCCGAAGCGCGATGCTGCTCTGATAACATCCTTTTCAACACAGTTAATTCAGTGGCATAAAAAGCATGGACGTCATGGCATGCCATGGCAAAGCATTACGGACCCCTATGCTGTGTGGGTATCTGAAATCATGCTGCAACAAACGCAGGTAGCCACTGTGCTGGAGCGCTACCCCAAAATGATGAAGCGCTTTCCGTCGATAGTGCATTTGGCTAATGCCGATATCGATGAGGTATTGGCTGAGTGGAGCGGTTTGGGTTACTACTCGCGGGCGCGTAATTTACATGCCTGTGCAAAGCAAGTGGTAACGCAATACCAAGGGCAATTTCCGCCCAATCCCCTCGAACTAGAGAGCCTTAGTGGCATTGGGCGTTCTACGGCAGGCGCAATCGCCGCATTTGCCTTTCAGGTTAGGACGCCGATCTTAGATGCTAATGTGAAGCGCGTATTAGCTCGGCTATTTGGTATTCGTGGCGCGCTACAAGAAAAAAAGGTGACGGATTCGCTGTGGCAATTGGCTGCGGAACTTCTCCCGCGATCACCAAAGAATATGCCGGTATATACCCAAGCACTGATGGATTTTGGTGCTACCTGGTGTACTGCAAAACAGCCGGTGTGCCTCACGAAAAAAACGCAATGCCCATTTGAGTCTGCGTGTCAGGCAAAGGCATTGGATCAAGTGCGTACTATTCCAAAAAAGGGAATTAAAAAGAAGTCGCCGCAATTTACGTGTGCGGTTGGTATTCTGGCGCACGGCAATGCAGTGCTATTGCAAAAGCGTCCTGCTAAAGCCATCTGGGGTGGTCTTTGGTCGCTGCCTGAGAGTCCATGGGAAGCACATACAGCGATAGATGCAAGCCCCAAATTGTTGTCAGAGCCATTAACGGGCAAGCAACTGATCGGATTAATTCTGCCAAACCCATTTTCTAAAAAGCCATCGGCTTTGTTTGGGGGCGTGGTAACGATAGGTACGCGCATCAAACATGTTTTTAGCCACCGCGTTTTACAGATTCAGGCTTATGAAATGGCCCTGAACAGCAAAGCAAAAAAAGAGTTGGACGGAAGTATTCAGTCAGATGAAGCGCAGTTTATTTGGGCCGAGCTAGATGCGCTCGAGCAGTACGGACTTCCTCAGCCGATCAGGTTGCTGCTAGAGCCTTGGAGTCGAGCTCGCGGTGCCGCTGAATCAGATCAATCTGCGAATGTAGCTCCGATTGCTTTGAAAAGTAGGCCATGAGTTGGTCGACCAAAAAAACAGAACGGTGTTGCCCGCCGGTACAACCAATCGCAACGGTCAAATAACTTCTGCCATCCGCAATGTAACTTGGAAGCCACTTCTCAATAAAGCGAATGATGTCCTCTTCCATACTCTTGACTACCGGCAGTTCCCGCAAAAAGGCTTTTACTGGTTCGTCATGCCCAGTTAATGGGCGTAGCACTTTGTCGTAATGGGGGTTAGGAAGGCAGCGAACATCAAAGACCAGGTCGGCCTCGCTGGGAACGCCCTTCTTGAAACCAAATGACTCCAGAATGAGTGTGAGGCCATTGGGCTTTTCTTTGAGAAGCTCATGAATCCAAGCGCGCAAGGTATGCGATGGAAGATCGCTGGTATCGATGCTGTGGGCTTGTTCGCGCAGCGAGTCAAGCAAATTGCGTTCACGCTCGATGGCTTCAATAATGGTGGCGGATTGATTTTGCTGTGCGCTAACGGGATTCGATAAGGGATGGCGACGGCGCGTTTCGGAGAAGCGCTGTATTAGAGTATTGGTGTCGGCATTCAGAAACAACACACGGACTTGATGCTTTTTACGAATGGTTTCTAAAAGGGTTGGCAGCTCTGCAATTGATTGGCCACGGCGCGCATCAATTGCAACTGCAACAAACTCACGCCCTTCATTTTCCATCGCTGTGATGAGGTTTTCTAAGAGCGGCACCGGCAGGTTATCAACGCAATCGTAACCACTGTCTTCAAAAGCCCTGAGGGCAACGGATTTACCTGAACCAGAGATACCGGTTATCAGATGGATTTGCATACTAAATCAAGCGCCCTTGAACTTTTGGCTCTTCTGATTCAGTGATCATTTGGACGCGTTGCCGCTCAATGAACTCTTTGAGGGTATCAATACCACGCAATTGCAAAATGGTATTACGGACTGCAGCCTCAACCAGTACAGCTAGATTTCGTCCTGCCGCCACTTGAATTTTTACAGTACGAATTTGCGTTCCCAATACATCAACAAACTGGGCATCAATTGGTAAGCGCTCAAACTCACCGTCATTGCGGCGGACCAGTTGCACAATCAGGCGTAGCTTCAATTTGCGGCGGACTGCGGTTTCACCAAAAATGGTTCGGATATCAAGTAAGCCCAGGCCTCGCACTTCCAGTAAGTCCCGCAGAATCAAGGGGCAACGCCCTTCAATGTAGTCTGGACCCAGGCGCGCAAAATCCACCGCATCATCGGCAACCAGGCCATGACCACGGGATATCAGCTCTAAACCCAATTCACTTTTACCCAGACCCGATTCACCCATGATGAGGACGCCAAGCCCCAAAATATCCATAAAGACCCCATGCATTGTGACTTGAGGGGCTCCTATTTTGGTTAAGTAGGTACGAAGGTGATCGATGACTTCAGCGGCAGATACAGGAGTAGTGAATAAAGGAGTTGAAGAGCGCTGACAAAACAACTCTAACTCGGGATCGGCTACGCGACCATCCGCCACAATGACGCAGGGCGGGGTCTTGGAAATCAGATTGGCAATTTGAGCATGCCGCTGTTCGGCGGTCAGGTCAGCGTGGTAATCCACCTCCTGCTCACCAAAGATCTGAATTCGGCTGGGATGGATCAAGTTGAGGTGACCAACCAGGTCAGAGGAAGCCGCAGCTGCACGTACGGCTTCGGTAGGGAATTTACGATCAGAGCCTTCTAGCCCACGAATCCAAGACAGCTTGAGATCCGAGACGTTGTCATCAAAAATCTGAAGCGCGGTCAGGCCCTCAAGCAGCAGATGTTGTGACATAAATCAGGCACTCCATTCCTGGAGCAGCTGACATACTTTTTCTGGATCGTTTTCGGCGTTGATTTTGCTGCGCACATCGGGATCGGAGAGAAGTTGCGCAATCGAAGAAAGAATTTCGAGATGCTGTTGTGTTGCCTTTTCTGGCACCAATAAAAAAATGAGGACCGATACAGGTAGGCCATCAGGAGCAGCAAAGTCAATCGGTGTATTCAGCCGAACCAATGCCGCCACAGGATCTTTCAATCCCTTTACTCTGCCATGCGGTATTGCAACTCCAGCACCTAGCGCGGTAGAGCCCAAATCCTCGCGGGCATTTAAAAACGAAATAATGAGATCAGAGCTGAGGTTTAAACGCTGACTAAATAGTGATCCTACCAGCGCAAAGGCTTCAGACCTGTTTTTGGCAGGACTATGAAGCGCAATGCAGTCTGGTGTGAAAAGATCAAGTAGGGCATTCATATGCAATTGATTATATGACTAGCCCAATCAATCTGCTTATTCTGGGTGTTTTTCGTGATGGTGGTCTTGCACCTTTTCCTTGTGCCTGGCCACCTGCCGCTCTAGCTT
The DNA here is from genome assembly GCA_044236575.1 of Polynucleobacter sp. Classification (GTDB taxonomy): domain Bacteria; phylum Pseudomonadota; class Gammaproteobacteria; order Burkholderiales; family Burkholderiaceae; genus Polynucleobacter. The sequence goes on along the minus strand of JBIIGG010000075.1, from coordinate 1,001 downwards.
GCCCACTGCAGCATCAATGGCGTGATAGAGGTCGGCATTATGTGCCTCAGCGTACAAATCCTTACCTTTGAGGTGAATCGTTAATTCGGCGGTTTGCCTTAAGTCTTTTTCCTTGGCATTGTCGATCATCAAGAAAATAGTCGCGTCAATCACGTGATCAAAGTGCTTTCTGACCTTACTCATTCCCAGCTCTACATGGGCACGCATTGCGGGGGTCACTTCAAGGTGACGGCTGTTGATTTTTAAGTTCATAAGCAATGCCTCCAAAGTAGAAACGAATTACTAGTAAATCACATTTAGAGCAAATTACATACGGAAATTTTCACCCAGATAGACGCGTCGGACAGCATCATTCTGAATAATCTCATCTGGCTTACCTGCAGCAAGGACGCTGCCCTCACTAATAATATAGGCGTGGTCGCAGATACCCAATGTTTCGCGTACATTGTGGTCGGTAATTAACACCCCAATTTGGCGGTCCCGAAGAAAACGCACGATGCGTTGAATTTCCCCAACCGCTATGGGGTCAACCCCTGCAAATGGCTCATCAAGCAATATAAATTTAGGTTGCGAGGCAAGTGCCCTGGCAATTTCAACGCGCCGCCGCTCACCACCCGAGAGCGAAAGCGCTGGATTATTCCGCAGATGCGTAATCTGCAATTCGCCAAGGAGCTCATCCAAGCGAGCCCGAATCTCTTTTTTGCTTAGCGCTTTACCACCTTGAACTTGCAGCTCGAGAACGGCTTGAATATTCTCAGCAACATTGAGCTTCCGAAATACCGACGCTTCTTGTGGGAGATACGATAAACCCATACGGGCACGCTCATGAATGGGCAAATGACTAATCTCTTTTCCATCTAAATTGATATCGCCACCATCGAGCGGAACAAGACCAACAATCATGTAAAACGACGTTGTCTTACCGGCACCATTTGGGCCAAGTAGTCCCACCACTTCACCGCATTTCACTTCAATCGAAACGTCTCGAACAACCGTTCTCG